>JAEEPZ010000147.1 GCA_016285055.1 Prevotella sp.
TCCGCACAGACTACGATGAGGAGGTCACGAAGCTACTGGATGCTATCGGTGTGAAACACTAAACCCCGATTTGGGTCACCCCGTTGCGGAAAACAGGAGCAAGTTGCTGTAGTCACCACACTTTTCTCCGCCTACGGTGAATATGTCGTTCTCGCCTTCAAGTGGAGAGAAATCATTTAAAGAGGCAATCAACTTCAACTGCTTGATGAAATCGGAGCCTTCCATAGCCAATAGTTTTGCAAGCTCAAATGCGAAATCACTCATAATAGAATGCAAAGGTACGAATTTTTAGCGTACTAATGCGTTTTCCATCCAAAAAGTTTGAACGTTCCAGCTTTCCTTCGTATCTTTTCACCGGCACTTGTTAAGGAGGATGTTCGGGACCACACCGACAAGGTGCAGCGGTTCATAGATAAGAACCGTAATCACCTGTCTGTCGGCATCACCATCGACGGTACAAAGCGGAAGCACGACCTGAACCGCATCTGGAAAAAACAAGACCCACTCACGGCTCCTCCCTGTGAGGGAGGGGAGAAGTTACCCATAGGCGGTAAACACCGCGCAGACACTATCTACTCCCCTCCCTCACAGGGAGGGGCCGGGGAAGGGTCTGAGCGGGGCAGCTACGACGATGTAGTAAAGAACATCCCGCTGTGGCTGGAGCAATTCCCGGGGGCTGCGACGAAGGTGACTATTGCCTCGGCCGACATACCCTACATCAAGGAGAGCGTGCTCCACCTCTATAGCTGATGAAAAGAAGGCTCCCGCGGCGCAGTGCTGCAGGAGCCTTCCTTGATTGTAAGAACAGACGCTTCAAAGGAGCTGTTACTTCATCGTGACAGAGCCGCTGCCGACGTCGCGGCCGTCCCAGCGGCTGATGATTGACTCGAAGCTGTCGGCAGCGATGCCAAAGCTGCAGATGATGCTGAGGCTGCCGTTATTGGCGAGATCTGAATGGTCGGCGCTGTTGCCGCTGATGCGCTTGGCTGTAGAAATGACACAGGGACGAATCACATTGACTTTGCCTTCGGGAGCGCTGAAGTCATTGCGGACGACAACGGTGCCCTCGTATGAGTACGACTTACCTGCAGGTACGCGCATTGTGAAATTGCGTACGATGAAATTGTCGAGTATCTCAACGTTAGCAGGATTAGTGCGATATTGGTTGGTCAGACTCCTATAGATATCCATTGCTGCATCGCTGATGGTCTGGCTCTGGTCGCCTTCCTGGACGGTAACGGTCTGGCTCTTGCCATCGGCATCGGTGTATTCAAGCTGTACCTTCATATAAGGAGCTGAGCAGCGGGGCAGCAATGCCGAGAGGGTCACTTCGTAGACGTTGGCTGATGAGGAGGGGCTGCTGCTGTCGTCGTCGTCATCATCGCCACAAGCGGTTAATACGGTAGTCATGGTACCGCAGAGAAGGATGGCGGCGAGCATCCAAATGAAATTCTTTTTCATTTTTACATGTTTTTGATTGATAATAAGTGGATTATTTGATGATTACTTTCTTTCCGTCTTGTATATCAATGCCTTTAGTGGGGCTGGTGCCGGCACTGCAGCCCTGCAGGTCAAACAGCTTGGCGCTGGAAAGCTTGCTGTTGTCCATCAGGCCATTCTTCACAATTAGACTGCAAAATTACATAATGTTTGTATAATAATTCGCTATTCAAATTTAATATATGTTAATTAGTTAGATAAACATGGCACCGATCTCCGCCGCTCCCTTACAGGGGCCTACTCTTTATACACATCTCGGGGGGAGTAGCCCCGAAGGGGCGATAGAATGTTCCGTCGCTCCTTCGGGGCTTCATTTGTTGGTGGTCAACTGTTTACAGGGGCGTTGCCCCTGCCTGTATTCCGTCGCTCCTTCGGGGCTGATGTTACCATCTGCTTTTGCAGGAGTTTCACCCCTGCCTGTAAACTTTTCAGCCCTTCGGGGCTGATGTTACCATCTGCTTTTGCAGGAGTTTCACCCCTGCCTGCAAACTTTTCAGCCCTTCGGGCTATTTCTGTGTTTTCATTGCTGAGATGTGTATAAAGTAGTTACAGGGGCGGGGAGCGGCAGAGATACTCAAACAAATGTGCGTAGTGTACCCCAGCCCCACCCCTACAAGGGACCCTTTCCAAGGGGGGAAAAAAGCTACTGTTGCGGCGGTACGTGTTAGAACGGTAATGCACGAGACAGACAGAAGAACATGGTAGCAAAGGCATCCATCAGCCACATGCGGATCATCATTTTTGATGATTTTTACGTGTAGTGCGGCCCAAGGCCTGACATCCTACCAATTTTCAGCCTGCATTTATTTGTAACTCGTTCTGTTTTACTAATTTAAAACAGTCCGCAATTTTTCTTTACATTTCGGACTGTTTGTCCGAAGCCTTTGGACGAAAAGTCCGAAGCCTTCGGACAACGAGTCCGAAGGCTTCGGACAGAGTGTCCGAAGCCTTCGGACTTTTTTTTGCAGTGCGGATGGAATGGTTACGTCGCGGGGCAGGTCAGCCAATGGCCTCCTTTACTTCACCATCACCTTTCTGGTCTTTCCGTCGGCCCCCACGATGATGTTCATGCCACGCTGCAAGGTCTCGCGGCGCACACCCGACGGACTGTAGATGCCCTTCGGCAAGCGGTCGGCGGCATCAACAGTGCTGATTCCAGTGAACAGGCTGAGGTCACGCAGCCGACATTCAGCCAGCAGGAACTCATGGAATCCGCCTGCGGTGGACTTATCCTTGAACTGTATGACGTACTTGCCTGCGGTGGTCACCTCGAAATCCAGTGTGCGGCGCACAGCGGACGAGATGTCACCCGCATCGTTACCGTTCACGTTGGGCGCGGCAGTATAGGTAGCCGATGTGGCGATGCTGCTGCCACTGCTCTTCAGGATGTTCACCTGATAGGTAGGCGACCCCTTCCAAGCAGCCATGGCAAACGACAGCTGATAGCTGCCCGGCTCCAGTGTCAGCGGATAGGCAGCCAGGCGGCCATACTCGGCGCTGGTGTTGCGCCAGTAGAGCGCCTTGCCCTGATAGCCAGTAAAGTTGGTGAAGGTGCGCGGGCCGCTGCCGTTCTGCGAAGGATAGTTGCGCACGTCATTGCCATCGGTGGTACGCCAGCCCACAGGCAGCGCTCCGCTGGCCACGTCGGTATAGTCCAGCTCGTAGACGGCTGTCTTGTCGTAGAACACGGGCTGGATGGTCACATTGTCGTCGGGCATGGTGAAGGTCACGTCGGTGGCACCTTCCTCGAAGGCGATGGTCTTGCCCTGAGTATAGAAGATGGAGTTGACAACGTTCAGTGACTTGAGGCCATAGCCCTTATCAGGAGTGACGGTCAGGTGCACCGTCTCGCCTGCAGCTGCTGTCGCCACGTCGGCACTGACGCTGCCGAAGTCGGCCTTGCGTATAGTCACGGCAAACTTCTCAGGCTCTGTGCCCACCGGCTCGTAGATTATCTGGTCGATGTACATCTTGATGCTGCCTGAGTTCTGGAGAATCAGCGTGTTGGTGCCAGCCTGCAGCGTCGCAGTGACGGCAGCCCCGCGCCAGTCGCTCAAGCCAGCTTTTTCGAAGGCCATGGTCTGCGATGTGCCATTCACCGTCGCCTTCATGTTGCCGGCCTTGCTGCTGTTGCAATAGCGCACGATGATGCGATAGTCGCCACCCTCGGCCAGCTTCAGCTGATGGCGCAGCGCGCAGCCTGTCGAGGCCTGGGTCTCGATGAAGCCCATGCCGGCAAAATCGTTGAGCTCCGGTGCCCACCATCCCGAATGGGTCAGGCGGCAGCTGGCACTCTTGCGGTCCATGTTCTCCGCCTCGATGATGATGGGGCCTCGGTAGGGCTCCGGCTGTTGGGGCTGGCCGAGAGCCTCAGCGGGCAGCACGTCGGTCAGGCGGTCGGTGGCAGCACCGGCGCAGTCTACGCGAATGATGGCAGGCCCCATGTGCTTGACATCGAATGAGAAAGTCTGACTCTCGGCGTCATACACCTTGTTGATGAGGGAAGCCAGGTGGCTGGTGGCACCCGTCGAAGGCTTGGTCAGCTTACAGGTGGGCTCGGCGCTGGCTCCGATGATGACGATTTTGTCCGTCTGCTGTGCGGTGCTGTCGCTGCGGTAGTTGTTCAGGTAGAAGTCGATGTGGTCGGCATATTCGCGGATGATGCCGCTTGACAGCTTGCCATAGGTAAGCTTCAGCGAGTCGCAGGTGTTGTACTGCAAGGGGATGGCGGCCGTGGCCGTCTTCTTCACATTCAGATAGGTATAGGGAGTGTAGGTGACGAGCTGGTTGCGGTAGCGGTTGACGTAGAGGTCGCCCTTCGACACTTCGGGATAGAGGCTGTTGAACTCCGTCACCTTCTTCGACGTGGGAGTGGCGGCAGTGCCCCATCGCGTGGTGTAGGCCGTCTTCTTCACCTGCACGGGAATGGCCTTGGCAGCATCGTCATAGAGTCCCGTCACCATGGGGATGGCGCCGTAGCGCCCTGTCGACTTGAAGTAGCACAGGTTGTTCTGCCACTGTCCGTAGCTCCATGCGCCTTCTTTCTTCTGATTGGCCGGGTCGGTCTGCAGATAGAGTCCGTCGTAGAGATTGTCCCACACACAGAAGTCATCGCTCTTGTCGTGGAGGATGACCACCTTCGTCTTCTCCACCACTTCCTCACGCGAGGGGATGTACATGGTGCCGTCGGCTATGCGGCGCCACATGTCGAGCCAGATGCCCTTGAAGTTGGCAAAGGTGCCCCAGTTGCGGCGTGTGTAACCGTCGACCTGCGAGTCGGACAGGTTTTGGAAGTCTTCGGTCCAGATGAGTTCGGGGCCGTCCCACACAGCGCCGCCGTTGACGCAGGTCTGCTCCATCACCGTGGCGATGCCGGCAGCACCGGGATACTTGCACTTGTCGCTGCCCACCAGCTTTGACATGGTGTCGTTCCATCCGCAGTTGTCGTAGCGCACGCCGTAGTTCTTCGTCAGACCGCTGACGAAGGGTCCCCAGCAGACGCTCTCGTTGTTGTAGAAGCTGCTGGCATGGGTGTACTTATAGAGGAAGACGATGGCCTCGGGATATTTCTTGCAGGCTTCCAGAAACCGCGGCTCGAGTTTCAGCTCGGCGATGGGGTCGGTGTTGAAGTGATAGACGCCGCCACACCAGCTGACGGTGAGGAATCCGCCGTACTTGTGCGACATCTCCACCAGATTGGCAAACAGGGCCCAGCGCGAAGAGGTTGTCATAGAGCCTTTGTCGCCGGCTTCGCCGAAGCCCCAGAACTGCTCGGCATAGTTCCAGCCAAGGAAGTTGGGATAGGTCTTGAAGAAATACTCAAAGGTCTCCAGGTCGTTGTCCTGGATGTGGGTGTGTCCGCCGCTGGCTGGCTGGCAACAGAACCACAGTCCGTTCTGCTGGCACACCGTGGCCCACGACTTGTAGGTGCGCACGGCATTGCGGGGCATACGGTACATGTTGGTCTGCGTGTCATACTGGCACGAGAGGCTCAGGTTCATGCAGACGTAGGGCTTCACGTCCGCCGGAATCAGGTCGATGATTTTCTGCGGGTCGGCCGAGTTCCACACGTCGATATGCACCAGCCACAGCGGGTGGCGGTTGTCGATGGGACGGCGCTCCTGAGCTGTTACAAACTGGCCTGCCAACAACAGCAGGCACACCATAAGGATACGGTAAAAGGTCTTTCTCATTTCTTACAAATAATTTGATAGAAGTCCGGATTTGTTGTCGAGAGCAAAATTACGAATAGTCGAGAGCAAAACAAAAGAAATTTGTTTCTTTTTTTTCCGAGAAATAGTCAGTTTGCTCCTTTTGCACAAAAAAACAAAAAGTTGAGCGCAAAACAAAAGAAACACAGTTCATTTTTTTGTCTTCATCACGTTTTTTTGTACTTTTGCAGCCATGAAAAGATTGTTTTTGTTAACCGTTAGTCTGGTGCTCTCGCTTACGATGGCAGCTCAGACCGATTCCCTGCAAGCGAAGCCGAAGAAGAAGGAACGCACGATACAACTCTATGGTGAGGTCTACGACTCGTTCACGAAGGCGAAGGTGAAGGCTTTCGTCACGCTGATGCAGGCCGCTGACTCAGCCGTCGTCGACACGATGACGTGCTGGACGTGGAGCACCTCGAGCTTCTATGAATTTAAGGTGCCGGCCCGTCAAGCTGACTTCATCGTCAAAGCCACGGCCGACGGCTATGAGGACACCACCATGAACTACGCGCTGCGCCACATTGCCCGCAACAGCTACTTTGAACTGCCACGCCTGCTGATGAAGAAGAAACAACGGCAGGACGACGACATCTATCAAGAGGTGGGCATGGAAGGCGTGGTGGTCAGGGGCACCAAGGTGAAGCTGGCCTACCGGGGCGACACGCTGGTGTACAACGCCTCGGCGTTCAACCTGCCCGAAGGCTCAATGCTCGACGGACTCATCCGACAGATGCCGGGCGCCGAGCTGAAGGAGAACGGCGACATCTACATCAATGGCAAGAAAGTGGACTATCTGACACTGAACGGCAAGGACTTCTTCAAGGGGCAGAACAAGGTGATGCTCGACAACCTCCCTTATTTTACCGTGAAGGAACTGAAGGTCTATGACAAGAGCACAAAGGAGAGTCAGCTCGTAGGCCACGACGTGTCGCAGAAGGACTATGTGATGGACGTTCAGCTGAAGCGCGAGTACAACCGCGGCTACCTGGGCAATGTGGAGACGGGCGCAGGCACCGACTCACGTTACCTGGCCCGTTTCTTCGGCCTCTACTACGACGACCACTCGCGGGCGTCGGTCTTCGCCAACCTGAACAATGTGAACGAGAACCGCACGCCTGGCAGCGACGGCGACTGGCGGCCCAGCGACATGCCGCAGGGACTGATGTCAACCAAGCAAACGGGACTACACATAGAGACCGAGGACAAGGACAAAGACTGGGAGGAGTCGCTGGATGCCACGTTCAACTGGAGCGACGCCGACAACTGGAGCCGCACGGCCACGGAGCGCTTTGCCACCGATGGCAATATCACGGGCGGTTCAGAGTCGTGGAACCGTCAGAAGGACTTCAGTTTCAATGCCAACAGTTGGTTCCAGATGAAGAAGCCCTTCACGCTGTGGAGCTACATATATATCACCTATTCTAATGGCGACCGCAGCACCGGCAGCCAGGACAGCACCCTGCGCAGCACGCTCATCAACCGCACACTAAACGACGGACTGAACAAATATCGGCAGCTGAACATGACAGGCAGCCTGAACTATCACCACAAGTTTGACTGGGGCGATGCTTTCATGCTGAGCTTCACTGCCAACTACGCCAACCAGAAACCTGCCGAGGACTTCAGCCTGCAACGCACCTACTATGCACTGACCGGCAGCGACGAACTGCGCCACTACTACGCCGACACCCACAGCCACAACTACCAGTACCAAGCCCGCGCCACCTATACGCTGCAGTTGCTCAATCAATGGTACGTGCAGCCCTACGTGTCTTACGATCAGGCCATGAACAAGAGCCACAACCTGTACTACCGCCTCGACTGGCTGCAGGATGCCGTGAACGACCGCCAGCAAATCGGCTGGTTGCCGTCCAGCCGCGATGCCCTTGCCACGGTGCTCGACACTCACAACAGCGACACGCAGATGCACATGACACACGGCTACCAAGGTGGACTGGAGATCCATCACTCGACTGACAATGAGTATATGGAACTGTCACTGCCCATCGACGTCAACAATGACCGCGTGCACTACATCGGTCATGACATCGACACCATTGCCCGGCGCCACTACACCAACTTCTCGCCCGGCTTCGAGTGGTACCGCTGGGGCATTAAGCACGGGCTGCAGAATCTTAGCTATCGTTCCAGCATCGCACGCCCTGAACTGACGACCCTCATTCCCAATGACGACACCACCAACCCACTCGTCACCTGGATCACCAACCCTGACCTGAAGGCACGCCTCACCCACAATCTCAGCATCACCTTTGTCTTCAACAACGACTCCACGCGTCGCTTCGTCCGCCTCTGGTCCAATGCCAGCCTGACACAAAACGCTTGGGGCACACGCACCACCTACAACCAGGTCACAGGAGCCTATACCTACCAGAACGACAACATCAACGGCAACTGGTCGTGGACCTTGGGCACCAGCTACGAGCGTCCCTTGGACAAGAAGAAACAGCTCACCCTGCAGCAGCACTTCGATGCCAACTACATCCACAGCGTCGACTTCGGCGTGCAGTATGTCCAGACCACGGGGCAACAACCCACGCCCCTGAAGAGCACCGTCAACAACTGGACCCTCCACGACAAGCTGGGAGTGGAATATCAGAAGGACAAACTCACCATCGGCGTTAGCGGCGAGATCAGCTGGCGCTCGTCTACCAGCAAGCGCCAGGACTTTGAGCGCATCTCGGCCTTCGACTACAACTACGGCGGGCTGCTGCGCTACGTCATACCGTGGGTGAAACTGTCGCTGGGCACCGACATCCGCATGTATAGCCGTCGGGGCTACAGCAGCGACATGATGAACACCGACGACCTGGTGTGGAACGCAGAGCTCGCGCGTACCTTATTTAAAGAAAAGCTCACCCTGAAGCTGACCGCCTTCGACCTGCTGCACCAGCTCTCCAGCAAGCAGTACAGCGTGAACGCACAAGGCAGGACTGAGACCTGGAACAACTGCATTCCACGCTATCTGATGCTCTCGGCCATCTATAAGCTGAACATCAAGCCGAAGAAATAGGGTGTTAAATAGGAGGCATCTGTAAATGACATTCCCTTTTTACTCCGAAAAAGTACAAATTGTGCGGGTGGAATAAGACATAGTTACATCGCGAACTATGTGAATTTATACCGCGAAGCGGCCTGAGAAAAAACCAATAAAAACAAATAAAAACAAGAAAAACAATTTGGGATAATAGCTATCGCCTTGCCCGCTGCAGGGACCCCATGAGGCGGGCAAGGAACGGCAAAAAGTCCCGAAGGGACGACGGAATACAGGCAGGGGCATCGCCCCTGCTAAAAGGCGACACAAAAATAAGTCCCGAAGGGACGACGGAACCGATGCGCAGGGTCTGTCGTCCCTTCGGGACTTTTGTGTGGTAGGGGCCATGATACAGGGGCGTTGCCCCTGCCTGTAATCCGTCGTCCCTTCGGGACTTTGCTACGCCTTGCCCACCGCGTAGCTCCATGCGCAGCCATCCCCTCCCTTCAAGGG
>JAEEPZ010000030.1 GCA_016285055.1 Prevotella sp.
AGTTAAAGGAGTTAAAGGAGTTAAAGACAAATGACTCTCCATGAAAAGCCTTTGTCTCTGGGTTGAAATCCATAGCAAAGCTATTGTCTTTAACTCCTTTAACTCCCTTAACTCCTTTAACTCCAAATATCGACAGTTGCGAATACTCTACTGCCTTTTGTAGTACCTCAGTGCCTCGGGCATCCAGTTCTGTATGTTCCTGATGCGTGTGGCGTCGGAGGGGTGGTCGCTGAGGAACTCTGCCGTCTGCTGCGTCGACGATGCTGCCATGCGTTGCCAGAAGGGTAGGGCGACCTGCGGGTCGTAGCCTGCCATGGCGGTGATGATCAGCCCGATGTGGTCGGCCTCGTTCTCATGGTCGCGCGAATACTTCAGATTGCCGAAGTTGAAGTTGAGCGCCGCCACTGTCTGCACAATGCTTTGCGTGTTCGGTCCCATGCCGAGTGCTCCGGCTATGGCCGTGCCTATCTGCAGACCCTGCTGCTGGCGCATCTGCGTTGAGAGTTGCTCAGCGGAGTGCTTCGCTATGGCGTGGGCTATCTCATGTCCGAGGACAATGGCCAGCGAGCCTTCGTCCTGGGTGACGGGCAGCAGTCCCTCGTAGACCACAATCTTACCACCGGGCATGCACCAGGCGTTGACCTGCTTGTCGGCTACGAGGTTGAACTCCCACTGGTAGTTCTGCACCTCGTTGGCCATGCCGTTGGCTTTGAGATACTGTGTCACGGCGTTGGCCAACCGCTGTCCCACGCGCTGCACCATGGCGGTGTTGGCGGCGTTGGTCGACTTCTTGGCTTTGGTCATAAACTCTTTGTACTGCTGATTGGCCAGCGAGAGCACTTCACCGTCGCTTACCATCAGTGTCTGCTTGCGCCCAGTGATGGGCACTGTCGATGTGGTGCCACAGCCGATGATGGTGGCGGTCACGAGCGACATCAGGATGAATTTTACTTTTCTCATATGATTTCTGTTTTTGGGGGTTAATTCAAGTTACAGGTTATAGGAGTTAAAGGAGTTAAAGGAGTTAAAGACAAATGACTCTCCATGAAAAGCCTTTGTCTCTGGGCTGAAATCCGTTGCAGAGCTATTGTCTTTAACTCCCTTAACTCCTTTAACTCCTTTAACTCCAAAACTAGTGAATGGATTAATTGTCTTCGAAACTCAGTTTGTCGAGGCGTTGTTGCAGCTGTTGGGCCATGCTTTGTCGTATGGCGAGGGTGATGCGGCAGGTGTTGTCGTAGGTCTGGCTGACGATGCGCGGCTGCATGTCCTTGACGACGCGCATCACGCTGTTCATCATAGGGTAGGGGAAGTCGTAGGTGACGAGCTCCTCCACCTGTCGTGTCTCTTTCCCCGCATCGGCAATGGCCAGGGCGGCTGCTTCGCGATAGGCCACGATGAGTCCGCTGGTGCCTAAGTTGACCCCGCCATAGTAGCGCACCACGACGACGAGGACATCGGTAAGCTCGGCGGAGTTGATTTGTCCGAGGATGGGCTTCCCTGCTGTGGATGACGGCTCGCCGTCGTCGTTGGCGCGAAAATCCTGACGCTCAGGCCCCAGCATATAGGCATAGCACACATGGCGGGAATCGTAGTAGCGCTTGCGATAGTCGGCCAGCAAGGCTTTTATCTCGTCGATGCTCTCCACATGATGGGCCCACGCCAGAAACTTGCTGCGCTTCTCGGTGTAGTATCCCTCGCCGGTGGTGCTGATGGTGAGATATTCGTCAGGCATTCTTTTTTTCTTTTTTTTTCGTTATCACGTTATCACGTTATAACGGGATAACGAAATTTCGTAATAACGTGATAACGGTAACGAATCAGGACAGCTTGTGAACGACGAGCCCCGAGCGTAGCTTCGGCTCAAACCATGTGGCCTTGGGAGGCATGATCTTGCCGCTGTCGGCGATGTCGATGATTTGCTGCATAGAGACGGGATAGAGAGCGAGGGCGGCCCGCATCTCTCCGCTGTCTACACGCCGTTTCAACTCGCCGAGGCCACGCAGTCCGCCCACGAAGTCGATGCGCTTGGAAGAGCGCAGGTCGCCGATGTTGAGTATCTGGTCGAGGATGAGCCGGCTGGAGATGTCGACGTCGAGCACGCCGATGGGGTCGCTGTCGTCGTAGGTGCCGTCCTTGGCCTTCAGGCTGTACCAATGGCTGTCGAGATAGAGCGAGAACTCATGCAGCTGCTGCGGCTTGTAGATGTCGGTGCCTTTGTCTTCCACGGTGAAGCATTGCTGTAGCTTTTCTATGAATTGCTCTGAGCTCAAGCCGTTTAAGTCCTTTACCACGCGGTTGTAGTCGAGGATGGTGAGCTGCGATGCCTGAAAGCAGACAGCCATGAAATAGTTGTACTCCTCCTGTCCTGTGTGATGCGGATTGAGCCGCTGCTTCTCGGCTCCCACGAGCGCGGCTGCTGCCGAGCGGTGGTGGCCGTCGGCAATGTAGAGTGACGGCATCTTGGCAAACTCGTCGGTGATGGTCTGCATGTCGTCGTCGTCGTCGATGACCCAGAACTGGTGGCGGAAACCGTCGATGGGTGCAATGAAGTCATACTCCGGCTCGGTCTGTGCATAGCGCGTGATGAGTGCGTCGAGCACGGCATTGTCGGGATAGGCGAAGAACACCGGCTCCATGTTGGCATCGTTCACGCGGACGTGCTTCATGCGGTCTTCCTCTTTGTCGCGACGGGTCAGCTCGTGCTTCTTGATGCGGCCCTCCATGTAGTCGTTGACCCAGGCACCGACGACAAGGCCGTATTGCGTCTTCCCGTTCATGGTCTGCGCATATATATAATAATGTTCGCGCGAGTCCTGCACGAGCCAGCCGTTGTCTTGGAACTTCTGGAAGTTTCTGGCGGCCTGTTCGTAGACCCGTGGGTCATACTCGCTGGTGCCTACGGGGAAGTCAATCTCGGGTTTGATGATGTGGTAGAGGCTCATCTCGTTGTCTCCGGCTTCTTGGCGGGCCTCTTCGCTGTCGAGCACGTCATAGGGACGGCTCTCTACTTTTTCTACTAATTCACGCGGTGGCCTGAGGCCACGGAAAGGTTTTACGGTTGCCATATAAGGTTTGTTTGATAATAGCTTTTTCAGTGCAAAAATACATTTTTTTTCCTATGCGTCAAAGAAAAATGCAGAAAAAGTGAAAAAACAGTCTGTAATTGAAATAAAAAGCATAACTTTGCAAACGAGAAACCTCCAAACTAAGCCCATGAGACATTTCAGTTTACTTCTTGTGGCCAGCATGATGGCCATCTGCGCACAGGCGCAAGTCAAGCATTTCCTGTTGAACGACAGCATCCCGGTGACGGAGCAAAAGGCCGACACACTGGCCACCGACACGCTGAGTAAGAAAAACGACCAGAAGAAAAAAGAGTCGGAGTATGAAAAATTGGTGAAGAAAGGCGGTGTGACCACCGAGGGTCTCTTTCTGGTGCGCCACATCGAGGATAAGTATTACTTCGAGGTGGCCGACTCGCTGATGGGCCGCATGCTGCTCTGTGTGACGCGCTTCACCTCTGTGCCACAGGGCCTTGGGCAGTTTGCCGGCGAGGAAATCACCCACAACACTGTCTATTTCGAACAGCGCGACACGGCGCAGCTGCTGATGCGAGAGTATGTGCAAAGCCACTTCAGCAATCCTGAGGATCAAATCTCGCTGACGCTGAACCGTGCCACCGTCGACCCGATGGTGAGGGCATTCAAGATTATTGGCCGTAACGAGGCCGACGATGCCAGTCTCATCGAAGTGACGCCGCTGTTCAAGTCCGACAGCCATCTCACCTCGTTTTCCAACACCATGAAGACACAGCTGAAGGTGGGTGGTCTGCAGGCTGACCGTACCTACATCGACACACTGATGGTCTTTCCTCAAAACATCGAAGTGGCTACCACACGAACCTACGGCTCTAGCGGCACCAATTCGCCGGCCGCACGGACTGGCTCGCTCACCATGGCCTTCAACACCAGCATCGTCCTGCTGCCCGAGGTGCCCATGCGCAAACGCCTGTGGGACGACCGGGTGGGCTATTTCGTGAACAACATGACCATCTTCAGCGACGACCAGCACAAGACACAGCACGAGTCGTTCATCTCACGCTACCGTCTGGTGCCGAAGGACAAGAAGAAATACCTGGCAGGCAAGCTGGTGGAGCCTGAGAAGCAGATAGTCTACTACATCGACCCCGCCACGCCTAAGAAGTGGGTGCCTTACCTGATACAGGGTGTCAACGACTGGAACGAAGCCTTCGAGGCTGCCGGTTTCAAGAATGCCATTGTGGCCAAGGAACTGCCTGAGGACGGAAGCATCAGCTTGGACGATGCCAGATACTCAGCCATCCGCTACCTGCCCTCAGAGACAGAGAACGCCTATGGCCCGCGCATCGTAGACCCTCGCTCGGGCGAAATCATCGAGGCACACATCTGCTGGTATCACAACGTGATGAACCTGCTGACAAAGTGGTATATGGTGCAGTGCGGCCCACTGGACAAACGGGCACAGACGATGAAGTTTGATGACAAGCTGATGGGCGAGCTGATCCGCTTTGTCTCTTCACACGAGGTGGGCCACTCCTTAGGCCTGCGCCACAACATGGGCGCCTCGTCGGGTACACCGGTAGAGAATCTGAGGAACAAGCAGTGGGTGGAGGCCCACGGACACACCGCCAGCATCATGGACTATGCCCGCTTCAACTATGTGGCACAGCCCGAGGACAAGATCAGTCCGAAGGGACTCTTCCCCCGCATCAACGACTACGACAAGTGGGCCATCAAATGGGGCTACCAGTGGAGGCCGGAGTTCAAGGACGAGTATGAGGAGAAAGACAAGCTGATGAGCGAGACGACGAAGGTGCTGCGCCAGAACCCCCGTCTGTGGTTTGGCGGCGAGGGGCAGGGCGAAGACCCGCGAGCTCAGACCGAGGACTTGGGCGACAACTCCATGAAGGCATCGGAGTACGGTTTGAAGAACTTGAAGCGTGTGATGTCGGCCCTGCCGAAGTGGACGCACGAAGACAACGACCAGTATGACGACCTGTCGGAGATGTACAAGGCCGTGCAGGATCAGTTCAACCGCTATCAGAACCATGTGATGAAGAACATTGCCGGGCGCTACCGCAATAACATGCCTGGACAGGAGCCGCACGCCTTCGTGCCCGCTGCGCGCCAGAAGGAGGCCTTGGAGTATATCGGCCGCAACATCTTCACGGCACCCGAGTGGCTCTATCCCGAGAACATCATCTACAAGACTGGCACTGACCCCACCAATACGCAGAACTCGCGTCAGGACAATCTCGTTGGGCGCCTGCTGTCGGCTAATACGCTCAACACGCTGTGCAACAATGGCGATTATGCTGTAGGCAGCTATCTCAGCGACCTCTTCGCCCAGGTGTGGACGATGCCGGAAGGCATGAGCGAGTGGCAACAGAAAGAGCGCCGCAACCTGCAGCGCTCGTACATAGCACAGATAGACCGTCTGCTGAATCCCGACCCCAAGGCTGTTGCCATCACACGCGTAGACCAGAGCGATGTGCTGCTCTATCTCCTGCAGCATCTCGACGACATCGATGAGTATTGCCGCAAGCAGCTCTCGCCACTCTCCCAGCCCTCGTCAATCGCCGCCCTGCACTATCAGGATGTGCTCAGCAAGACGAAACTCATCCGTGAGAAGCGCACCAATGTTTCTGGCGGCGGTCACATCTGATGTCGCAAAGGCATCGGGGAAAGGAGGCTATAAGGCTTTGAACTTCATCTCATGGAAGCCCACAAGGCGCCATGAGCGTTCACCGGTGCCTCTGTAGTAGACCAGGGCTTCGTATTTGTTTTCCGTCTGAAAGAAGGAGCCCTCCTCGGGCATGGGGTGGGTGGTTCCGTCGTAGTCTTTCAGCAGGAGCTGATAGTTGTAGTAGCCCAGTTTCTGCATGACGACAGCGTTGTAGGTATTGTCTTCTGCGTTGTATTCCAACTCGTAAGTGTCGGCCGGCTCCATTGTCCATCGCCCGTCGAGGATGACACGGGCGTTGTCGTAACGGCGGACAGCCTTCACCTTGTAGTGCACATAGACATACTCCGAAGTGTTGTCTATTTCGATGTTGTCGCTGTTGCGGATGATGAAGGCGCCGTCGGCATCCTCGTCATAGACATAGTTGCGCCGCTGCTCCACGAGGAGGGGAAAGGCGTGGTAGCGTCGTTCCTGCTCGTCCCATCGCACACGGTCAAGGCCGAGGGTGGGGTAGTTGGGGTCTAACAGCTCGAACTTGTGATACTCGTTGCCGGCATCGAAGATGAGGCGCCGGTTGTGCTCCCACGTCAGCTGTTGCGGGGTGATATAGTTGGGTCGGACGTTCTCCTTCATGTTGTCTTCGCGTCCGTTCTGCAGGACAAAGGTCTGCAGCTGGTTGTTAGGGTCGGTGACCCGCAGTGCCCCCAAGCCCAGAGTCATGTTCACCTGCTGGTAGCGTCCGTTCAGCCCGAGGTCGGTGTTGGTGGTGACGCTGAGTCCTACTTGTGTGAGTGGCTCGAGGACTCTCAGCTCTACTACAATGACTTCGTCGTCGTCGTTGTCCTCGTCGATGATGTGCAGGCGGTAGTTGCCGCTCATCTTCAGCCGCGTGTCGTTGTTGGGTAGCGTCATGTGGTAGTGGGTGTAGAGCACGTTGGTGTTCAGCGAGTTCTCGTAGTCATCGATGGGCCGGTCGTTGAAGCCCTCAAGCCAGTCGCTCTCGAAGAGTGCATCGTTGGGTGTCCAGTCAGGATTGCACAGCTCCAGGTGATAGACAAGACGGTGGTAGTTATGCGACAGTTGGTCGAAGCTGATGTTCACCACATCGTTGGTGCCCAGCTCCATGATGGGCAGCGGTGCAAGCCAGTTGTCGTTGACGATGACCTGCAGCGACTTAAAGTCCGGCGCCAGGATTTTGTGATGTCCCAGCGCCGTGATAGGCAAAGCTGCCACCAGAAAGAGAAGCAGTCTTTTCATTTCTTTTACAGATGATTGGTCTTTCCTTCGGGGTAACGCAAACAGGTCAGAGGAGGTGAATCCCTCTGAAGGCATCCCTGATTTCGTCTTCGTCGAGGTCTTGATCCTCGGCATATTTCTCTGCTCGTTTGCCGGCTTTCTTCAGTCTCTTGTTCAGCTCCTTGTTTTTACCGATGGCTTTTGCTCCCTTTTCCATCGCTTTTTTGGCTTTCCTATCGTCGATGTCACTGATAGCCTCCATGAAAGAGGAGCATGCTTCACCAAATTCTATGGCCTCGTCTTCCGTAAAGTCGGATTCGAGGAAGTCGCAAGTGGCGGTAGCAAAGTCTTCGAGCACGCCTTCCCACTGGTCGGCATCGGTCCAGTCGTCACCGTTGTTCTCAATATTTTCTGCCAGGCTTTGGATTCTGCTGGCGGGGTTGCCACATGAAGCCACCATCAGACATAGTGTGGCGGCCATGAGGGTGTAAAGAATCTTTTTCATGTCAGTGTTGCTGTTTTTAGGTTTTTATTAAGAAAAAAGCCTGAGGAGAAGGTTGCCTTCATCCTCAGACTTACAGATTATTGATTCAGAAGTGTTGAGGACTACTCGTCATCATCCTCCTCATCCTCCTCATCCTCGTCGTCCTCCTCGTCCTTAGCGGATTTCTTGGCGGCTTTGCGAGCCTTTTTCTCAGCCTTCTCGCCGTCCTTGATGAGCTTCTTGAACTCCTTGTCCTTATCCAGGGCCTTGTACGCTTTCTCAAAGGCTTTTAACGACTTTTTCGATTTCATGGCTTTATCGATTGCCTTTTCGAAACTCCTGCCAAGCTTGTCAAACTCCTTGATGTCGGCACTGGAGGGCTCCGACTCCCAGAAAGACAGCTGCAGATCGGCAACATCGCGCAAGACGCTTTCCCACTGGTCGGAATCGTATTCCTTGCCGTTTTCTGTCATGTCGTCAACAATGCTTTCCAGCCTGCTCATGGGGTTTCCGCAGGATGCCAGGAGCACACACATCAAAATAGCGCTGAGGCCAAATAATACTTTTCTCATAGTGTTTTTTGTTTTTAGTGTTTATTGTTGATATTTCATTTCTGTATTTAGTGTTGCAAAGATAGCAAAAAGTGGCATAACAAACGGCCTCGGCTGTGAAAAAGTTGCTTGCCCTTGTTATTTTTTAACACTTTTCTTGCCGTTGATGATGTAGATGCCGGCGGGCAGACGGTCGTAGTCGTCGGCGGTGCCTACCTTCTGGCCCTGCAGGTCGTAGATGGCGTTGTGGGCTTTTGCATCCTCCATGCGGTTGATGTCGGAGATGTCGCTGGGCAGCTCATCAATCTTAAACCGCACCCGGTCGAGGTAGTCCATGCGGTGTGTGAACCAGTAGGTGAGGTAGTCCATCTCCACGTCGAAGTTCAGTTGATGGTGGGCCACATCGCTGTCGAAGCTCCACTTGTCATACTCGCGCTGATCGGCGCCACACCTCTTGAACTCGTCCAGATAGGTGCGGAAACGGTTGAGGATGTTCTCCGTGGCCAGCTCGTTCTGCCGCAGGTCGCGATAGCGCAGGCGCACCTGCATGTTGAAATCCTCGGTATTGGTGTTGCGCAGTCGGCGGAAGAGGTTGTAGTCGCCATGCTCATAGCGCGTGATGAACTGTGCATAGTCCTGCTCGGGACCGAGGAAGGTGTCGTGATAGTAGTCGTCGCTCCAGCGCTGGCCGCAGGTGGCATCCATATCCCACACAGCAAGGGTGATTCGCTTGTCCTCCTGCTTGTCGTAGCAGGCGAAGAACATGTTCTTGCCGTGGTTGTCGGTAGAGAGGATGGTCTCCATGAGGATGTAATAGTCCATGACGACAGGCAGGTCGAAGTATTCTGTGAAGTGCTGTCGGAAGTTGGCGTCGGTAGCGGTGCAGACGAAGTCTACGGCATCGTAGAGTGTTGACCAGTCGGTCTGATAGCCATAATCGTCGAAGTCAGGATACTTCACCTCATAGTTTTCCCACATCTCGCTCCACTCGTTATAGCTTGACGGATGGCGCTTGGGATAGTTGTTGTTGTCAGAATCGTGGCCCATGAAGACGCCGTAGCTCCAGTCTTTCGATTTCCACAGCTGTCCGTGCACGGTCAGTGTCTCCTCGTCTATCTTCTTCAGCTTCATCTGCTTGCGGTCGAGGTTCTCGGTCATGCAGTAGATGCCGCGGTACTCATCGTTGAGGACGAGCTCTACGAAGTGTCCGCGCGTTCCGCTCATGGCTTTCTTCTCCTGCTTGATGTAGTAGGGCTTGGTGCAGAAAGCGTTCCACAGGTCGGTGAGCACACGGTTGCGTATGCGGCTCATGTCCACCTGACAGCTCTCCAGAATCCAGCTGTTGTCGTTTCTCAATCCGAAGAACGACTGCTCCTTTTTCTCACCGTTCTCATCGAGCAGCTTCACATGGTAGTTACGCTTGTGCTTTCCGCTGCCATTGGTGATGCCGCCGCGCCATTTGGCCTTCATGCTCATCAGTTCCGGTGCTTCCTTGTCGCACTCATACACGGCGATGCTGCCTGGCAGGTAGTCGTTGTTAAAAGAGCCGTACATCTTCACCACGGGCAGCGAGGTGAAGGTGAGCTTCTTCTCGATGACGGTGCCGTCGTCGGCTTTCACGTTGAAGACGTATTCGCGTCCAGCCTCTATGGTGGCGAAGGTGAAGTCGGCATTGGCCGTTGCTGCCTTACCGTCGATGGTCAGCTCTCCGTAGCCCTCACGCGGCTCATAGTCGATGCGGGCCGTATAGCTGTTATCGAAGTGTTCCAAGGGCAGAGAGGTGAGATAGAGGTCGAGTGACTCCACCCATACAGGCTTGTGCCCGCCGATGGTCAGGTCTTTCAAAGCTCTGGCCAGCGGGTCGATAGAGGCCAGCGTGCTGGTGCTCTTGCGCAGCTCTTCCAGCTTGTCGAAGTTGTCGCCAGCCTGGGAGATCATCACCTCAATCTCACTGGCAGAGTAATAGTCGGCCAGCTCGAGGCGAATCTTGTTTTTCTCGCCTTCTATCATTTCCTCTTCGGTGCCCATGAAGACGAGCCAGAGGTTGTCGAAGGCCACCCAGTTGGCATTGGTGTTTTCTATCTTCAAGCCCAGCGTCAGTGTGCCGTCTTCGCCTACGGTTGTTTCTACGACGTAGCTTTCCGGACGCTCGTTGTAGGTGCTGCACTGTATGCTCTGACCGTTGGCGAAGAGCGTGACGCCGTTTGCTGGTGTGCCGTTGCCCCATCCTTGCAGCACGGCGATGACATCGGCGGCCACTTCGTATTTTCCTTGGGGCAGGTTTTTCAGCGTTTGCGATATCGTGCCGTTGCTCAGCGGGCCATTCCAGCTGTCATGCCAGCGCTCGAGGAACGGTGTGCTGACGCTGGCATCGCCGTTGTAGTAGTCGCCCCAGTTAGGGTCTCTCCAGCTGTCGCCAGTGAACGTCCATCCGTCAGCTGATGCCTCGGTGGCGCCTAACCATGAACTGACTATGAAGCCTGTGCCGATATCGTTGGGTTGGTGTTCAGGCACGCGTTTTCCCTCTTCATCGGTGAAGAAGAACACCTGATTGGTGTCGCCTGAATAAGCGTGTGTTCCCACGCAATAGCTGCCTGTCCGCAAGTCCCACGCCTCCATATTCTGGGGTAGGCTGAAGATGGAGTAGTTGCCGTCGCCCTCCGCGCTGAAGTACCACAGCGAATTGTCGCCATCGGGTTTGTCGGACATGCAGACATAGCGACGCAGCTCGGGCGAGTCTTGCCTGACGCCGTCGTAAGTGATGTACTGGCCGGTCTTGGCGTTGATGATGTAATAATAATCAGCGCCATCAACCTTCTGGAAAAGCCATGCGGCCTCGTCGCTCTGATTTGCTGTGCGTAGGTAGTAGAGTGGTGTGTTCTGTCCCACTGAGGCACCGTCGACCACGCATCCACCGGGCGCAAAAAGGCAAGAGATATGATAGCGCTTGCCCGCCTCAATTTTGGGGGAGGCGAGCGAAGCGACTATCGAAAGTGTAAAAATAAAGATTAGTAGCGTTAGTTTTCTCATCGTTTGTTTTTTTTTAGTAGGCGAAGAGCGGATATTCCTTCATCTTCTCGTTGACGCGCTGGCGTACGCTGGCTATGACCTCCTCGTTCTGCGGGTCATTCAGCACTTCCTCTATCCAGGCGGCAATCTGAATCATCAGGTCTTCCTTGGCACCGCGCGTTGTGATGGCCGGCGTGCCGAGGCGTATGCCGCTGGTCTGGAAGGCTGAGCGGCTGTCGAAGGGCACCATGTTCTTGTTGACGGTGATGTCGGCTGCAACGAGGGCATTCTCGGCCACCTTGCCGGTCAGGTCGGGATACTTCGTGCGCAGGTCAACGAGCATCGAGTGGTTGTCGGTGCCGCCGGAGACGATGCCGAAGCCACGCTTCACCAGCTCCTCGGCCAGCACCTTGGCATTCTTCTGCACCTGCTTGGCCCACTCCTTGAACTCAGGCTGCAGAGCCTCGCCGAAGGCCACAGCCTTGGCAGCGATGACATGCTCCAGCGGTCCGCCCTGCTGTCCGGGGAATACGGCGCTGTTCAGCAGTACCGACATCATCTTCACCTCGCCCTTCGGCGTCTTCAGACCCCAGGGGTTCTCAAAGTCCTTGCCCATGAGGATGATGCCGCCACGAGGGCCGCGCAGGGTCTTGTGGGTGGTGGAGGTGACGATGTGCGCATATTTCACGGGGTTGTCCAAGAGTCCGGCAGCGATGAGGCCAGCGGGGTGAGCCATGTCAATCATCAGCAGAGCGCCCACCTTGTCGGCAATCTCGCGCATACGCTTGTAGTCCCACTCACGGCTGTAGGCCGAGCCGCCGCCAATGATCAGCTTCGGCTTGTGCTCCAGTGCCAGTGCCTCCATCTCGTCGTAGTCCACGCGTCCGGTTTCCTTGTTCAGGTTGTAGCCCACGGGCTTGTAGAGGATGCCGCTGGTGTTGACGAGCGATCCGTGGCTGAGGTGCCCGCCATGAGCCAGGTTCAAGCCCATGAAGGTGTCGCCGGGCTGCAGCACTGCCAACAGCACGGCAGCGTTGGCCTGTGCACCAGAGTGGGGCTGCACGTTGGCATACTCGGCATCGAAGAGCTTGCACACCCTCTCGATGGCCAAGCGCTCCACCTCGTCCACCACCTGGCAGCCACCGTAGTAGCGCTTGCCTGGGTAGCCCTCGGCATACTTGTTCGTGAGGCAGGAACCCATGGCCTGCATCACCTGATCGCTGACGAAGTTCTCGCTGGCAATCAATTCGATACCTTTCAGCTGACGCTGATGTTCGCGTTCAATCATCTCGAAGATGGCGTTGTCTCTTTTCATTTTTGTTATGTTCTTTGGTGTTAAAATTGGTTTTCTATCTGCTGTTCTTTTAGCTTTTGTGTAGAGACGCCACAAGGGTCTCTGCTCGAGGTTGCAAAGTTACGAAGAAAATGAAGAACTACAAAGAAAACGACTGTGTTTTTGAGAAAAAGCGGTAAGTTTTTCTTTTTCGTCGCCCATTGCTGCAAGTCAGAAGGGCAGGCCTACGGCAAAGTGGAAGGCATAGTCGCGGCTGAAGTGCGGGTGCAGGATGGGGTAGTGCTCTTCTTCGTCTTCCTCGTAGGCAGGGTTGATGGCTTTCATGCCCAGGTCGAAGCGCAGGATGAAATAGCCCATGTTGAAACGGATGCCCAGACCGTAGCCCACTGCCAACTGCTTGTGAAAGTCTTTCAGCTTGAACTGTCCTCCGGGCTGTATGTCATACTGTCGCAGCGTCCACACATTGCCGGCATCGACGAAGGCGGCGCCGTCGAGTTTCCAGAACAGGTGTGTGCGGTATTCGGCGTTCAGGTCGAGCTTCATGTCGCCCGTTTGGTTGATGAAGTTGATGCGCCCGTCGCGTTCCTTGTACCGGCCCGGTCCTAAGGAGCGCACGCTCCATCCTCTGACGCTGTTGGCACCTCCGGCAAAGTATCGCTTCTCGAAGGGCAGCACCGACGAGTTGCCGTAGGGGTAGGCGATGCCGAAGCCCAGATGCAGCACCACGCTGTTGCTCTGGTCGATGACGATGGAACGGGTGATGTCGAAGTCGGCCTTGACATATTGTGCAAAGGCGATGTTGAAGAGGCGGTGGTGCTGCTGTCCGTCTTTCTCAGCGCCCAGCATGTTGGCCCCGAACTGCAGCAGATTGCCCGACGTCTCGATGTTGGTCTTCAGCGCCACAGGGCCGTTGGCGTAGGAATAGCCGAAGCCGAGCTTGGTGATGAACAGGTCTTCGTAGTTGTAGCGCAGGATGGCGTTGCGCGATGTCTCACTCTCCAGGTATTCCTTCTTGAACGTGTCAGAAATCCAGGGCATGAACACATAGTCCACATCCAAGAGGTCAAGCTGGAAGTGGTCGTGACGCTGTGGGTGCTCCCATCGGTAGCGCCAGGCGGCAGAGAGGACACGCCGGTGAAACTCGGGTCTGTCCTGCAGGTCGTAGAGCAGCGACACCTCGCTGGTGGCGTTCAGGCGGTGGCGCAGGTCGCGACTGATGATGGGCGCAATGAAACGCGGAAACTGCAGGCGTGCCTCCAAGGAATACTCGGTGAAGTCCTGATTGCTGTATCCCTCCAGCCCTCTGATGGCTTCGTAGGCGCCGCGCAGCTGCACGCTGAGCACCTCGCTGCCACGGAAGAGGTTGCGGTTCTGATAGGTCAGCGATGCAGCGGCACCCAGGTCGCCGGCGGTGTTGGTGCCTTCGGGCTGGAAGCTCAGCGTGGAGGGTTTGTTGGTCTGTATCTGGATGTCGCAGTCGAGCAGCGGCAGCTCGCGCCGCTCGGTGGGATTGTCGTTGACAGGCGTCAGCTGGATGTTGGTATAGCGCACGGCCTGCAGGCGTCCGAAGTGGTTGTAGGTATTCCTTAACCCTGTGGCACTATAATATTGTCCCTCAGAAAGATGTGTACACTCCTCCAAGACTTGTCGTCTCAGGTGTATGTGCTTGTCTGAAGGGTCTCCGCTGGCATAGCCTACGTGCCTCACCATGTATCGGGTGTGCAGCGTGTCGGGGCGGTTGTTCTGCCTGAAGAGCGACAGGTGGAGGGTCAGGTTGACGAGGTTCGACTTTCCCACTGTGTCCGCGCGGTAGGTGATGAACTCCTTGTGGAAACGATAGTAGCCGCTGTCGGCCAACAGGGCAGTGATGCGCTTGCGCTCGGTGTCGAGAAGGGCCACCTCGAAGCGCATTCCTTCGTGCAGGAGCCGGCGCACACTGTCGCCGCTCAGCACTTGTGCCACCTGCGGGTCATCTATCTGATAGCGGATGTTGTGGATGAAATAGGGCTGTCCGGGCTGCAGCCAATAGGTGATGTCGGTTTTCCGTCCATGATGGCGCGTCTCATACACCACCTCGGCATTGAGGAATCCCTCGTTGCGCAGCTGCTGGCGCAAATCGGTGCATGACGACACTGCCTTCAGCGAATCGAAGAGCACAGGCGGCTCTCCGATGGCGCGCAGCGTGCGGGTCATCCATTTCGTGGTGTCGGTTCCTGAGAGGGAATAGGTGTGCAGGGGCAGGCGGAAGATGGAGAACCAGCGCGTGTTGGGCTGCTGGCGCACATAGTTGCGCAGTGTGGCGGTGTTGACCTGTGGATAGTCGCCCATCGTCTTCACGCTGACCGTGTTGAGCAGTGTCTGTCCTTCAGGCACATAGCGCGTAGTGTTGCACGAAGCCAGTACCAGCACCACACAGCCCATGACTGCCTTCATGAAAGATGTCGCCCGCATTGTTGTTAAAGGAGTTAAAGACAAATGACTCTTCTCCATGAAAAGCCTTTGTCTCTGGGTTGAAATCCATAGCAAAGCTATTGTCTTTAACTCCTTTAACTCCTTTAACTCCTTTAACTCCAAAACTTGCGAAAGTTAAATTCAATTTAACGGTTAAGCGTACCGTGGCGATAGGCGTAGAGCAGGGCTTTCAGGTCGCTGATCTGGTCGCGCAGCTCGGCCCCCTTGTCGGTGTCGGCCACAAGCATGCGGTGGGTTGACATCTCCACTATCTGTGTCGTAGACTTGATGTCGGTGCCACGCTGTATGGCGTCCTGTGTCGATGTGAACGGCTCGTGCTGCACCAGCTGGAAGCCTCGGCTGTGGTAGATGAGTGTATAGCCGGCAATGCCCGTCTCTGTGTGGTACGCCTCCGAGAAGCCTCCGTCGATGACCATCAGCCTGCCGCCAGCCTTGATGGGGTTCTCGCCCGAAGCGGCATGAACGGGTACGTGGCCGTTGATGATGTGGCGCGGGCCTGTTCCCGTGCGAGAGGCAGCGTGTACGCCGAAGGCATCGAGGATGCGGTCGCACACCTCGGCTGAGTCGCGCAGGCGGAAGTAGTTGCCTTTCTCTTCGTGGAAGGTCTCGCGGTCGGAGAGGAAATAGCGCTCGAAGGTGGCCATCTTCGACTTGTCGAAGAGGGGTGAGTCTTTGCCGCACCAGAGGTAGAGGAAGTAGTCCTTGGCGTAGGCTTTGAGGTCGGCGGGCGTGTCGTTCTGGAAGGCGGAGCGGATGAGCTGTCCGATGTATTCCATGAGCTGCCGCCCGGCATAGCTCTTGCCCAGTATCTGTACTTCCTTCAGCGAGCCGTCGGCATTGAGGGGCACCGAGGCGTGAAAGAGCAGGTTCTGGTTGCATATCTTATACATGCACCCGTGCGAGAGGATGGTGCGTATGTGCTTGCGCAGTTTCTCGCTGACACGGAATGAGTGGTGCAGCTTCTGCATTAGGGCGTCCTCTTCGGGGGTCAAATTGAATGTTGGGCGTTTTTGTTCAGCGCCAGTTGAAATGTCTCTCAACTCTAAACTCTCATCTCTAAACAAAGTGGGGAAGTGGCAGTCCTTCATGGCGTATGCCTTGCCGTCGATGGTGCAGGTCTGGTGCTCGAAGTCGATGGCCTCTATCAGACAGCGGTCTTCCATCTGCCACTCAGGGCGACGGTGGAAGATGCGCGCCTCCTCCTTGAACTGTATGATGCTGATGGCCTTGTGCATCTTCGCTGTCAACTGCAGCGTCTTCTCGTCCATCTTCGTGTCCTTCAGCAGCTTGGGTATGAACTCGGTGCAGGGGTCGTCGCCGTAGGTCTCGAGGGCAAAGGTGGCCAGCGGCACAAGGTTGATGCCATAGCCCTCTTCCAAGGTGGCCAGGTTGGCATAGCGCAGCGAGAGGCGCAGCACGTTGCAGATGCAGGCATTGTTGCCCGCAGCGGCGCCCATCCACAGGATGTCGTGGTTGCCCCACTGTATGTCCCACGAGTGATACTGCCGCAGCGTGTCCATAATGATGTGTGCACCGGGGCCGCGGTCGTAGATGTCGCCCAGGATGTGCAGCTGGTCGATGGCCAGACGCTGAATGACGTTGCAGATGTCTACGATGAAGTCGTCGGCACGCCCTGTGGAGATGATGGTGTCGACGATGACGGCCACGTAGGCCGCCTTGTCCTGGTCGTCGGTGCGCTCATGCAGCAGCTCCTCAATGATGTACGAGAACTCCTCGGGCAGGCTCTTGCGCACCTTGGAGCGGGTGTATTTCGAAGAGACGTCGCGGCAGACGCGCACCAGCTGGTGAATGGTGATGCGATACCAGTCGTCGAGGTCTTCCTCCTGTGCTTTAATCAGTTCCAGCTTCTGCTCAGGGTAATAGATGAGTGTGCACAGCTCTTTCTTCTCGGCCTCACGGATGGTGTTGCCGAATATCTCGCCCACCTTGCGCTTGATGTTGCCCGATGCGTTCTTCAGCACGTGGATGAAAGCCTCATGCTCGCCGTGAAGGTCGGCCAGGAAGTGCTCGGTGCCCTTGGGCAGGTTGAGGATGGCTTCCAGATTGATAATCTCGCTGGCAGCATCGGCCACGGTAGGGTAGGTGTGAGAGAGAAGGTGCAGGTATCTTTCGTCGGTGCTCATTTTTTAGAGTTTAGAGTTGAGAGTTTAGAGTTGAGAGATGAGGGTTGAGAGATGAGGGTTGAGAGATGAGGGTTGAGAGATGAGGGTTGAGAGATGAGGGTTGAGAGATGAGGGTTGAGAGATGAGAGTTGAGAGATGAGGGTTGAGAGTTAAGGGATTGATATAGTTTTTCGTACTGTTTGGCCACTTTGAGGTAGTCGTGGTGGCGACGGACGTATTCTATGCTTTGTTCTTTCAGCAGGGGCAGGCGCTCAGGGTGGAGGACTAACTGCTCCAACTGATTGTAGACGCTCTCATAGCTTGGCTCGACGTTGATGATGGGGCGCAGCTCTTTCTCGCCTAAGATGTCATAGTTCTCAGGCTCGCCACCACCTATGACGACAATGCCCTTCGACATGGCCAGCAAAGCGTTCATGGCCGGGGTGTAGCCATAGAGCTGGTCCATCAGCACGTCGCTGTCGTTCATCAGCTGCTGATACTGTGCGAAGGGCACGCCCTCGACAGTCACCAGGTTGAGGCGGTCGGGGTATTTCTCCTTGACGGCTTGGGCAGCACGCAGCATGATGTCGGTGCCCTTGTAGGCGCTGCGGCCACGGCTGATGCCTATGAAGAGCTGAAGCGGAGTATGGAGGGGGGTGGAGGTAGAGCCGGGCTGAGCACTTCTGATGGGCAGTGGAATGAACTGTGTCTTCTGCGGGAAATGAGGCTGATAGCACACATAATACTCATAGAGCCCTGCCACGATGGCGTCGCAGTCGTCGGCTATCATACGGTTCAGGCGCTCCTTCGCATTGTTGACCCAGTCATAGCGGTCTCTCAGGGCTACGGCGTCGGTGCGCAGCTCGTCGCCTATGTTGAAGTCGCTGTAGCGCAAGGGCTTGCGTTCCACGCACTCATTCACCCAGTAGTGATCCATGCCCAAGGCGCAGAGCACGACATGGCGGTTATGGTGCCGCAGGTAGCGATAGACGGGGAAGATGCGCTCGGCCTTCAGCTCAAGGAACATGGGATTGATGAGCTGCACCACGTCATAGCCTCGCCACTGCGGCAGCAGCGTGGCCACCTTCGCCATCAGCGCCAGCCCGCCCAGCTTCCCGCGGCGGCGCACCAAGTCCTGGTCGCGAGGATAGTCTTTCCAGAAGTCGCCGTTGGAGGCCACAGTGACGTCATGCCCCAACAGCCGCAAGCCTTCGGCCAGCGTGTTGTGCACATTGCTGTATTCGCCCAAGAGCAGTATTCTCATCGTAGGATAAGGATGTCAGTATTTTTAAGGTCACTCGCACTTTCGGGTACAAAGGTACGAAGAAAAAATGAGAACAATGGTGGAAAAGCGAAAAATAACTGTAGTAACCGCAAAAAAACGACCTGCGGGGATGGGATAGGACATAGTTGCATAGCTATTTATGTGAGTTAATAGTTAAATATGTTCGATAGCCAAAGGCTTGAGGTAGCCCTATTCTCCCCCTTGCAAAGGGGGAGTTAGAGGGGGATTCATCTGCGCAGAGGCGAATCCCCCCCAGCCCCCCCTTTGCAAGGGGGGGAATAAGTTACCTCAATGGGGGGGATAAGTTACCTCAAGCGGGGGGAGAAGTTACCTCTGTGGCGGCTAAGTGATGGCGCAGCATTCCCCTCTTGCCTCCCCGTAAGGGCGGGGGACAAGAGGGGAGTGTCTCATGGAGTTCCTGTGACGGGCTGGCGGCAAACAGCCTTTTCGGGCTAATTCCCCTGAGAAAAGGCATGGATAATCCAAGTCAGACCGTCTTCAAGGGGTTCTTTTTGTATCTGTCATCTGTCAACCGTAAGATATAGTTCCGATGCAGCCACTGCGATATCTGGTTGCCGGTGCCCTCGCGGTCCTTGCCCTGGGCAAAGCGCACGTTGGAGAGGTCGGTGGCGGTGAACTCGTCGGGCAGCAGGGTCAGCATGTTGCGAGGGCCATGCTTCGACGTGGGCACATCGGCCTCGGCCTGACGAATGAGGTCTCCGAAAAATTTTAGCTTCAGCCATAGGTCGTAGTGCAGACTCCAGCGCAGGTACGACTTCATTGTTTTCGAGTTCTCCCACTTCATGCCGTTGGCACAGTAGATGCAGATGGCCTTGCGGAAGACATGCACCAAGGCGCGGTGGGTGAGATTGTCGAACACACGGTCGCCGGAGGCAACGGCAAAGGCGTCGCACTCGGCCTTCAGCTCCTTGATGAGCTTGCGGGCCTGGGGGCAGTCTATCATACCTGTGGCCGCATTGAGGTTGTCGATGTAGGGCTTGAGGGCAGCATCGTAGGCAGCGTCGTAGTTGCCGAAGGTAGGTATGTCGGAACCGATGCCGGGGTCGGGAATGGTGGCCATCGTAATGCGCGAGACGGGGCCATCGTTGACAGCATGACGCATGTAGCGGATGAGCTTGCCGGGCGTGGTCGAAGCGTTCCAGTTGAGGAAGAGCTGGGTTGAGGCCGTCACCGACTGCGTGCCTGCGCGCTCAGCACCGAAGTCGTTGCCCTCGTCGTCGTTGAGCTTCATGATGGTGAATGAATTGGACTTGCCCGTAGCTTGCTCCACCTTGTCCCACTGCTCAATCTCGTTCATCTTGCAGTAAAGCGGAGCGCCGTCGTTGTCAGCACAGCGCATCACCAGCGCAGCTCTTGTGAGATCGGGCATGAGGTGGCGTATCTTGAACTTGCGGCGAAGGGGCTTGTCCTGACTGGAGGTGTTATACTGCTGATGATACTGTTGCTCCGCCTTGCGCTCACGGTCGCTTTCCCCTTTGGTGTCGGCCATGATGTGGTTGATGGGCTGGTCGACGCACGACTTGCCTACGCCTGTGTCCACTACAGTCACGCAGCCGTTGCGCAGCTCTCGCGGGCGGTTGTCGATGTACTTGGCCTTTAGCCCCACGGGATGCGACTGCAGCGATGGGAAGCAGGTCTGAGCCACACACTCCACGTTCTCGTCGGGTGTGCGCGAGGTGACTGTCTTGACGAGTCGGGGCATCATCTTGCGGTTCAGGCGCGGCGGCACGGGGCTGGCGTAAATCTCGCCCAAGGTGAGCTCATCGCAGACGGGCTGTTCGGGTGTGCCCTTGTCGTCGGGGTTGAGGGCGATGCCCTTCTCGCCTACGCGCTCGCTGTCGGCCAGTATCTGGCGCTGCTCGCGGGTGAGGGCGCGTGCGGGGTCGTTGTACTTGGCGTAGAAATCGCTGATGAGGCGCTGGCAGTCCTTGCACTGCCAATAGTCGGGTGTGTGCTTGCGCAGCTGGCCCTGCATCTCGGCCTTGGTCAGCAGGGCGCAGATGCCAGTGCTGAGCAGGCTCTTCACCGTGTTGTGGCATTTACCGTCGGTCTTGATGTGCTCCTGCGGCAGGCCGGTCATGCGGTAGTGGTGGTCGAAGATGTAGTCGGTGCGGGGCGTCGGCTCGGCAATGTCGGCATCGCAGGGCATGGCCACGGGGTCTTCGCTGCCTTCGCGCGTCGTTACGTGTGCATCGGTTGCAGAGGGCGTTGTTGTGTGTGCATCGGTTGCCGACAGCTTGTCCCATCCGTCGATGGTCAGTCCACGCAGACGGAAGGCAGTCTGGCGGGCTTCTATCTCATCCTGGGTGAGAGGTTGCAGGAAGGCTGGCGACTGATAGACGGCGTCGCCGGTCATCAGGATGAATGCCTGCTTCTGCTGCACGGCGTCGTCGCAGGGAATGTTGAGTGCCTTGCAGAAAGCCTGCTGTGTCTCGACGGCGGTCATGCCCACGGGCATCTTCAGCCAGATGTGGCACTTGCCGCCGCCGCGCAGCGAGTTCTCGATGTAGAGCACCTTGTCGTGCCACACGCCAGGCTCCTGGTTCAGCCGCAGGGCACCTTCTATGGCTTGCTGTCCGTACTTGCGCTCGTCTACATCGGTACAGGTCTTGTAGGTGCAGCACTCGGCCAGTGCTTCGGCGGCGGCGCGGTGGTTGTTGCGGAACTGGAAGAAATGGGGACAGACGCCGATGATTTTGAACTTCTTCTCCTCCTTCAGCGCCTTCTGCTTCACCTCGTCCTTTTCCGCGCGCACCTCTGCAACGTCGGCTTTCAACTCAGGCTTGCTCAGTTCGTCGGTTATCTGCTCTGCCGTATAGGGAATTGCAGTACCGATGTTACCCTTGGTCACGGCAAAGATGGGCTGTGACGCGTTAACTACTCCCTCAAAAAGGTTGCCCTGCTGGGCGGTCAAATCTGTTGTGTTCATAACTATAAAATATAAAAATGTTATACAAAATATGTTCTGTCATTTGTCATTGTAAGAGATGAAAAGGTGATGTCTTTTATTTGCCACATATCGAACATTTTTTATTTCGCTGCAAAGTTAGTGCTTTTTGAGGGGAACTGCTTTTCCAATAATTTTCCAATAATTCACAAAAAAAAATAGTGAGAATCTTAACGACTCTCACCCTTTTTGCATTTGAACAGCATATTCTGGAGCGATTTTCAACAGATAGTGGTATATCCATTCTATCAGCTCCTTCCAAAGACTATGCCGATGTCTTTCGTTCTTTTCCTTCGGGGTTTCATTAATGACCACCGGTCTCCAGTTTACAAACCAGTTGTTGTAGTTACTCAGCGTCTTGCGCGTCGGAATATCCCATACTTCAGCTTTGATCATGTCGTAGTAGTGCGACACTTTGCGGTAAGGGTCTTCATCTGGAGCAAAAGCCTGATGACTGCCATGCAGAAAACAGATACTGAACTGTGTGATATTCTCGAAAAGTTCAGCACATTTCTCTTTTACTGCAACCAGTGATTTGTGGAAAAATCCCATTACCTTGCTGTCAGCAATCTTCTTGAACAGACGCTTGATGGCAGGTGCGCCCCTTTTGTTTTCTTCGGGCTCTTCTTCTCCTTGAGCAGTATCCTGTTTGGGAATACGATTCATACTCTCGTGAATATAACTATCAATTGCTGTAAGGGGAATTTTCAGGTATTTGTCATCCACTTCTACTTCATGCTTTGAGAAAGCATTGGCGATGGCTGTCATGACTTTACCCAATGAAAACTGGAGCGGGCTTCCGTCGCGCTTCGTAATCGTGAAGTTCTTGATTGAAAAACTTGCGCCGCCAAATATTGAGCGCTTAACTCTAGGGCTGCCGTCTTCATGAGACTCAGCCTGCTGTGGTTTGTAACTGTCTGTATTTTCTGTTTCTTTGTGTCTTCTGCTCATTTTGTGAGCTTTTTAAAAAAGGGTTTAGTTTACATAGTCCTGCGGTGTCTGTCACTGTCTCTGCCTTACAGAGATGATGGCGCGTCCTGTTACATGACCATCTGGACAGGTCCGGGTGCCCTAGTCTGACAGGTTTTGTGCTAAGTCTTTTACCGATAGAAAAAGGAGTTTAAGTTTGTAATTATATAATGTGGAAATATGTTGAAGTACACATGACGTGTACGTGAAATCAAATGGAGCATTTCTTTGTTCATCATCTCATAATCTTTGCTTCACCATTGAAAGCGCATATCTCGGCAGCCAGTGTGTTGAGATTGTGAAAGCGGCTGTAGTCAGTGTCGGATGGCACATGGCCGACATTGCCCATCGCATCGAGATGCCACGGAGCCAGAATGAGCAGGGAGCCACGGGCACAAGCCTCGAAACGCTTCAGCTCGGGCTTCCAGTAGCGGCCTATGGGCGACGCCTGCAGATGTATCAGCGGATAGCCTCGGTCTAAGCACTCGTTTTTCATCAGCAGTTCTCCGCGAGATATGCCCGGCGTGACAATGGCGGTGGCACCCTCTTGTATGGAGGTTCGCCACATATCATGTTCATGTTGATAGTCGTCGGTCTCTTCGTATGGAAGGCGGGTCACGGGGTGTCTACGGTGGCACATCACCTGCACCTTACGAGGCCAGCGCAGCAGGAACAGGTTGCCGAATGCGCCATAGTTGCGATTGCCTATCTGCACATGCAGACATCTGCGCAAGAAGTCGGGCAGGAGCCGGCGCAGCTGAGCACGCCGTGGATTGTCATGCACGTAGGCTATCATAGCTTGGCGGTGGCGCTCGTCAAGACACACCGTGTCATCGTAGTTGTCATCGAAGAGCGGGCGCTGCTGGCGTCCCACGAAGGTGTAGTATTCTTGGCGTTGCTTTTTCGACATGCTGCGTATCAGGTCACCCTCATTGCCATAAAGGGCAGCCTTCTGGCGCAACCAGGCCGGCGCACCATCGCCCGTGCAATCGGCCGATATCGGACGATGGGTGGAGGACGGAAGGCCCTGTTGCTGCTGCCAACTACTGGTGCAGAACGCCTTGAAGGCCTGAATGATATCGCCCAGGCTCCACTGCATAGGCTCCACCACCTCGATAACACCGTGAAAATGGTCAGGCATGCATACACACGCATGTACCACCACTTTGTTGCCATGACTCAGTGAGCGCACGGGTATCTGCAGCCATGCCTCCTGCACCACTTCGCCAAGAGACGTGAGGGCAAGGGTGGCGGGGACGCTGCGGCCAGCATCGGTCACCAAACGAGAGAGCAGCTGCTCACACCCACTCACCACAAGGGTGATGAGATAGGTGCCGCGACCGTAGTAGTCGTGGCCTGCATTACGTGGACGATAGGATAATGCCTCCATGATATTTCTGAAACAATCTTTATTCAGGTGCAAAGATAATGAAAAATAGCGTTGATTCCAAATAAAAACGAAGGAAAAAGTAGGAACAGACTTTTCATAGGAACAGCTCGGTTACATCCTGATGACAAATGACAAATGACAGTTGAAAAAAAAGGGGGGGGCGGAAATAGACTGACTGGTATGAATAGAAAATAATATATAAAATATGTATTATAGTAGATATAAAATATGTATTATAATAACTTTGCTATAGACAAAAGCTTTTCATGGAAGAATCATTTGTCTTTAACTCCTTTAACTCCTTTAACTCCTTTAACTCCTAAAAAAACTCCCTTAACTCCTTAGCGCAGGGGGCTTGATTTTACAACTGTCATCTGTCATTTGTAATAACTAATATTTTATTGAAAATAAATTCATTATTATTTGGTGGTTAAAGAAAAAATTCGTACCTTTGTATCGTTAAAGTTCACTCTATTATTCACTCTTTTAAACAATGTAAAGTTATGCTGAAACTCGATTTTTACAAGAACAAGCGACAGGGCGACCAGAACTACGGAAAGATCTACGCCCGCGCCAAGAACGCTGAGCCCATCAACCTGGAGCAGCTGGCTAACCACATGTGCGAACACAACACCCCGTTCTCTCCCGGTGTCATCAAGGGTATTCTCACCGACATGGTGAGCTGCATCAAGGAGATGGTGCTGCTGGGTCAGCCGGTGAAGATTGACGGTCTGGCCATCTTCAAGGCCGCCGTCACCAGCAAGCCCGCCAACGACGTGGAGTCCTTCGACCTGGACTCGAACATCAGGAACGTGCGCCTGCAGTGCCGCGCAGTGGGCAAGCTCGTCCGCAAAGACCTGACCAACGAAGCCACCCTGGGCTACACCTCGCTGGCCATGCGCGTGAAGTCAGGCGAGATTATCCTCTCCAGCCGCAAGGGAGAGTATATCGCGACGGAGTAGAAGCCCCACCCCGACCCTCCCCGAGGGGAGGGGTAGAGGCGGCCCCCCAAACGATACCGTTTGCAACGAAAAACGAACCATTCACGCTGATGAATGGCTCGTTTCTCTTTCTAAACGACACGCTTTCTTTCGTCAATTGCAGGCGCTGTGAGCGCCGCCCGCCGTCTCCTTTCGTCAATTGCAGGCGCTGTGACCTTTCAAGCAAAAAAACACTTAGCGCAGCAATGGCAGTGAACGCAGCAGGACGGTACGGCCGATGGAGGTGTTGGTCATGCGGCGGAACCACTTGTATTTCTGCGTGTAGTCGCGGTCGGGTAGGGGGAAGAGACCAATCTTGCCCAGGTCGGTCAGCTGCCGGTCAAGGTAATGGCGGCTCTGCGTCAGCACCATCACATTATATATATAGTCCATGGTCAGCTGAGCCGTGCGCCGTTGCATGGCTGTGCGCTCTTCAGGCGGCAGCGTGCTGCTCTTTTTATGAAGGCTCACCAGCACATCCTTGGCATCATGAAGGCGCTGCAGCCTGCTGCGCATGTCGGTGCGATTGATGGCTGAGGTGGGTCGCTGCCTGTAACAGTAGGCACGCGCTGTGGTGGTGATGACGCGCTCGGCACGCAACAGAAGCTGGGGCGTGAACTCCTCGTCCTCGCCATAGGCAATGCCTGGCGTGAAACGCAGAGAGCCCAGCATGCTGCGATGGAAGAGAAACGACCACACGGCTCCGTGAATGTTGTGCTGGCGCATCAGCGTGGCACCAGCCATAGGCCCATCGTCGCGATAATTGATTTTCTGGTCGGGCTTCTCGCAATAGTCGAACATCACCATGTCGGCCTTGCCATAACGCACCAGGTCGATGACATGCTCGTAGGGTGTGCGCAGCAAGATGTCGTCGGCATCGATAAACTGTATGAACTCGCCCTCAGCCATCTTCAATCCCATGTTGCGCGCCACGGCCACACCACGGTTTTTCTGTCGGATATACACAATTTCATCGGCCATTGTGCCCAGTGCAGCGAGGGGACTCTCGTCGGAGCCATCATCCACGACGATGATTTCGCGTTCAAATGGCCGCAACGACAGCTGGGCGATACTTTCTATGCAAGCACGCAGCATGTCTACAGGCACGTTGTAGGCAGGGATGATGAAGCTTATCAGCTTTTTCTGATGGTCTCGTTGATATGGCATAATGATTTGATTCCTAAAACATTGATTACAATAGCTTTCAGTCTTTGTGACAGTGTCAGACCTTGGGCAAAGGGCGACACGTGGCGCTGCTTCAGCTGTGGCTGTTGGCCTGTCAGTCGACAAACATCTGCCTGGATGTTGAGCACATGCATATAGTAGCGGTCATCCTGCCACTGAGGCAGCACGCGCAGATGAGCCTCTAAGAGCATCTGCAGCTCGCGGCCAGTGGCTTGGGCAGTGATGCCTTTGTCGTTGAGGCAGTAGTAGTAAAGACCTTTATCGCAGACTTTCAGGCAGTTAACATTTCTTAAAAGTAAGGGTAGGGTAGAGACGTCCTCAAAAACCGCCCCTACGGGAAAAGCCACGCCTCGGAACAGCGACCTGCGGAAAACCTTGTTGCAGGCATAGCAATGCTCATAGGCATGGCCTTTGAGCCAGTATTCCCGCATGTCCCTGTAGGTGGCTTCCGTGAATGAAAGGAGCTGCTGTTTCGACGAGCCATAGAAACGCCACAACGGAAACTCCACAATGTCGGCTTCATCGGTGAGCTTCATGACTTCTGCGTAGGTGTCAGCTGCAAGATAGTCGTCGCTGTCCACAAAACCCACAAAATCGCCTTTGGCAACAGCCAGCCCCGCATTGCGTGCATCGCTCAGTCCGCCGTTCTGCTTGTGAACGACTGTGATGCGGCTGTCGCGTTGAGCCCACGCGTCGCACAGCTGCGGACAGTTGTCGGGTGAGCCATCGTCAACTAAAATAATCTCCAGATGGCTGTACGACTGGCTTACGACGCTTTGCACGCAACGGTCGAGCGTTTTCTCCACACGGAAGACTGGAATGATAATACTCAGTCGCCTATTTATCATAATGACGATTCTCGGTATTTATGGCGCTACATGCACCCTGCGTTCTCCCTGATAACTGACGTTAGCCCTGCGCTGCAGAAACTGCATCATAAGGTCAGTGGTCAGAAGGTTGAGATGTTCATCGGAGCCTTCCGGAATCTGACTCGTAGCCACAATATAACTGTTGGTAGCCACCCGGTAACGTTTCTTCATGTCCAAGGGCCGTCCGTCTGGTTTCAAGAGTTTCACACTCTCTATGATTCTCGGATTGTCCTTCTTTGTTGTCAACACGCACTGCATCCCTGCCACGAATGGGAAGCTGAATTTCCGGTTGTGGCAGTAAGACAGCATCATGTGCAGCAGTTCGTGTCCTGTGAGTGTGAGTACGACGGCATGATTGTCGAAGGGGTCTATCTCGAAAACGTCGCGCACGGTGATGTCGCCTTGCGAGAGACTGTCTATGCGTATGCCGCCAGGATTGACCACCGCTATATCGGCTTGACATTCCTCCTTGAAGGCATCGCAAATCATGCAGCCCAGTTCCTCTGGCACCTCAAAAGGTGTCTCTGCATGAGCAAGGACTCGGCGAAGCTCGGGACTGTTGCTGAAGAAAGCCACCATCTGTTCCACCGTTTTATTGCGCTGCGAGAAGGCTGGCACATTGATGTATTCGGAGTGTTTGTCGGCGACATGCCATTTCGCGACGCCATCATCAGAGCATCCTGTGCTGTCCAATGTGAGTGTGGTGTGCGTAACGAAACGAAGCTTGTTCCTGTTTTGCGTGATGAGGACACCGTTTTCCATTTCGTCGCCCTTCAGCTGTGTATGCGTATGGCCGCCTACGATAACATCTATCCAGGGGAAGAGACGGGCCATCTGGCGGTCTTCCTCATAGCCCAGATGCGACAGCAAGAGGGTGACGTCGCACGTCTTGCTCATCCACTCATACTGCCCGATGACGTCCTTTGCGGGCTGGAAATGGAGTCCTTTCAGGTTGTCGGGATGAGTGCTGGGTATGCCGTTAGGCGAGAGTTGGATAACGCCGACTATGCCTACCCGCAGGCCGTTGACGTCAAACACCTGCGAGGGAACAACGCGTACGTTGGTGGAATCGTCGGCCGTCATATTGGCACAGAGGTATCGGAAATTGGAGAGAAGCGTGAGAGGTGCCAGCGAATGGACATCGAAATCATGGTTGCCTAAAGCCGATGCGCTGAACCCCACCTGATTCATCAGCGCCACCATAGGATAAGCAGGTATCTCGTAGCGGTCGCTCACAGGATCGCCCGTGCGGTTATCGCCGCCGGAAAGAACCAGCAAGTCAGGATAGAGCGCACGCAGGCTGTCGGCAATGGCTGCCAGCTGGGGGAAGTTCCAGACAGTGGCATGCATGTCGTTAGCAGACAGGATATGCACCTCACGCCTGCCAGCATACAGGTGGACGCAGACCAGCCAAAGCGCCAGCCACAGCAGCAATGAGCGTATTTTCATAGTCCTTTTCTATTTTCAAATGCAAAAGTACAAAATTTCCGCAAATAAGTTGCAAAAAAACAAAGGAATTTGTACATTTGCAGCTGAATAGTTTATTTGTTATGAAGAAGTGCTTACTTTCACTCGGTGCGACGCTCCTTTTCATCCTCGGAACGTCAGCGCAAGAACAGAACTGGTTGGGGGCTGATGTGCAGTGGGACCGCCATAGCCTCAACATCGACGGGCAACGTGTTTGCCCTGCGATGGGTGAAATACATTATTCACGTCTGCCGGCCGACGAATGGCAGCAGGCCGTGAGAAAGATGAAGGCAGGCGGAGTGACCATCATCGCCACCTACGTCTTTTGGAACCACGTAGAGGAACAGCAGGGCATCTTCCGCTGGGACGGTCAGCGCGACCTGCGACGCTTCCTTGAGGTGTGCAAGGATGAGCAGATGCCCGTAGTGCTGCGCATCGGCCCGTTCTGCCATGGCGAGGTGCGCAACGGCGGCATACCCGACTGGGTGTTTGAAAAAGTGAAGAGGGCACGCTCTTTAGACACTGCCTTCCTCGGTTTTGTCGAGCGGCTGTACCGACAGATTTTCACCCAGGTGCAGGGGCTGCAGTGGAAAGACGGCGGCCCCCTGATGGCCTGCCAGTTTGATAACGAATACCGCGGTTCGGGCGACTATCTCATGGCGCTGAAGAAACTGGCTCTCGGCATCGGCTTCGACCTGCCCTTCTACACCCGCACCGGCTGGCCTGAGCTTTCCAAGCCTGTGCCCTTCGGCGAGATGCTGCCCCTCTATGGCGACTATGCCGACGGCTTCTGGGAGCGCACCTTGGGCGAGACCGACGGCAACTACTACAAGGCGTTCCATTTCAAAAAATCTCCCATTCCATCAACCGAGATGGGCGAAGTACCTCAAGCCCCCCCTTCGTCCCCCGTGGGGGACACTCTTGCTGGCAAGCCCGCACACAAGTCAAATGAAGCCCCCTCGGGGGCCGTAGGGGGGGCTTCCTACCCCTACTTCACCTGCGAATTGGGCGGAGGCATGGCCACAGCCTATCACCGCCGACCCTACCTCTACCCCGAGGATGCCTACTCGATGGCGTTGGTGAAGCTGGGCAGCGGCTCCAACCTCTTAGGCTACTACATGTATCACGGAGGCACCAACCCCGAAGGTCTCACCTATCTGAATGAGAATCAGCGCACTCCAGCCACGAACTACAACGACATGCCTGTGAAGAACTATGACTTCCAGGCTCCTTTGGGCGAGTTCGGGCAGACCTATCCCCAATACTATATGCTGCGTCCGCTGCACCTCTTCATGCAGGACTACGGCGAACTGCTGGCACCGATGGAGGCCACCCTTTCTTCCTCCGAGGGGGAAACAATAGTCAAGGGCGATGACAGCCATCTGCGCTGGGCGGTGCGTTCAAATGCGGCCTCCTCGGGAGCCGACGGCGGGGCTTCCGCCTTCATCTTCATCAACAACTACGAGCGGCTACAGAACCTGTCGGCCAAGCGCAACGTTCAGCTGTCGGCCTGCGGCATCACCCTACCCCACCTCAACATCCCCGCCGGATGCATGGCCATCCTGCCAGTCAACATCCATAACATCCGCTATGCAACGGCGCAGCTGGTGGCCCATCGCGATGGCAACATCTACATGATGCAGATTCCCGGTCTGCCCACCACCATTGCCATGAAGAACGGCAAGACCCTGCGCCATGTGAAAGCCCTCGGAGCATCCAAGCCCGTCTGCGAGAACATCTACCTGTTGACGAAAGATGAAGCCGAGCACCTGTTCTTGGCCCCAACAGCCCCCCTTTCGTCCCCCGAGGGGGACACTCTTGCTGGCAAGCCCGCCCACAAGTCAAATGAAGCCCCCTCGGGGGCCGTAGGGGGGGCTTTGGGGGCTTCTGGGCCTTTATATAATAAGGTACGCGAGGCAGGCCCGCTGCGCACCATCACCATCGGCAAGCAGAAGGTGGCCGAGGAGCCGCAGGACGAGGACTTTGAGCAGGCCGCCATCTATCGCATCACACTACCTGAAACCGCTCTCACCTCCCAACGCCCGCTTCTGCTAAGAATCGACTATCGTGGCGACGTTGCCCGTCTGTATGCCGACGGAAAGCTTGTTGCCGACAATTTCTACTATGGCCGTCCGTTCCTCTTCGGTCTGTGGCGCCTGCCCGAGGGTATCCGCGAACTGGAGCTCCGCATCCTTCCCCTGCAAAAGGACGCCCCCATCTACCTTCCCCGTGAAGCCGACAAGACGCCAGGCGAAGAAGTGAAAAGCATCACAATGAACTATATGTATTAACGATGAAAAAGATATTCCTATTCTTTTGTTTCCTGTGGGCAGCAACGCTACAAGCCCAGCAAATCGTCAACCTTGAGGGTATTTGGGAATTTGCCATCGGCGACACCACGCTGGCGAAGGGCTCTCCGCTTCGCACCAAGTATCATGACTACGTTTCACTGCCCGGCTCGATGCTGACCAACGACAAGGGCAACCCAGTGTCGCTGACCACCCCTTGGACTGGCTCGCTCTACGACTCCAGCTTCTACTTCAACCCCCGCATGGAGGCTTACCGGCAGGCTGGCAACATCAAGTTTCCCTTCTTCCTCACACCGTCGAAGCACTACGTGGGCGCTGCGTGGTACAGAAAGCGCGTCTATGTGCCGAAAGACTGGAAGGGCCAGCGCATCACGCTCTTTCTTGAGCGCCCTCACATCGAGACAACGGTCTATGTGAATGGTCACGAGGTGGGACACCAGATGTCGCTTTCCACGCCTCACCGCTATGATGTGTCCAAATACATCAAAGCCGGCAAGAACAACGACATCGCCATCCGCGTCTATAACGGCATTGAAAACGTATGCGTAGGTCAGGACTCCCATTCCGTCACCGACCAGACGCAGGGCAACTGGAATGGCATCGCAGGGCGCATAGAGCTGCAGGCTCAGTGGAAGAAGCTGAACATCAGGAAAGTGCGTGTCATTCCCAGCGAAGACCTCACTTCCATCAAGGTGGTAGTCGACATCGAGAATCATATACCTGCTGTGCGCGTGATGCCTTTCAACGACTTCTATGTGGAGGCCAATGTGCGCCAGCTGGTGGGCGGCAAGCCAGGGGAAATACTGATGAGTTCGACGAAAGTGCTGTTCATCGAAGACCGTGTGGAGCTGAACCTCGGAAAAATCAATACGCAACTGTTTAAACCCTGGGACGAGTTTCATCCCTATCTCTATCTGCTCACTGTGCTTGCCGGTGACGATGAGTATCAGATTCCCATCGGTCTGCGAAACATCAGCGTCCGCGACCGTCAGTTCTACATCAACGGCCGACCGCTCTTCCTGCGCGGCACGGTGGAGAACTGCTGTTTCCCCATGACCGGCTATCCTCCGACCGACGAGGAGGAATGGCTGTCCATTTTCCGCAGATGCAAGGAATGGGGACTCAATCATGTGCGGTTCCACAGCTATTGTCCGCCTGAGGCAGCTTTCTCCGCCGCCGACCGCGTGGGTATCTACCTGCAGCCTGAAGGTCCTTCGTGGCCCAATCATGGCGTGAGGCTGCGCCGGGGCCAGAGCATTGACCAGTATCTGCTAGAGGAATCGAAGCGCATCGTCGATGAATACGGTCATCATCCGTCCTTCGTGATGATGGCTGCCGGCAACGAGCCTGCCGGTGACTGGGTGACGTACTGCAACGACTGGGTGAAGCAGATGCACGACTACGACTCCACTCGCGTCTATTGCGGTGCCAGCGTCGGCGGTGGCTGGGCATGGGACGACGGCTCGGAGTATCACGTCAAAGGCGGTGCGCGAGGCCTCGACTGGGACCGCCACGCTCCTCACAGCGACGATGACTACTTCGCCCAGATAGAATATCCGAGAAACTACAAAGGTCAGGAGCCTAACAACACGCCCATCATCGCACACGAGCAAGGCCAGTGGTGTGTCTTCCCCGACTTCAAGGAAATCGGTCAGTACAAAGGTGTCTATAAGCCCGGCAACTTCGAGATTTTCCGCGACCTGCTGGCACAGAACGGCATGGCCTCACAGGCAGAGAAATTTCTCATGGCCAGCGGCAAGCTGCAGGCACTCTGCTACAAATACGAGATGGAACGCAATCTGCGCACCAAGGACTATGCCGGTTTCCAGCTGCTGGCCCTCAACGACTACAGCGGTCAGGGCACTGCCTTGGTAGGCCCGCTGAACGTGTTCTGGCAGGAGAAGGGCTATGTCGATGCCACCCGGTGGCGTGAGTCCTGCAACATGTTAGTGCTGCTGGCACGATTCCCGAAGTTCGTCTATACCAACGACGAGCGGCTTCATGTGCCCGTTGAGGTCATGAATGCTTTCTATGCCACAATGGCGCCTACTGCCACCACCTATGAGCTGATACAGAACGACAGCACCGTCATCCGCTACGACACGCTCGCCGTCCGCTCCATACCCATCGGCAAGAACATCGACCTTGGCGTCATCGATGTGCCGTTGGACAGCATCACCAAAGCCTCGAAGATGACACTGAGCGTCAGTCTTGGCAACCAGATAGTGAACCACTGGGATTTCTGGGTGTACCCGAAGAGTGAAGAGTTAAGAGTGAAGAGTGAAGAGTTGAGAGTGAAGAGTGAAGAGTTGACAACTGCATTTATTGCCAATAGCCTTGACAGTGCTGCTATTGAGGTGTTGCGCAATGGCGGCGACGTGCTGCTGACTGCAGCAGGCAAGGTGACGCTGGGCAGCGATGTGAAGCAGAGTTACTTGCCCGTGTTCTGGAATACGTCGTGGTTTAAGATGCGCCCGCCGCACACCACTGGAGCCTATATCGACACTTCGCATCCGCTGTTCAAGTACGACTTCTCCACCGACAACTGGAGCAACCTCAACTGGTGGGAGCTGCTGAACAACGCACAGGTGATGAATCTGATGGAGCTGCCTGCCAGCTATCAGCCCCCCATTCAGCCCATCGACACTTGGCATGTCAGCCGCAAGCTGGGTATGCTCATCGAGGCACGCGTCTTAGGCGGACGTCTGCTGATGACCACGATGGACATTACGAACGACTTGGAGCACCGCCACGTAGCCCGTCAGATGCGCAAGGCTATACTGGAATATATGCAAAGCAATGACTTCCAGCCCACTATCAGCGTAGAGCCGGAAGTCATTCAGGATTTCTTTACGAAGCAGGCACCACCCGTCAACATGTTCACCAACGAATCGCCTGACGAGCTGAAGCCGAAAATCAATTAGCCACAGACGGCCAACAACACCGTGCGTTGGTGGGTAGGCCGATAGTCGAAGGCAACAGGGCCGTCGTTTGACGGCCTTTCTTCGTTGTCTTCATCAAGCTTTGGAAACGCCTTACCTTCTTGCAACACGCGGATGGCCTCCTTCACAGCGGGGTCGTTCTGGTTGAGGTACTGCAGCCACGACTGCTCGTCGAGCATGTTGTAGACGATACGGCTGGTGATGAACTCCTCCAAGAGGGCATGCGAGCGCTGTATCATCAGGTTGCGGCGGCGCAGTCCCTGACCGTCGGCATACTGTGCGAACTTCTCCACCAGGTTCTGCTTCTTGATATACTTCACCAATGCCTGCTCGTCCTCATACTCGCTGAGCCTCTGGCGGTTCTGGTCGGTATATTCGTAGCAGTACTGCAGCATGAGCCCCGACATCAGCGCCTCTTTATAATAAGATGTGTACAAGGTGGTGTCCTGCGGCACGAAGATGTCGGGCGTGATGCCGCCACCGCCATAGACGGTGCGCCCAATGTGGGTGAAGAACTCCGGCCCGGTGTGGTGGATGCTGTCCTGCGAGAAGAACTCACCGTTCTGGTAGCGCATCAGCAGGTCTTCCTCATAGTCGCGGTCCATGCCGCTGGTGTATGGCTTCTGGATGCAGCGTCCCGACGGCGTGTAGTAGCGGGCTATGGTGAGTCGCATCAGCGAACCGTCGGTGAAGGGGATGGGCTGTTGCACGAGGCCCTTGCCGAAGGAACGGCGCCCGATGATGGTGCCGCGGTCGTTGTCCTGTATGGCACCGGCCAGAATCTCGCTGGCCGAAGCCGACCCTTCGTCGATCAGCACCACTAAAGGCATGTACATGTACGAGCCGCGGCCGTTGCTGCGGTAGTTCTCACGTGAGGAATGGATGCCCTCGGTATAGACGATGAGGCGGTTGCGCGGCAGGAACTGCTGGGCGATGTTCACCGCTGTCTGCAGGTAGCCGCCGGTGTTGCCGCGAAGGTCGATGACCAGCTGCTGGAAGCCTTCCATCGACAGCTGTGCCAAAGCTATGATGAGCTCCTCGTAAGTGTTCTCTGCGAAGTTCTTGATTTTCACATAGCCCGTCGTCTCGTCAAGCATGTAGGCAGCGGTGATGCTGTGTGTCTCTATTCTGTCACGTGTCACGGTGAACTCCTTCTTCTGTCCGTCCAGTCCGCGCACTATGCCTAAGCGCACCTCCGTTCCCTTCGGGCCTTTCAGCTTGTGCATGGCCACCTCGTTGGTCAGGTCTTCGCCAGTGAAGACAGAGTCGTCGACGGTGACTATCTTGTCGCCTGCCAGCAGTCCGGCACGCTCCGACGGGCCGCCGCTGATGACGCTCTGCACTCGCAGCGTGTCGTTGCGGATGATGAACTCTATGCCGACGCCTGAGAACGAGCCGCGCAGGTCGTCCTCGGCCAGCTCGGCATCGTCAGCGCTGATGTACACCGAGTGTGGGTCGAGCTCGCCCAGGATGATGGGGATGGCTTTCTCTACCAGACCCGTCACATCGACCGAGTCAACGTAATACTGGTCGAGGCCGGTCAGCAGGTTCGACAGCTTGTTGGCCCCTGCCTTGATGATGCTGGGACGTCCCTGCGAGAACTGTATGCCGTAGAACGAACCGATGACGATGCCGACGATACAGCTCAGGGCCAGCCACAAGGGTGTAAAACGATTTCTGTGATTATTGCTCATATTTCTAAATAAACTACTTCAATGCCTGCGCGTTCCAGCAGTTTGATGCCATCGTCGAGACGGTATTTCTCACCGTAGACCACCCGCTTGATGCCTGCCTGGATGATCAGCTTGGCGCACTCGATGCAGGGCGAGGCTGTGATATAGATGGTGGCGCCGTCGCTGTTGTTGTTCGAGCGGGCCAGCTTCGTGATGGCGTTGGCCTCGGCGTGGAGCACGTAGGGCTTCGACACGTTGTTCTCGTCCTCGCAGACGTTCTCAAAGCCTGTAGGCGTACCGTTGTAGCCGTCGCTGATGATCATTTTATTCTTCACCACCAGCGCCCCCACCTGACGCCGCTGGCAGTAGGAGTTCTCTGCCCAGATGCGGGCCATGCGGAGATAGCGCAGGTCGAGGTTGTGCTGCTTATCGTTCATAGGACTTTAGAGGACTTTAGAGGACTTTAGAGGACTTTAGAGGATTTTAGAGGACTTCAGAGGATTCAGAGGACTCATGAGACCCATAAGACCCATGAGACCCATAGGACCTCTGCTGAGCAGTGATGCCATTGCGCTTCAGCAGGGCGTCGATGGTGGGCTCGCTGCCCTTGAAGTTCTTGTAGAGGGTCATGGGGTCGTCGGTGCCGCCACGCGAGAGGATGCAGTCGCGGAAGCGCTGCGCTGTCTTCTCGTCGAACACGCCGTGCCTCTTGAAGACGGCGAAGGCATCGGCATCGAGCACCTCGGCCCACTTATAGCTGTAGTAGCCTGCCGCATAGCCTCCAGCCATGATGTGTGAGAACTGCGTGGTCATGCAGGTGTCCATGCGCTGCGGACGGATGATGGCCTTCTTCCACGCCTCCTTCTCAAACTGTATGATGTCCTCGTCGAAAGCGTCGCTTTTGGTGTAGTAGGCCATGTCGAGCAGTCCGAAGCTGACCTGACGCAGGCAGGCGGTGGCAGCCATGAAGTTGCGGCTGCGCACGATGCGGCGTATCAGCTCGTCGGGCAACGGCTCGCCTGTCTCGTAGTGGAAGGCGAAGGTCTGCAGGAATTTCTTCTCGATGGCGAAGTTCTCCATGAACTGCGAGGGCAGCTCGACAAAGTCCCACAGCACATTCGTTCCGCTGAGGCTCTCGAAACGACAGTTGGAGAAGATGCCGTGCAGCGCATGGCCGAACTCATGCAGGAACGTCTCCACCTCGCCCAAGGTCAGCAGCGCCGGACGCTCAGGCGTGGGCTTCGTCAGGTTCATCACCACGCTGACGTGAGGCCTAATGTTGAGAGTTGAGGGTTGAGAGTTGAGAGTTGAGGGTTGAGAGTTGAGAGACTTTTCTTTTGCCGGTGAAGTAGAGGAAATGTCTCTCAACTCTAAACTCTTATCTCTCAACTCACGAATGTACTGTCCCTGATACTCTGTCATCCATGCGCCACCCTGCTTGCCCTTGCGAGGATGGAAGTCGGCGTAGAAGACGGCGAGATAGCTGCCGTCGCGGTCAAACACCTCGTAGGCCTTCACGTCGGGATGATAGACGGGTATGTCCTTGTTCTCCTTGAACGTGATGCCGTAAAGGCGGTTGGCCAGGCCGAAGACGCCGTCGATGACCTTCTCCAACTGGAAGTAAGGCCTGAGCATCTCGGCGTCGATGTTGTATTTCTTCAGCTTCAGCTTGTGCGAGTAGAAAGAAAGATCCCAGGGCTCCAAAGTCTCCCCTACGGTCTCCGAGGGGGCTTCACTTGACTTACGGGAGCGTTTGCGAGCATTTGTGGACGAAAGGGCGGATTTCTCCAACTCTTCCAATTCTTTCTCGGCAGTCGGTTTGTAGGCATCGACGAGCTGGTTGAGCAGCCGATAGACGCTGCGCACATTCTTCGCCATGCGGCGGCTCAGCACATAGTCGGCGTAGGTCTTATAGCCTAAGAGCTGTGCAATCTCGCGGCGCAGGTTGATGAGGCGCTTGCAGATGCCGATGTTGTTGTTCTCGTTGTCGTGTATGCCCTTCGTGTTGTAGGCCATATACATCTGGCGCCTCAACTCACGCTGGGTGCTGTAGGTCATGAAGGGAGAATAGGAGGGTGCGTCGAGGGTGAAGACCCAAGAAGCCCCAAAAGCCCCCCCTACGGCCCCCGAGGGGGCTTCATTACTCTTTAGGACATTTGTGTCCCCCTCGGGGGACGAAAGGGGGGCTTCTGGGGCCGTAAGGGGGACTTTTGCCTCCTCCGCAGCGGCATCGATGGCCGTCTGTGGCAGTCCGTCGAGCTGTGCGGGGTCGGTGATGACAAGACGATAGGCCTTGTTCTCCTTCAGCAGGTTCTGCGAGAACTGCAGCCCTAAGAGCGATGCCTCCTCGGTGAGCTGGCGCAGGCGCTCCTTGCCCTCAGCATCGAGCAAGGCACCGCTGCGCACAAAGCCCTGATAGCAGTCGTCCAGCAGGCGCTTCTCCTCGTGCGTCAGCTTGCGGTGGTGCAGGTGCACATATTTCACGCGCTCAAACAGCTTTTCGTTCAGGCGCATGTCGTTGGCGTGCTTCGTCAGGATGGGGCTCAGCTTCTGTGCCAGAGCGTCCATCTCGTCGTTGGTATCGGCCGACAGCATGTTGAAGAACACGGTGCTGACGCGCTCAAGCAAATCATAGTAACCCTCGTTGTCCTCCTTGTTGATGATGGTGTTGTCGAAGGTGGGCTTGTCGGGGTTGTTGATGGTCTTGTCCAGATACTCCTCGTCGCGTCGTATGCCCTCCATAAACGCCTCCTCATAGTCCTCCATGCGGATGCGGTCGAAAGGCACGGTGTCGTGCGGGGTGCGGTAAGGTTCAAAAAACGGATTCTTTCTCTCTGTGGGGCTCTGAGGCTCCTGATTCTCCTTATTCATTGTGCTTCACATTTTTTCACCCTGCAAAATTACTACTTTTTCGTGAAACGCGTATATCTTTGATTCTTTTTTTCATCTTTTTATTCAACTTTCGCAAGTTTTGGAGTTAAAGGAGTTAAGGGAGTTAAAGGAGTTAAAGACAATAGCTTTGCTATGTATTTCAGCCCAGAGACAAAGGCCGAGCGGAGCGAATGCGAAACTTGAATCTTTTCGTGCTGTACGGATAGAGTGACATAGTTGCGTCGCTATCTCGGTCAGTTTGTTCCGCTAAGCGGACTTAGAAAAAACCAATAAAAACAAGAAAAACAAATAAAAACAATTTGGGACAATAGCTTTTCTATGGATTTCCACCCATGTGAGAATCCTG
>JAEEPZ010000148.1 GCA_016285055.1 Prevotella sp.
CGATCTCCCTCTATCTCCTTCTCCTTGAGTATTTTCCTCTATCTCCCTCTAACTCCCTACATTATATGACTACCGCTGTTCCGCTTGTGGCAACCATGAGCATTGAGTTGTTGGCTCCGATAGTCTCATAGTCTATATCGATGCCAACGATGGCGTTGGCCCCAAGAGCCTCTGCACGCTGCATCATCTCTTTCAGAGAGGTGTCTTTGGCCTCAGCAAGCACCTTCTCATAACTGCCTGCACGACCGCCTACGATGTCGCGGATGCCTGCAAAGAAGTCTTTGAACATGTTGGCGCCAATAATGGTTTCACCTGTCACAATACCCTTGTACTCACGGATGGTGTGACCTTCAATCTGTGGAGTTGTTGAGAGTGTCATAATCGTTTCTTTTTTTGATGTGTTCATACTGGTTGTTGTTCTGTGTTGCAAAATTACTACTTTTTTGCGAATAACAATCGTTTTGGCTTTACCTTTTGATATTTTAGACAAAAAAAGACTGTCGTGGATATTTGCGGCTACCATTTGCAGAGATAGTGGCCATCAGTCCCTCCATAAGGCATTTCAGATGTGCGCACATGATTGTTTGTTATTTTTTTAGAGTACGAATGAAAGATTTTCCACTTTTTTCTTGCTATATCAACTATTTTTTGTACCTTTGCCGCTCTTTTTCAAAAACATGAATATGACATAACAAAGAAAGACATCAAAAACAACAATCGTGTGCATTGACAGAAGGGATGCCCCTGTGGCTCTCTTTATTTCCCAAAACATTATTTTATTCAACTTTCTCAAGTAGTAAAACGCCCTGCGCTCGGCATCCCGAAGGGTGACGCTTGCGTAGCAAAGCGGAGCAAGAAAGGGCGCACTTACAAAACTTGAATTATTTTACTACGGATTATTATGGTCATGAATAACGACATGAGAAGCTTTGACGACGAGGAACTACTCCAAAAACTGCAAGAACTGATAGAGAAAAACAGTTCTACCGATGATGACACTGACTCTGATGATGAACTCTCTGATGATGAACTCTTTGATGACGATCCTATTATTACCGCTCCGCAGGCTATCGAGACAGTCCAGCTTTCGCTACCGGCAGACGACGCGGATGCCTACACTGACGGGGAGATTACGGTGAACATCCGGACTGGTGACAGCACCCAGATTAAAGAAGACCGTTTCACCTGCTATGTCTATACCGATGACTATTCGCCAATGTGCAACAGTTATGTCATCAGCTATTTCCGGCGCAATGCCGACAACGATGTCAACATCATCATACACTCGTTCCGCATCTGGCTGCCAGGCAAATACTTCCTGCTGGTGCGCGATAAGTCTAACGGCTCTCTCCTGCGCATGGATTTCGAAATCGGTCAGCCCATGAATATCACGCAGCAGCCACCGGAGACGCGCCCCACATGCAGCATTGAGGACATCCTTACCACAAGTGTGGAAAACGCCGAACCGGGATGGAATGTCCTCTCTACGACTCCCGGCACCAGTGAGTTAAGGCGCTATGCCTTGGAAAGCAGGCGACTGACGATATACAATGAGTTCAGGAAGGGACTGAGGGGCAGAGAGCTGAAACAGAATCAGAACCTCCTGATCCAGACCACCAACAGGGATTGGGACGCAAGAATCCTACGGTCATTTCAGAATATCGTCATGCCCGGCTACGACTTCACGCAAGCAGACTGCAACAGCCTTTACAATGCTGCCCTTCAGAATCCCTATGAGCCGCTGTATGAGAAGTTGGCAAATACCGCCAGGCAGGTCATTTGCCTCATGAACCCGGGTGCCCTGCTCAACACTGGAGGCAAGGTGGTGGTACGCCAGGTGGTGGAGAAAGTCTGTGAGGACAAGGAGAAGTATAAGCTCTGGCTCTGTGGCGGGAGACAGGAGATTGAGAGCGTGCTGGATGTCCATCCCTCGCTGAAGGATTTCTTCCTGAGCGGAAACATGCTGACCCAACAGCCATACAGCGGCTTCGAACTCGTTCAGGCGTTCTTCAAAGAGTTGGACAATGAGCACCTTGACCCCTCAACGCCTACAATGGATGCGCTGGCAAGAGCCGTTCTGCAGCATCACGAAAAGGGCAGCTTCTCCACATGGTCGCTGAGCAGCATACGCAGGTTCGTGGCCGAGGAAGTGTCTCCGCGATATCTACGCCGTGCCATTGACGCGATGATGTCTAAAAAGAAGACCCTGCCCGAGCTGCCCATTGAGGATATTCCCTTCACTCACCTACCCAACTCCACCTCTGAGTTTGAGGACAGCATCCGTGAGCTCAATGAGATGGTGGGGCTTGACAACATCAAGAAGAGCATCATCACGATGGCCAACCAGTCACGCTTCTTCATGGAGCGCAAGAAGGCGGGGCTGCGCACATCGAACATTGCGGCCCAGCATGCCGTCTTCACAGGCAGTCCCGGCACAGGCAAGACAACCGTTGCGCGAATGCTTGGCAAGATATACCACTCCATAGGCCTGCTCTCAAAGGGCGATGTCATCTGTGCAGACCGCACAAGACTCGTTGGCCGCTTTATCGGCGAGACCGAGGAGAACATGAAAGCAGGATTGGATGAAGCCAGGGGAAACGTGCTCTTCATCGACGAGGCCTACACCCTCTACGAAGGTGCTACTGACCGCAGAGACTATGGCGCGAAGGTCATCGACAGCCTGCTCACGGTACTTTCACAGCCCGCCCCCGATATGGTCATCATCTTTGCCGGCTATGAGAAGGAGATGGATGCCATGCTGAATGCCAATCCCGGCCTCATGGGGCGCTTTCCCTACAAGTATCACTTCAGCGACTATGACGCAGAGCAGCTGCTGGAGATTGCCCTCCATCTGTTTGCCAAGGATGACTATCTGCTGGGCGAAGAGGCGCAGGAGGTGCTACGCCAGAAGATAGGCTACACCCTCTCACAGCGCACCAAGAATTTCGGTAATGCCCGCTGGGTGGAGCAGTTTATACGCAATGGTGTGATACCCGCAATGGCAAACCGCGTCACGATGGATGACGTGAAGGATTACCGGCACATCCTGCCTTCTGATGTGGAGGAGGGATATAAGAAGTTCAACCCACGCATTACCGAGCTGATGCCCCACCGTCAAGTGGGCTTCAACTCATAAACCCCTCCCGACATGATAAAAGAACTACCCACATACGCAGAAGCGCAAAAGGCTATCTGCGGCGGCAAAGACCCTATGGCGTTCCTGCACCTGGGCATCATATATGCTCAGGGCGTAGGAACCGAGCAGAATGACATACTGGCATCCTATTTCATCAAGAAAGCCATCGACATGGGATGCAAGGAGGCAGAAGAGTATCTCAACATCGGATATGAGACGGGGGATAAGGATTTCGCATCAGAGATAGAAGCCTTCATCGGTGACGGCGGCTCAATGTCTCGCGAGACGTTTGCCTGGCTTAAGGCCAAAGTGGAAGCAGAACGTAGGGCCAAGAACTACGGAAACCTTTCAAATCTGCAAGACCAGCTGATGCTGTTCTATCCCGAATACGACCGAGACAAGGCGATTGGTGATATCCTGAACAACCGCGATACCGTTGATGCCGACATACTTCTCGCTACCTGCACCTCAAACAACAGGTTTGAACTCTACGCCAGCCAGCAGGACAAGCTCCTTAGCCAGCTACATGCCCCAATAGAAAAACTCGACGTGGATTGGAAGAACCTGAAGTGTGACTTCTTAGGGCATGATGAGGGGGAATTGGCGCAATGCATTGTAAACTTCACCTGTTCCTATAAGGAAATCTGCCGCCATTATCATGTGGAGCAGGAAGACATCTTCACCCTGGACACGCTGCGGCTATATCCCTACGTCAGAATGACGGATTTACTGCTACTGAGACGCCAGGCCCTCAGATGTTTGCTGTCCGTAAAGGACATCGATCCCATCATCACCGAGAGGTATCTGAACTGTCTGCGTGACGATAGCGAATTGCTCAACATCAGCGAGAAAATCAGAGGCCAGAACCTGCAGCTGTTACTCATATCGTTCGTCGAAATGAACATCGACATCAACGCGCTGCAACTCCATTCCATCCGGCTCTTCAGGGCATACAAATACAACGACCTCTCCCCCCTTGCCGACCATCTGAACACCCTGGTAAGCAGGCTCACCGAAATCAGAGTCAAACACAACCTACCCACCTACACCGCCGACACCCTTCCCCCGATAGCCCTTTGAGCTGACGGAACTAACAGCACAGTTGGTTTTTGAGGCTATTGAATAGCCGTTGTTTTTGCCACCAAGAAGGATGAGTTGCAGCATGAAACCGTACTGTACTTGTGACCTGCGCGAAAGCATGCTTTCAAGCGCAAGGTTGGAAGTGCAGGACATTTCCATAGTTTGGGCGTTTATGCGATAAATGGGGCTTGTCAGAAGCCCTGAAGGGTAGGGTGTTCAAAATTGACTTTCTAGGTGAGACAAAAATATGTCTATATTTATAGCATTTTTGTTATTAACATTTAACACTTTATAGGTCAAAATAGTTTTCTTAAAATTTGTGTATGTCGCTGATTATTAGTAACTTTACATCTAAATTAGTAACTTTTAATCAGCAAACAAGATGACAAAAGAAGATAAAACTAAGAGACTCAAAAGTAAGCTCAAAAACACCAGAGCTCAGTTAAAACGAAGGGATGAACGAATCGCAAAACTTGAAGCCCAAATAGCCGACATGGAAGCTGAAGCTGAAAAAAAAACTGCGAGCCATGTTACGGACCAATCTCTAAAGAGTATTACAAGAGAATACCAAGACATCATTTCTCGGAGTTCGTCATCAGATACGCTATCATCCTCAGATGCGAAACAAATGCAAGCCCTAGAGATATTGTCACGACTATTGAAATATTAGGAAAGCTGACGTACGGTCTTGTTGACAATGTGCCATCACATAATTCTATTGACAATTGGGTACGTAAGTGCGGTCTTGATGAGATAAAGCATACGCCGGAGGCTCTTGAGAATCTCGATTATGCAAATATTGTCGATGAATGTATGATGATAGGCAGTGAGAAACTTCTTCCGGTTCTGGCTGTGCCTTCAGAGCATCAAGGGCGTCCGCAACAACCCAGCGATGTGAAAGTGGTCGGGTTTAATGTAAAGTCTGCCTGGACGGCTCAAACGGTAGGTGAGGTTCTCGATAAAAGCTTTGAAGTTGTGGGCAAGAAGCCCTCATATATAATCTCTGACAATGACAGCAAGATGCGTAAAGCCGTTGAATTGTCTAACTGTACGTGGCATCGTGACATCAGTCATACTCTTGCCATGTTTATGGAACGCGTGTACAAGGAAGATGCTGAGTATCTGGAGTTTAGCAAGGAGATGGCGACTTGTAAAATGCAATACTGCATGAAAGAGATTGCTTATCTTCAGTCTCCGTCCCAGCGTACCAAGGCAAGGTTCATGAACCTGTCGGAAAGCATAGACTGGGCGTACACCATGTTACAGGTATTTCACAAACTGAAACACCAAGAACAGGAAGTGTTCTCGTTTTTACGCACATACGCCTCTTTTGTCGGTGAAATGAAGGATATGGTATCCTGCATACACTTCATAGAGACGCAAATGAAGCATAATGGATTAAGTAAGAAATCCATAGCTGTATGCAGGAAGCATATATGTGCAACTGTAATGTGCGGAAACGACCGAATGAGAAAAGTCGGCCAGCAAATACTGGACTATCTTGCAGAAGAGCAATCTCTTCTTAAAGATAATGAGACTGTCAATAATTCATCGGACATCATAGAGTCCGTATTTGGTATCTTCAAATACATGCAATCTCCAAATAAACTGAATGGTGTGACTGCACTAGTCTTACATCTGCCAGTAATATTGACATTCAAAGGCGAACCAGATCCAATAAACTATAATGTCAAAGAACGCTTGTGCAGGACAAAGATTATGGACATCAATCTCTGGCGAGATAAAAATCTCATGGAGAACCTTGTCGCAAAACGCATCAGAACACTCAAAACAGCCTAAAAAATGGTCTCGGGTAAAATGCCGATTTTGAACACCCTACCCTAAGGGCCGAGCGAATACATCAGTATTGCAGCCTGCTGAATGGAGAGACGTGCATCTGTGTGGGCATGATAATAGGCGTGTCCATATCTACCCCTGCACCCTTTGCCGCTGAGGTGGGAGTGCTGTATATGTCAAAGCCGACAAATTCCTCATAGTCCCATACCCATGAAGGGTCTGCCACGTGCCTTACATTACGGTATATTGAGGCTCTCGAGGGTACGTTGAACGTATTATTGCGAGTGTCTATGGTGCTGTTCATTATGCTATAGTAAGAAGGTCGGAAGAACTTATTCACATATACGTATGCTCCAGGGTACCAGCGAATATCCTCCAGGATATATCTTTCGTCATTGGCAAAGGGATAGATCCAACTATTGCTCTCCACGTCATGAGTGCCTGTAACATTGGCATCATAGTGTATGTTTTGCATGTATCCGTTTGTAAAGATAAAATTGAATGTGGAAACCACTTTGTCCGTAGGTGTCTGATATTCGGGATGTTCTTTGACGTCATCATACCAATACTCATCACCCAGCTTGCCTATGCCGTGGCCTACTGCCTCGTGCTGTATCAGCTCATTGAACACATCGCCCTTAAAGCCATACTTTCCCGTGACATTGATAACCGGATTGACCGGGATATAAGAGATAGCATTACCGACAGGATAGCCGTCAGTACTCTTGCCAATTTTGCAGAAATACGTAACGCCTGCATATTTTGAAGAGTTAAGCAGAACAATCATAAGACAATGTTCAAGAACAAGACTTCTTGCCTCTTGCTTGGAGTAACCATAGTTCTGCAACGCTTTCTCAGCACATGCCATAATGGTCAGCGAGTCTCCCCTGACCTCAGAACTTTTTTCAATATCGGGGAAATAGGAAGAGAAAGCGGTATAGGATTTAACAGAGCCGATGCCGCTGCGAGCTGAGACGGCCTTGACGGTATAGATGTCAAGGTAGGGTCTGAGTGACACCATCGGTTCACGGTCAAACAAGGCGTCAACTGCGTTCTGTATGGCTTTGTCGTAAGTGCCGTTGTTTACCTCTGTGGCATCGTAACCATCAGCCATGATGACAATAGGATACCCCTTTCCCTGAGCGGTATGGGTCACTATATGATCATAGGAAGATAAGGCAACGACGCTATCAGTATGCGTCAGTAACGCTGATTCATCAACGTCAACATGGAAGTCCTCCTCCTTGCTACATGAAGCCAGGAGGACTGCAAATAAGAATATAAGAAGTTTGTATATTTTCATTTCGAATGCCAAAGGTAGTAAGTTTTTTTGATATAGAACATACCCATTAATGTGTATTAACCACTTTTTAAGTATTTTTTTCTTGCTATTGTTGTATATCTCATGTGGTTTTTGTAATTTTGCATCGATTTTTTAGCACATTATATAATATATAGAAAGGTATATGGCTTACAATTTATTGAAAGGAAAGCGTGGCATCATCTTTGGTGCGTTGAATGATCAGTCAATAGCATGGAAGGTGGCAGAGCGCGCAGTAGAGGAAGGTGCAGAGATTGTGTTGACAAATACTGCCGTAGCAATTCGCATGGGCACACTTGACGAGCTGGCAAAGAAGACAAATGCAGCAGCCGTTATCCCAGCAGATGCCACAAGCGTGGAAGATTTGGAAAACCTCTTCACGGAGGCTCAGAAAGCTCTCGGCGGAAAGATAGATTTTGTGCTCCATTCATGTGCAATGTCTATGAACATGCGCAAGAAGCGTACATACGACGATTTGGATTATAATTTCCTAGACAAGACGCTGGACATCTCGGCAATCTCTTTCCACAAGATGATACAGGTGGCAAAGAAGCTTGACGCTATCAAGGAGTACGGCAGCATAGTGGCTCTGACCTACGTTGCAAGTCATCGCACGTTCTTTGGTTATAATGATATGGCTGATGCGAAAGCACTCCTGGAGTCTATCACACGCTCATTCGGATATATCTATGGTAGAGAGAAGCACGTGAGAGTGAACTGTATCTCTCAGTCCCCTACCCTCACGACTGCCGGTGGCGGCATCAAGGGATTTGACGGCATGCTGGACTTTGCTGACCGTATGTCACCCCTGGGAAATGCTTCTGCCGATGACTGCGCAGATTATTGCATGACTCTCTTCTCAGACCTGACAAAGAAGGTGACGATGCAGACGCTCTTCCACGATGGAGGTTTCAGCAACATGGGTATGTCTCTGAGGGGTATGACTCAGTATAACAAGTCGTTCATCCCAGAGAATACGGATGAGAAGACCGGCAAGATCATATACGGATAACACATAAAGGTCAAGTAAAACAGTTATTTTTTTCAGCATAACACATGGGTGGCTTTTTTGGCACAATACAGAACAAACGTTGCGTAGAGGAACTGTTCTACGGAATAGATTATCAGTCGCACCTTGGTACCAAACGTGGAGGTATGGCCACATACAGCAAGGACACAGGTGGCTTCAAACGCTCCATACACAACCTGCAGAGCACATATTTCCGAACGAAGTTTGAGGAAGAGTTGCCAAAATTCTTTGGTGAACAAGGTATCGGAGTGATATCTGACACCGATGCGCAGCCGCTCCTGATGAACTCGCACCTGGGACGCTTTGCACTCGTCACGGTGGGCAAGGTGAACAATCAAGAGGAGATAGCAGAACAGCTATTGTCAGAGAACATGGTGCTATCGGAGTTCTCATCGGGCAGGATAAACCCGACAGAGCTCATAGGCCTGCTCATCATAAAGGGCAAGGACTTCATTGACGGTATAGAGAATGTCTATAAAACCGTGAAGGGTTCGTGCTCGATGCTCATACTGACACAGGACTGTATCATAGCTGCGCGTGACTTCTGGGGCCGTACTCCCATTATCATAGGAAAGAAAGAGGGCGCTATGGCTGCAACCTCTGAATCTACGGCGTTCCCCAACCTTGGTTTCGATATTGAGCACTATGTGGGGCCGGGTGAGATAGGAAAACTTACAGCCGACGGAATGGAGGTGATGCGCAAGGCAGAGGAGAACATGCAGGGGTGCTCATTCCTGTGGATATACTATGGTTT
>JAEEPZ010000149.1 GCA_016285055.1 Prevotella sp.
CCCCATCGGCCACACTACCCTTCAGCGTGGGCTGGATGTTCAGACCTGCCTTGGCTGGCAATGGGATGGTGACACGCTTCGTCCAGGTGGTGGACGACATCTGCTCCTGTGCCACCTGACCATTCTCACCGATATAGCGCACGGTGACCGTTGCTACGTCGAGCAGCTGCTGCGAAACAGTGGCACTATAATCTATCTTCACACTCGTTGCCACCTTTGCGGGTGGTGTTGGGGGGGTATCTGTACTGTCGTCACCACCGCAAGCGGTCAGGCTGCCGAGGACCAGCAGGCCCCCGAGCAGCATATTCATCATCTGTATCTTCTTCATTGTCGTTTATCTGTTAATAACCTTTTTACCATTGATGATGTTTATTCCCTTCGCAGGCGCTGAGATCTGACGGCCGTTCAGGTCGTAGACGCGCTCTGTGCCGTCGCTGTCGATGGTGCGCAGCTGCTCGATGCCCGTCGCGTCTTCCAGTGTCATGCCGATGGCACGGGCACCTGCTACACCACGGTTCTGCAACAGATAGGCACGGAAAGGCAGGATGCGGGCGGCACGGTGCTCGTCACTGTCAGACATCACGGGATGCCACTTGCCGTCCTGCTGCAGGGTATAGGCGCCCAGTTCGGCAGCCTCGGCATTGCCGATGCCGTAGAGGGTGCCGCGCATCGAATAGCCCGGAGCATCGTGCTGCTTGCCGAAGGTCATACCGCCGCTGGCAGGAATCTCAGCCGTGCCTGCATTCAGCGATGCATCACTCTGGTCTGCCCAGATGAGATAAGGCTGCAACGCCTCAAGCGTCTCCGTTGTCTGGGTGAAGATCAGCTCGTTGTCGCTGCGACCCGACATCTCGTAGGCCTTCGCATTAGCAGGAATCTGCATGCTGTAAGGCAGACAGATGGTGTAAGGCACGGCACTCTTTGCCAGTGTGCGGGTGTTCTCCACCTTTGCGGCGTTGAACTTATAAGGCACGTCGTAGTCCAGACCGTCAATCAGCTTGTAGTTGGCACAGTTCATCACGCCGGTGGTGTCGCCTATCACCACGTTCACCTCGTCAGTCTGTCCGTAAAGTTTCGGCATAAAACACAGTATGTTCTCTGTGAGTCCCTTCTTGCGCAAGCCGCCGTTCTGCAGCTGTGACATCAAATCCGTGTTTTCGCACATCATGAAATCGACCCAGTGCAGATTCGTAGCATTGCTGAAGCTATTGTCATCGAGGCTTCTCAATGGCAACGGCATGGCAATCCGCTCCAATTTGGTCAGCGGCTGCAAATCGGCAGCTTTCAGCGAGTCTACCTGTGTGTAGCGCAGCAGTGAGAGGTCGGTGATGTCCTTATAATCGCGGAACCATCCGTCGACATTGGTAACGCTTACCAGGTCGTCCTCGGTAGCTGCGGCATGTGATGCAAAGGCTCCAAACGAGTCGTCATCTTTGAAGATACCAGTAGAGATGTTGTTGGTGCGCTGCCATGATGAGCCTACGTAGTCACTATCGCCGATGTAGTCTTTGTAGATACTCGGGCGCACATAGAAGGCATCGAACGTCGGGTTATAGTTGTTGCACATATTGCGCCAGAACCAGTTGTCGGCATCCATCTTCGGTTTCTTTGTTGCAAGGAGGTACATGCGTGTGAGTGCAGCGTCGTCATCGAAGGCACTCCAGTTGATTGTCTCAATGTCGTCGCCGACAACGACCGTCTCCAGTGCCAGGCACTCCATGAGCGAGCGGGTGTCGATCTTCTTGAGCGTCTTTGGCAGGATGATCGTCTTCAGGGCGTAGGCGCGACGCAGGGCAAACGGCGGCAGCACGTTGTCTTCCTTCACCTTGTCGTCGGTGGCAAACCATCGGTCTTCAGCGAAGATGGCATCGCTCTTCACCACCTGTGCGTCGTACAAATCAAGATATTCCAGTTGAGCAGCGCAGTTACGTGCATCTTTCCATTCGCTGTAGCCAGCCAGGAAACGCAGCACTGCGAAATCCTCACCCGAGATGGGACCGCTGACTTTCAGCCGTCTGATGGTGTTAATATCTCCGAAGACACCACGCACATACTTTGTCTGACCATTGCTATAGAGGACCCGCTCTGTGCGCAGCCCCAGTTTCTCAGCCACCTGACCATATCCGGTGGTGGTAATCTCGATGAGATCGCTTTTATACTGGTTGGCACTGCCCACGATATGGTCGGCATATTCAGCCCACTCGGCACGATAGCGTTTGGCCAGGGTCTTTGGCACGAAAATCTTGAACGATGCCGGCAGGTCGCGCAGCGCACCCTGTTCCATTGTCGGTACACTGTCACAATAGACATAGATGCTGTCCAGGTTGGCACATCCGCGGAAGGCGTCATAGCCCATCTCTCGCAACGAGTCGGGCAGCACCGTGCGGCGCAACTTGTCGCAACCGGCAAGCGCAGCTCCAAGCGAAGTGAGTTTGTTGAAGGAACTCAACTCGTCGAAGGTCTGTACATTGCTGCCTTCGAGGATACCGTCGATGCTGCTCAGCTGGAAATACTCTGAGGGGAAGAAATGCCCCTTGGCGGCAAAAGCACGGAGGACAGCATCATCCTTGAACGGGGCGACGATATTGCTGGTGTATTGAGTGATGGCCGGTTCGTTGACGTAGTCACCGATTTGTGAGTTGGGCACGAAGACTGCCTCGATGGGCGTCTCCCATGAGTCGTAGTTCATCAGCCCGCCAAGGGCATCGCTCTTGGCACTCTGTCGCGTGAGGAATACCAGTTCCGAGAGACCGTGTACATAGCGGGTTATCTCATCGTCGTAGCCACGCGTATCATCGCTCACCACCAGTTTCTTCAGATTGGTGGCGTGCTCAAAGCAGCTCTCCTGTATGTAAGTGGCCGAACGCGGCAGGATGACGGTCTCCAACTTGTCGCAATAGTAGAACATGAAACTGCCCGTTTCATTATCTTTATCCAGGTAGTTGTTGAATCCGTGACACTGGAAGGGGTACGTCATGTCCCGTTTCAGTTCGGCATTGTAGAGATTCAGGTAGCGCAGCTGACCACAGGTGGGGTCGCTATTGTTGACGTCAGCACCGCCCAGGAAGCGCAGCACGCCGATGTCGAGACCATTGAGCGGACCGCTCACGGTGAGCGAGTCGATGTTATAGTAGGCTCCCTTCAGGTTCACCAGATAGTTGCCGTCCATCACGGTCTCCAGACCGAGCTTCTGCGCGAGCTGTCCTGGGGCAGTGGTGGTCACCACCTTGGGGAAGGCTGCCTGTCGCGTGTCGGCCACGATGTAGTCCTTATAGTCGGACCATTTCTCCTTGTAGGCATCCACAGCCTCGGCAGGCACATAGATCTTAAAGCCTTTAGGCAGTTCCCAATGCGTTACAGGCACGTCGTTCACGAGTTCAATTTTGGTATATCCGAAAGCATCCTTTCCGAGTGTGGCGGGCTCACTGCCCAGACAGCGCACGGTCTTCATGTGAAGGTTGTTTGCAAAGGCATATTCCTTTATCTGCTCCACGGCAACAGGGATTTCTATCTCGCGCAGGTCACAATCCTGGAAGGCATAGCCGCCGATGCTTTTGATGGTAGAAGGCAGTTCGATGGCTGTCAGGTTCTTACAGGCCACGAACCACGAGCCGCCTACATAGTCGAGGCCAGCTGTTTCAAACCATTTGAATTCCGGGAACTGCTGGATGTCGGTGTTTCTGGAGAATCTGTCGTCGAGCCATTCGAAGCCTTTGTCCTCCAGTCGACTTATATCAATGAGATCCGACCATTTCTTGGAGATAAAAGCGGCACTAGAAGTGAAGCACAGGTCTTTCAGCACCTTTCTCACCGCCTGGTCGCCAGGAATAATGAAACAGGGCAAAAATTGATCCTTATAGACAGCCCATGTAGAGTCAGCCTCGAACCAGGCCACCTGCTGGGGCTGCATCTTGAAGCGGACATTAGGACAATCCGCAAACACGTAGTTGCCCAATTTGATTTGCTCTGGTCTCAGGGGTTGGGCATAGTTCTTGCCAAACTCCCACGAGCCCGGATTGAATAATTCAGCCTCTCCTTTACCCTCTGTGCGCAAGTAAATCAGGTTGAAGTCTCTCAGCTGGTAGTTGCTGGCAAAAGCGCCTTCTTGCAAGGTAATGTCAAAGTCGAGATAAGTTTTGCCGAAGGGGCCGAGTCCCTGAACGTCCCAGAACGTCACGCTCGTCACTTCTCCGTGACCACGGTAGGCATCCCTCTTGACGCCGTCCAGCTTGTAGTTGTTCCAGATACCCACATCATTAAACAGTGCCAACTCGCCTCCGCATTTACTGACCTCAGAAACGTTGTCGCCCACAGCTATCAGATGTTCCACCTTGTGGCCACCCACCTTCTCTACCAGCTGTACGCCTCCGGAATAGGTGTATGCATAGTGCACGCCAAAGTCATCTTGACAGACGGTTTCTTCGATGGGCTCGTATTCAAAGAAACGCTTATACTTCGCCCACTGTTTGTCGGCCAGGAAGTCTTCCTTGCGCTCTTCGGCAATGATGATACACACCTTTGTGGAGTCGAGTCCGGCAAAGACGCTGTCGCCACAGAGGATAAAGTTTTCCGGGCCCAGTGCACGGGTGCCGTTCTCCTTGGTCCTCAGACGCAGGTCGAAGGTGTGCAGTCCGGTGCAGCCCACGAAGGCTGAGTCAGGAATGGCAATAGTACCGATGCTCATGTTATGACTGTGCACATCATCGTTCTCCATGAAGACGACGCTCTCCAGATTTTTCTTGTTCTGGAAGGCCCGGCTGCCAAAGCCCACCAAGCGTGTATCGCTGTCGGGGCTGTACCTGATGATGGCAGTCTTCACGTCGTCATCAACGGCTTTGATACAAGTATGATAGATCAGTTTTTTCGATGGTGTGGTGATTAAGGTACCGCCCACCATGCCGACTTGTGTCATGTTGGATGCGATGTTGGCACGCATACCATCACGGAACTTACCCGGACTCACTTGGTCGCCGATTGCACAGAAAGCCTGGAAGCTGCCATTGACTCCGGCAGCGATCGCCGAATTCATGGCAGTCGCTTTCATGAGATTCTTGCCCGTAGCTTTCAGAAATGCATCTTTGAAGATTGTTGACTGGAGTTTTTTAATGATGGAGCCCTTCACCATCTCTTTCAAGACGGTTTGATGAGCGACAATGTTGGGAATCAGATCATTGCACAGCTGAAGCACGAGTGAGGCCAGCTCATTGATCTGACTTTTGCTGAGAGCCAGATATTCGCTCCCAGAGATAAAAGTGCCAAGAAACGTGTATCCTTTTTCCGCAAGTTGTTCAGTCACTTCGCTGTAGATTCTTTTCGTGCCGACAGTAGTCCACCTTTCAAGGTCTTTACCGCACAATTGTACTAACACCCTTTTTAGCGTCTCGCCATAAGAGGATCTTATCGAGGTCTTAAGTGCCGTTACTTCAGTCAACGTCTTGGTGGTTTCTGCCAGTTCCACCTTCAAGGCTTCACCGCCTGCTTCGGAGGCTCCGCTACTACCGCCTGAGGTGGCAACCATGACGGCTATCTCAGCCAGGATAAGGGGCACATTCCACCACGACAGCCCCTGCATCACCACCTGATCGGTGAGATGAGCGCCGGCCGATGTGGCAGCAAAGGCGTAGGTGATGCCGTCTTTCAAGATGTCTTTTTTAGTGGAAGGCACGTAGTCGGCAGGCCGCAGCAGGTCTAGGTAGGGTATCCAGTTGGGGTCTTCGCAGAAGTCGAGGTAACGGTCAGGCGAAACGATGATGACCGGCGATGTGGCTTCTGCTTTCCCTTCAAGAATGTCCTCGCATTGTTCGTCGATTCCGAAGATGTCGGGACCAGGGATTACGTTCTCAGGCCCGAGCACCTCCCAGCGATCATCGCCGTCCTCCACGAAGTAGAACAAACGGATTTCCTTCAGGTTTTTACAGCCGCGGAAGGCGCCATTCTCAATGCAGACCTTCAGGTCGCTATACGAATTGCCGCTGCGGCCGTTGGTCTGCCAGAACTCCACGGCCTTCAGGTCTTCGCAGTTGGCAAAGGCACCGCGCCGGATGGCAATGTTCTTGTAGTTATAGTATGAACCTATGTCATTATATACTTTCAGCACGCCGTCGTGGCTCTTCAGATAGTCGGCATCGGCTCCTTCGATGGTGGTGTAATATATGGTAGCGCCGTTGTCGGCAGGTGCCAGCAGCGAAGTCGCATTAAGACTTTGGTAGTCGGCATTCCACAGGCGCAGCTGTTGCATCACTTCCGAGCGCTGTGCACCGTCGTTGGTCAGATAGGTCTTGCCGTCCTCTGCCAGCATACATTTGTAGCGGGCGCCGTATTCCTTGATCTCGTAACCCGAAGGCTCGTAGCTGATGATGCGGTCTATGTGCTTGGCCCACACACTGCTGTTGCGGTAGTCGTCGAGTGTCGAGGTGGCCACGCGGATCATGGCGTTGGGCGAGCCGTCGAGCATGGTGCCCCAGGCCAGTTTGACAGCCGTTACGGGCATGGGCTCCCAGTGGTTGGTGCCGCGCGTGGTGTACTGCATCAGGTCGATCTTCTCCAGGTTCGGCGCATTGGCAAAGGCCTTGTGACCGATGAAGAACTGGAAGAGAGAGCTGGCGTTAAAGGCCTGCGCATCAGCATCCTGGAAGTAAACGCGCTTCACCTTCGACTCGCCAGTGAATCCCTGATCGGCCACACAGGCCAGATGGGTGTGACTGGTGAAGTAGCCCACCAGGTCATTCAGGATATACACCTCACCGTTCTCGGGCACGCTTTCCTCGTCGATCGAGGCGGCCACGAGGTAGTTGCCGTTGGGATCGACATACCAGCCGTCTTCAGTCACCCACCATCCGTAGCTGGTAGGCGTGTGCATGTTGGTATCGAAATAGCGATTCCAGTTGTTCTCCGAGATATATGTGTACTTCACACCTTTGTAAGTGTAGGTGTAGTCTTCGCTTGATGCGCGCCGGGGCACTTGCATTGCTTTCACAGTCCGGCCGTCGCTCATCTGCACCTGTTCGGTGATGCTGTCGGCCACTGTTTCAGGGTTTTCTTCAGCCCACACGCCCGTAGCTGCTATCGCCAGCCAGAGGGCCAATAGAAATCTCAGTTTTTTCATTTATATAGTTATTTATTTGCGCTATCGGTTGTCACCTGTAGCACCTTCGTTCGAGATGCCAGTGCCCTGCGTGCTGTCGTCACCCGCATTGCCACCCCAAGTGACAGAAGTGTCACTGACAGAACAGTCCTGGGCGAAGGCACGAGCCAGCTGACAATTGGCGGTGATGGCACCGAGATACTGTCCCAGACCGTCGGCATAGAATACGGCCTCCATATCGGGTGTCTTCTCCGTGGCTCCTGCGTTGAGCTGCTGACCATCCTGGTCAAGCCAGCTGTAGGCCACCTGACCTTTGGCGCTGAGGGTGTATTCCCCATCGGCCACACTACCCTTCAGCGTGGGCTGGATGTTCAGACCAGCCTTGGCTGGCAATGGGATGTTGACACGCTTCGTCCACGTGGTGGAACTCATCTGCTCCTGTGCCACCTGACCGTTCTCACCGATATAGCGCACGGTGACCGTAGCCACGTCGAGCAACTGCTGCGAAACGGTGGCGGTATAGTCGGCCTTCAAAGTGGTTGCCACCTTTGCGGGGGGTGTTGGGGGGGTATCTGTGCTGTCGTCACCACCGCAAGCGGTCAGGCTGCCGAGGACCAGCAGGCCCCCGAGCAGCATATTCATTATCTTTATCTTCTTCATTGTCGTTTATCTTTTAATAACTTTCTTACCATTGATAATATTGATACCCTTTGCCGGAGTTGACAACTGACGACCATTCATGTCGTAGATGCGCTCTGTGCCATTGCTATCGATGGTGCGCAACTGTTCGATGCCCGTCGCGTCTTCCAGTGTCATGCCGATGGCACGGGCACCTGCGCCACGGTTCTGCAACAGATAGGCACGGAAAGGCAGGATGCGGGCGGCACGGTGCTCGTCACTGTCAGACATCACGGGATGCCACTTGCCGTCCTGCTGCAGGGTATAAGCTCCCAGATCGGCAGCCTCGGCATTGCCGATGCCGTAGAGGGTGCCGCGCATCGAATAGCCCGGAGCATCCTGCTGCTTGCCATAGATAGTTCCGCCGTTGGCGGGAATCTCTGTCGCACCAGCATTCAGCGATGCGTCGCCACTGGTTGTCCAGATGAGGTATGGCTGCAGCGCCTTCAGCGTCTCCGTCGTCTCCGTGAATATCAGCTCGTTGGTGCTGCGGCCTGACAGTTTATAAGCCTTCGCGCCGTTTGGTATCTGCATATCATAAGGCAGACAGATGGTGTAGGGTGCAGCACTCTTGGCCAGCGTGCGGGTGTTCTCCACCTTTGCGGCATTGAACTTGTAAGGCACGTCGTAGTCCTGACCGTCAATCAGCCTGTAGGTGGCGCAGTTCATCACGCCTGTGGTATCGCCTACCACCACGTTCACCTCGTCAGTCTGTCCGTAGGCTGTTGGCAGATAGCACAGCGTGTTCTCCGTGAGGCCCTTCTTGCGCAAGCCGCCGTTCTGGAGGTTGGCCATCATATCAATATCAAAGCAATTAGTAAAGTCGGCCCAGCGCAGGTTCTTGGCATCGCTGAAACTGTTGTCCTCAATCTGCTCCAGCATCATTGGCATACCGATACGCTCCAGCTTGGTCAGCGGCTTCATGTCGGCGGCCTTCAGCTCTGTCACCGAGGTGTTGCTCAGCAGCGAGAGGTCCTTGATATTTGGACGGTTCTTGAACCATCCGTCCACATTGTCCACGCCCTGCAGTTCTTCCTTGGTGGCGGCGGCATGGGCGGCAAAGGCGGCAAACGATTCGTCGTCCTTGAACACACCGGAAGAGATGTTTTTGGTGCGCTGCCATGACGAGCCGGTATAGGCATCGTCTGCCACATAGTCCTTGTAGAGGCTCGGGCGCACATAGAAGGCGTCGAACGTCGGGTTGTAGTTGTTGCACAAGTTGCGCCACAGCCAGTTGTCCTGGGTCATCTCAGGCTTCTTGTCTGCCAGGATGTACATGCGGGTCAGCGATACGCAGTCGTCGAAGGCATCCCAGT
>JAEEPZ010000150.1 GCA_016285055.1 Prevotella sp.
GCGAAGGAGTGGCAGCAAAGAACATTACTGACATTACAGACCCCACCCCTGCCCCTCCCCTTGAAGGGAGGGGATGGCTGCGCATAAATCCTTTCTGCAAAGGGTCAACTGCTATATCATTGCCAAAGTTTTTCTATGGATTTCAACCATGTGAGAATCCTGCAGTTTCATGGCGGCATGGGTTTTAAAAGTTTCCTGCCGAGAAACCATCGGTTTCTCGGCAGAAAACCAAAGGTTTCTCGGCAGGAAACTTTTGCATAAAAGCCCCAGGTGGCAAAAAGATACATGCTGTACGGATGGAGTGGCATAGGTGAGTAGCTGAACGCGAGGCTCATTACAAGGCCGCTTCTCCAGCGACTTCTATCCGAGAAGTTTTGTGATGAAATAATTGAGTCCACCTTTTAAAAGTGGACTCAATTATATTACGCCAAACCACGCCAGCCCATAAACATCTTTGTCACTTCACCGTCGTGGTGGTCGAAGAACAGGCTGTGCTGGGTATCGAGCGTTTCGATGCGAGCCATCTCGTCGGCAGAAAGTTCGAAGTCGAAGATGTTGATATTCTCAGTCATGCGTTCTTTGTGGGTTGACTTCGGTATGATGACCACACCACGTTGCAGCAGGAAGCGGAGACCAACTTGTGCCACGCTCTTGCCGTGTCCTGTTTTGTGCCACCGTTGCATGCTGTTGATACAATCAATGCCAGAGCGGCTGTGATGATACTCTTGATATTCATTCTCTCTCCGCTACAGACACATTCTGAAAATCTTCTCAACATCGGCAGGAGTCAGGTCGGTGAATCCGTGGAGGATGCCTTCTGCGCCACAGGCCTTACGTGCCATTGCCGTGAAGTTCTTGTCGTCGATACCCAGGTCTGAGAGACGGCTCTTCAGTCCAAGGGTCTCGAAGAAGAAGGCCTCAAGAGCCTGGATGGCGGCTTTGGCTCCTTCCATTACGGGCAGCGAACCGTCCAGTCCCATGACATTCACGCCGAAGCGCTGGATGACGGGGGCTGTTTCCTCGTCAAGCACATACGCCAGCCAACGGGGGGTGAGGATGGCCAAGCCGTGGCCGTGGGTGATATCATAGAATGCCGACAGTTCGTGCTCCATCGAGTGGCAGACGGTGGCCTGGAAGAATCCCTCGTAGAGGAAGTTGTTCAGTGCCCACGACGATGCCCACATCAGGTTGGCACGAGCCTCGTATTCGTCGGGCTTCGCCACTGCCACAGGGGCATATTTCACGACAGTCTTCAGCACCTCTTCCTGTATGCGCAACAGCATGTCCATCGACTGTTTCTTGCTGAAATAAGCTACATCGAAAATGTGCGACATGATATCCACGCTGCCGCAGGCCGTCTGGTAGGCACTCACCGAGAAGGTGTTCGTGGGGTCAAGGAACGACACATCAGGATTGTTGTCGGGGGCGAAATAGCCCAGTTTCTCGTTGGTCTCCACATTGCTGATGACACAGCCGCCATCCATCTCAGAGCCAGTAGCCGAGAGCGTCAGCACGGTGATGATGGGCAGCGTCTCGCTGACCACGGCCTTCTCTGTGATGAGGTCCCACACGTCGTCGCCCTCATATTTGGCAGCAGCAGCAATAGCCTTCGTGCAGTCGATGGTAGAACCGCCGCCAACGGCCAGCAATACGTCGATACCCTCCTGCTTGCAGATGGCGGCACCCTTGTTCACCGTCGTGTGACGCGGGTTAGGCTCCACGCCGGGCAGCTCAAACACACTGGCTCCTGCTTTCTGGAGTTCGGCCATCACCTTATCATACAAACCGATTCTCTTGATGCTGCCGCCGCCATACACCATCAGCACGCGCTTACCGAAACGTGCCACTTCCTCATGCAGGTGACACAACTGCTCCTTACCAAAATACACCTTGGTCTTGTTCTCAAATACAAAGTCTCTCATATTTATTCGTATTATGATATAATAACTGGGTGCAATGATGCGATTAAGCGAGAGCAGAGCCAAGCTCGTTTGAGCTATTCCAAGCGTAAGCATATTCGCAGTGTGATTCTGAATCACGCTGCAAAGGTACGACGATTTTCTGATACTTTGGTTTCACAAATTGCGTCGCAATTTTCACTTTTCGCAGAAAAAGCAGAGGATATGATAACGAGGAGCAGCAGAACGCAACACTTTCGCCCGCCTTTTTCACTTTTAATGCGCAAACGGCTCGTAATTGCCTAACTATTTGTACCTTTGCACGCGAATATTCATCTTAAATACGTATTTGTTATGGCAAACGAAACAAAGAACAACACTCCCAGCACCCACAATGAGGTGAAAGAGGAGAAAAGGCACAACCCCACATGGGAAGCCGCCGTAAAGTATCAGCCCGCATTTACATTCGTAGCCCCAGAAATGTTCGACTGACCCATGCGATACTTGCATGATACCAATATTTTCATCTATCTGGTGATTGACCCCGACCAGCTCAGCCGCGACGTGAAGGCCATCCTTGATGACTACGACAACACGTTCTACATGAGCAGCGAGAGCGTCAAGGAACTGATAGTGGGCTTCAACAATGGTAAACTCGTGTCACGCTTCTGGGACACGGCGGCCAAGATGATGAAGGACATCACCAATCGCTACTTCATCCGCATCCTACCCGTGGGCGAGGAGCACATGGACACCTATGCCCGGCTTCGGAAAAAATGCGACGGCTTTGGATTTTTGTCCGAAGCCGTCGGATTTTTATGCCAGACATGACGGCTGAGAAAGACATAAGTTCGCGGTGCGCAAAGCTCGGTCAACGCAAGAAGCCGAAGAACCGACAAGGTGAATGACGTGCCGTTTTGCACGTTGAAAGTGATGAAAAGCGGCGAAGAGTCCTGTCATTCGTCACATTTCCCCGCAGAATATCCCAAACGTATGGAGAATGACGCAACTATCAGTAATTTTGCAGTCGGAAACCGCGAGAACGGGCTGCGCCTCGACAATCTGAACAAGTCCGATTGTACTCAGCTTGCACCGTCCTTGCAGCGTCAAAAAAACGACAAAGAATTCCAAGATACAATTTAAATAATGATTAACATGAGAAGAATGTATTTGAGATTCGCAGCGCTGATGGCCGCAATGGTGATGACAATGACAGCCCAAGCTAAGACACAGGACTGGGGTGGACGAGTGATGGACGAGAAGGGCGAGCCGATGCCCTACGTGAATGTGGTGCTGCTGTCGCTGCCCGACTCAGCTTTCGTACAAGGTGCGATGACCGACGAGCAGGGCGTATTTAAGATTGTGACGAATGTTGACAATGGCCTGTTCAAGGTGACCAGCGTGGGCTATCAGACCTTATATATTAATGCGGGCCAGAACTTGACCATCCAGATGAAAGAGGACACCCAACTGCTCAGCGAGGTTGTGATAAGCGGACAGTTGCCGAAGACGCATGTGAAGGGCGATGCCATGCGCACCACTGTTGCCGGCACGATACTGGAGAAGGCGGGCACGGTGAGTGATGCCCTGTCGAAGATTCCTTCGCTCGAGGCTGAGCGCGAGGGTGGGGTGAAGGTGCTGGGCCGTGGCGATGCCGAGGTGTATATCAACGGCCGACGCGTGCAGGACACGAAGGAACTCTCCCGCCTGCGCTCCGACCAGATACAGCACGTCGATGTGGTGCAGAATCCCGGTGCCCGCTATGCTGCCTCGACAAAGGCCGTTGTGCGTATCACGCTGAAAAAGGCACAGGGCGAGGGACTGAGTTTCATTGACAGCGGAGAGGGCATGTATCAGTACGGCCATACTTTGACCAATAACCTTGATGTGAACTACCGCACTGGCGGTCTCGACATCACCGCCTCGTTCTGGGCGGGCACCTATGGTCATGGCAAGTCGCTGCAGGAGAACACGCTCACCTATTATGCCGGCCCCGACCGCATCGAAGGCATCAGTTCTCAGGAGTCGAAGAACATCTGGAAGGGATGGTCACCGCAGTTGCAGCTGAACTATATGGCAGACGAGAACCACAGCTTCGGTGCCTTCTACAAATACGACCGTCATCCCAATGGTGAATACAACAGCATGTTCTATACCGACAGTTATGAGAACGGCATTTTCAAAGAGCGTTCTGAGAGCCATATCACCCAAGAAGACGAGTTTAAGAAGCATATCTTCAATGCCTACTACAATGGCAAGGTAGGCCAGCTGAGCATCGACCTCAATATCGACGGTCTCTTCGACGATACCCAGTCGCCGGGCAGCACCGGTGAAGTGACCACCGAGGCAGGCGGAAGCCCTGTCAATCGCTCCATCCAGAGCAATACCTTGAGCAGCAACAACTTCTGGGCCACGAAACTCATTTTCGGCTATCCCGTCATGAAGGGCAACTTCTCGCTGGGCGGCGAATACAGCTACAACCACCGAACCGACGCCTACGACTTTCTGGCCACCGATGACGTTCCTGTGAAGACTACTGATACCGAGATTAATGAGAAATCAGCCGCTGTCTTCGCAGAGTATGGCCGACAGTATGGCAAGGTATTCGCCCAGCTGGGTCTGCGCTACGAGCATCTCACCAACGATTATTACAACTTCGGCAAGAAGGAGGGCGAGGTATGCCGCGACTACGGCGACTGGTTCCCCACCGTCGTCGTCTCCGCCCCCGTCGGCCGGGCGCAGCTCTCGGTGTCATACCGCAGGGATATTGAGCGGCCCAACTACTCCAATCTCACCAGTTCAACAATCTATATCAACCGCTACACCTACCAGAGCGGCAACCCCTACCTCAGACCCACCTATACCCACAGCCTCGTACTGAACGCGGCCTATCAGTGGGCAAACCTGACCGTCAACTATGGCCGGGTGAAGGACGCCGAGACCATGTCGACAGAGCCTTACCCCGGTGCTGCCGACCCGCTCATCAGTCTCGTGCGCCCCATCAACAGCCAGGAAGACTACGACCGTCTCACCCTTGTAGCGTCGGCACGTCCCGTCTTCGGCTGCTGGCACCCCATCTGGTCGCTCGTGGCCATGTTCCAGAACTACAAGTCGCCCACGGCCGACAGCCCGTCCATCACACTCAGCCAGCCCTGGTTCAACGGTTCCTGGCGCAACACCTTTGAACTGCCCCGCAATCTGCGCCTGAGTGCCGACGTGGAATGGGCCAGCAAGGGCGAGTACAATAACTTCCGCATTACCCAGCCCCGCATCGTGGGCAACCTCGGCGTGCAGAAGGATTTCAACCTGCGCCGTCTCGGCACGCTGACCGCTGACCTGCGCTGCATCGACCTCTTCAATACCAACAAGACCGATGCCATCATCTTCGGCTATCGTGAGCTCACGGTCCATAACCCAGCCCGTCGGACCTTCACCCTCGACCTCACGTGGAAGTTCAACGAAGCCCACTCGAAGTACCGCGGCTCCGGCGCCGGTGAGAAACAGAAGGCTCGTATGTAAAATACTAAATGATTAACGTCAAGATTTTTTACCCTAAAAACAGGTCTCTGAAAAAACTCATTCTGGAAAGAATGAGGGTAGCCTCGACACCGAAAAACGTACTTCGTTTTCGCTCGCCACAGCCTTTCACAGCCTCATTCGGACATCAGAGACAAGAGAATTTGCGCACTTTCTGGAAAATGTGCAGCTTTTTGGCGTCATCACTGACCTGTTTGTGAATTTTTTAAGCTCATTTAGACTCAAAAAGAGGCTCCGCAGAAAAATTCCCAGCCTGGGAATTTTTCTGCGGAGCCTGGATTTTTTAGCGGGGAGGCTCGCCACAAATGCCTAAAAGCCTTAAACGGCTATCAGTCAGCAAAATAGCGAACGCCCCTCATTTTTGCGAAATTTTCGGACAAATGTGTATTTGGTGAATTTCCATCGATTCTCGTTGTCCTAACTTTTTACTTTTGTAAAGAAAAATGATTCATGTCTGGCAAGTTAAAGGGTAGTTACCTCACGCCTTTGTCCTATTGCAGTTATCTGATGAACAGCAGCTCGCGGTACTTCGGCAGTGGCCAGAGGCTGTCGTCGACGATGAGTTCCAGCTTGTCTATCTCGTAGCGGATGTCGTCGAGCTTGGGTTCTACCGTGTCGTGATAGGCGATGGCCTTCTCGTGCTCGTCCTCTATCTTGTTGGCCTTCTTGCGTGCCTCTACCAGTTCTTCCACGCCCTTCTCGATGGTGCTGGTGCGCTCGGCTATCTCCTGGATAATCTGCTTGTTGCGGGCAGAGAGTTTGTCGGCGGTGTCGATGGGGAAGACCACGGCCATGTTGCTGATGTTCTGCAACAGTTGCGTCTGGTAGCGTGTAGCTACGGGGATGATGTGGTTCATCGAGAGGTCGCCCAGCACGCGGGCCTCAATCTGAATCTTCTTCGTGTAGGTTTCCCACTTCACCTCGTTGCGGGCCTCCAGCTCCTTGCGTGTCATCACGCCGAGGCTCTCGAACATCTGGACGCTGGAGTCGTCGAGATAGCGCTCAAAGATTTTGGGGCATGACTTCTCGACGTCGAGACCACGCTTTTCGGCTTCCACGACCCACTCGTCGCTGTAGCCATTGCCGTCGAAACGGATGGGCTTGCAGGTCTTGATGTCCTCGCGCAGCACGTCGATGATGGCATGGAAGGTGGCGCTGTGGGCTGTGCCCTCCAGCTTCTGTTCCAGTTCGGGAATACGGGCGTCCACACGCTTCTTGAAGTCGACGAGGGCTTCTGCTACGGCGCTGTTCAGTGCTATCATGGCCGAGGCGCAGTTGGCCTCACTGCCTACGGCGCGGAACTCGAAGCGGTTGCCGGTGAAGGCGAAGGGCGACGTGCGGTTGCGGTCGGTGTTGTCGATGAATAGTTCGGGAATCTCCGGTATGTCCATCTTCCAGCTATGCTTAGCCCCCCCTACTGCCCCCGAGGGGGCTTCTATAGACTTGATGTCTATGGTGTCCCCCTCGGGGGACGAATGGGGGGCTTCGATGTGGTCGAGCAGTTCGCTGACCTGCTTGCCGAGGAACGACGAGATGATGGCGGGCGGAGCCTCGTTGGCACCTAAGCGGTGGGCATTGGTGGCGCTCATGATGCTGGCTTTGAGCAGACCGTTGTGGCGGTAGACACCCATCAGCGTCTCGACGATGAAGGTGGCGAAGCGCAGGTTCTGCTCGGCTGTCTTGCCGGGAGCATGGAGCAGCACGCCGTTGTCGGTAGAGAGGCTCCAGTTGTTGTGCTTGCCGCTGCCGTTGATGCCTGCGAAGGGCTTTTCGTGGAGCAGCACGCGGAAGCCATGCTTGCGGGCCACCTTCTTCATCACCGACATCAGCAGCATGTTGTGGTCGACGGCCAGGTTGGTCTCCTCGAAGATGGGTGCCAGCTCAAACTGGTTGGGAGCCACCTCGTTGTGACGTGTCTTGCAGGGTATGCCCAGCTGCAACGCCTCAATCTCGAGTTCGCGCATGAAGGCGGCGACGCGCTCGGGGATGGCGCCGAAGTAGTGATCGTCCATCTGCTGGTTCTTGGCCGAGTCGTGTCCCATGAGGGTGCGGCCCGTCAACAGCAGGTCGGGCCGGGCCGAGTAAAGCCCCTCGTCAACGAGGAAGTACTCCTGCTCCCATCCGAGGTTGCTTGTCACCTTCTTGACCGTCGGGTCGAAGTAGTGGCACACATCCGTTGCAGCCACGTTGACGGCATGGAGTGCACGCAGCAGCGGTGCCTTGTAGTCGAGCGCCTCGCCGGTATAGCTGATAAACACGGTGGGGATGCAGAGCGTGTCGTCGATGATGAAGACGGGCGACGTGGGGTCCCATGCCGAGTAGCCACGGGCCTCGAAGGTGGAGCGGATGCCGCCGCTGGGGAATGACGAGGCGTCGGGCTCCTGCTGCACAAGCAGCTTGCCGGTGAACTCCTCGACCATGCCGCCCTTACCGTCATGCTCGATGAACGAGTCGTGCTTCTCGGCGGTGCCTTCGGTCAGCGGCTGAAACCAGTGGGTGTAGTGCGTCACGCCGCAGTCGATGGCCCACTGCTTCATGCCCTCAGCCACGGCATCGGCCACCTCACGGTCGAGACGTGCCCCGTTGTCCATCACGTCAATCATTTTCTCGTACACGTCCTTGGAAAGGTACTTGTACATCTTCTCGCGGTTGAAGACCTTGCTGCCAAAATACTTACACGGTCTCTCAGTAGGTGTTTTTACGTCGAGCGGCTTCTTCTTGAATGCCTCGCCGACAACCTGAAATCTTAATGCTTCCATTGTTGTGTTGTTTTTGTGTTTATTGATGTTGATTCTTCCATTTCTCTATTCGCTTGAGTGCCTCCTCCGTCTGTTCGTGACTTCCGAAAGCGGTGAAGCGTACATAGCCTTCGCCGCTGGGGCCGAAGCCGACGCCGGGTGTGCAGACCACGTTGGCACCGTAGAGCAGTTGCTCGAAGAACTGCCAGGAGGTGGTGCCGTCAGGGACGCGCATCCAGATGTAGGGTGCGTGCTCACCGCCATAACACTCGTAGCCGAGGCTTCGCAGGACACTGAGCATTCGGGCGGCGTTCTGCATGTAGTAGTCGATGGTCTGCTGCACCTGCTGCTTGCCTTCGGGCGAGTAGATGGCCTCTGCAGCACGCTGTGAGATGTAGCTGGTGCCGTTGAACTTGGTGCACTGTCGGCGCAGCCACAGCTGGTTGAGGGGTATGCGCTCGCCCTCGAAGGTGGCCACGCTGACATCCTTGGGCACGATGGTGTAGCCGCAGCGGACGCCCGTGAAGCCGGCGGTCTTGGAGAACGAGCGGAACTCGACGGCGCACTTGCGGGCTCCGCGGATCTCGTAGATGCTGTGCGGGATGTCGGGGGCGCGTATGTAGGCCTGATAGGCGGCATCGAAGAGGATGAGGGCGTCGTTCTTCAGGGCGTAGTTCACCCACTTGCGCAGCTCCTGCTTGGTGATGACGGTGCCCGTCGGGTTGTTGGGAAAACAGAGGTAGATGACATCCACGGGACGGCCTTTAGGCAGTTCGGGGACGAAACCGTTCTCGGCAATGGTGGGCATGTAGCGCACGTTGGTCCATCGTCCGTCGCGATAGGTGCCGCAGCGGCCTATCATCACATTCGAGTCGATGTAGACAGGATAGATGGGGTCGGTG
>JAEEPZ010000151.1 GCA_016285055.1 Prevotella sp.
GCCCCCTTCTGTAGGGGTACGTGACCCTTGCACATGTCAGACTGAATGCCTACCTTTGCACCCATGTTCATGAAGGAGAAAAGACGGACGGCGAAAGGCGGCGAGGGGTACATCTACTACACCCTCTGCGGCAGCTGGCGCGACTCTCAGGGTCTGACCATGCGCGACGAGCTGCTGCACGTGGGCCGGCATGACGACTTCGACGTGTGGGAGATGCGCGAGGTTGCCGACATTGTGACCGGCCGTGCCAACGGCGAGCCTCAGTCGGCGTTCTACGAGCAGGAGCACAGCCGGAAGGTGCGCATGATGGCCGACAGCGTGTATTCGCAGCTGATAGCCCTGGGCAAGATAGACGTTCCCGGCAGGAACCGTCCCGGCGAGTCAGACCTTGAGCGTTGCCGCCGCGAGCATGAGCGTCGCTTCATCGCCGACACGTCTGCCATGAAGCACCTGTGGTCGCTGCAGATAGGCGCCGAGCACCTGTGCGTGGAGACGATGAAGAAGCTGCGCCTTAGCCAGGCACTACGAGGGCGGTGTAGGTAGAGCCTTGACCACCGTTGCCCTGTGCGTATGGCTGGATTTTGGTGCTGCTGCCCGTGGGATTGCCGTCAGCAATGCCGCTGGCTTCGCTGTAGATGCTGACGTTGCTGACGGTCTTCTGGTCATCGTAGTACTGGCTGCCGAAGCCGCTGATGCGGATGATGACGCGGGCCATCTTGCGCTCCAGCTGCATCTGGATGTCGCTGCCGCCCTCGGGACGGGAGAACACCTGCTGGCGGGTCATGTAGTCGGCGAGGGCGATTTTGTCCACGCTGCTCTGGTCGGTGGGCACGGTGAAGGCGGTCATCGACGTGCCTGGGGTCACGGGATAGTAAGCCGAGAAGGTGAGAGTGGATCATGGGGACAGGTTGTTTGAAGTGAATTCAACGAATTCATTCAAAAACCTGTCCCCATGATCTTTACTCCAGTGCGTCCTCGCGCTTCAGATCGTCGCTGGCGAAGTCCTTACCGCTGTAGCGGCGGTAGGCGGTGTCTTCGCCCTGCCGTGCCGCATGTACGGCGGCTCCGGCCTGAATGAGCATCGTGTTCTCAGTCTCGAAGCCCTGCAGACGGTCGTCAATCTGCTGGGTCACGCCGTCGTGGTTGGCGTTCTTGCGTCCCTACGGTAGCAAGCGACCAGAGGTCGAGCGGGTCAGTTGAGCCAGATAACTGGTCGTTAGAGTTTTCTGTGCCATAATCATTGATTTTTTGTTATACGTTGTGAAAAGTTATCGTTTCCTGTCCTCCAAGTAGCACCGCTCGCGGCAGAGAGGCTTGTTCCCGTCCTCCCGGTAGCACCGCTCGCGGCAGAGAGGCACGTTCCCGTCCTCCAAGTAGCACCGCTCGCGGCAGAGAGGCATGTCCCTTTCCTCCAAGTAGCACCGCTCGCGGCAGAGAGGCACGTTCCGGCGGAGGTCGTCCCTTCTCTCTCTGCTGATGGTTACTCATAGTCGGAAAGTATTAGTGGAGTTCTACATTATTTATCTCGCATCTCCGTCGTAGTCCTCATCACTGCCGCCGTAATCGAAGTAACCGCCACGAAGGGATTGCACTTCATTGCTGCCGCTGAGAAGGTGCTGCTGTTGCTGTAATAGCACGACGTGCATGGTGGGTTTCTCGTATGTCTTCTTCATTGCTTTGTCCTCCTTACGTTATTTGATGATAATCTTTTTTCCGTTCACGATATAGAGACCCTTGGCGGTGGGCTTGCCCGTGAGTCGGCGACCATCGAGGGTGTAGGTGCCGTCGGCTGCGGGAGCGGTGTCGGCACGGAGGGTGCTGATGGCCGAGGGCTCACCGTCGCCAAAGTTGAGCACGAAGGCGCGGGGCAGGGCCTGTTGCGGCGCGGAGGGCTCACCGGCGGTCAGCCCGTTCTTCAGCCGGAAATAGGCGCGGCAAGCGTTCACCGTGAAGCCCGTGAGCGTGGGGTAATAGAGCGTGTTCGAGTTGCCGAGGTAGAGGTTGTGCTTTTCGCCGTCTTCCTCGTAGATGACCTTGGGCGAGTAGGTGCCGACGAAATCGACCCAACCTGAGCCGTCGGTCTTGGTGGCGGAGGTGCTGCTGATGGTCACGCCCTCAAAGATGGGGCTGACGATGTTCTGCGTGCCGTCGCCATTCCACTTTACGATGTAGGGCTTGCCAGCCTCAAGCCCCCCTTGCTCCCCCGAGGGGGAAACATCGGTGAAGTTGAGCGTCAGGGTACCCGTCTCGCTGTCGTAGTCGCTGCTGCTGAGCGTCTTCACCACGGCACCGTCGAGCACCGAGCCGCTGATGGTCACGTCGAACGGCAGACACAGCGTGTTCCAGTCGCCGTCCTTGTAGAGCGTGCGGCCGCTGAGGACCACGGCCATCGTCTTGCCATCGTAGGTCTCAATCGTCGAGCTGTTGTCGTCCTCGTCGGCCAAGGTCAAGGCGGGCACAATCTTCTTGCCAGCGATGTTGTCGGCTGTTGCCAGCGTGGTGGTGCCGTCGAGCACGAAGACCTTGCCGTCGGCGAAGGTGATGCTCTTCAGCGTTTTGCGACGACTGTTTGATAAACGGTTAATTTTGACGAAGTCACTGGGATTGGTCCAGCCGAGGGTGAGCGTGCCGCTGCTATTGCTTATATTACGCCCCAGACCAATACCTTCGGATTCCCTGTAGCCGCCCGTGGCTGTCACCTGACCGCCATTGATGATGATGTCTCCGCAAACACCTCTTTCACCTTTGCCATCACAGTAGCCACTGCCTATGCCAGCTCCGCATGTACCTCCAGTGGCGTTGACCACACCTCCGTTGATGGTGATGCTGCCACCACTGGTGTTGCCAAAGTCACCGCCGATGCCGGCACCAAATTCGCCACCAGTGACATTGATAGTACCGCCGTTGATGACGAGCGTTCCCACGCTGCTGGCGCCGATGCCCGACTTGTTTTCGTCGCAGGCGTTAATGACCAGTGCGCCCGGTCCGTTGATGGTCAGGCTGTTGTCGCTTGTCAGTTCGATGCCTTTCGGAGCATTGAGCGTGGCACCCCCGCATAGGTTGAGCGTGACGTCGCCGGTGATGGCGATTCGGCTGCCGATGATCACGTCGTAAGCCACATCGTAAGTACCCGTCGTCAGTTCGGTTGTGCTGCTGGTGACGACCCTGTTATCGTCTGGGCCTACCACCTTAAACTGAATGGTCTTCGTGCCGACGTAACTGCCCACGCCGCTGATGGTCATCGTATAGACGCCTGCCTCTTGCACGGTGGAATGAGGGCTGAAGGTGACGGAGTAGTCAGTGCCAGCCGTGAGCAGCGTGCCGAAGGGGTTCGTTACGGAGGGCACCACGTTGATGGCGCTACCCGTGTAGTCATACGTTTCTTCCATGCTGACAGTGCTGGCCTCAGAGTACACGGTCGTGTTGTTGACCGTTATCGACTTGCAGATTTCTGTGGCGGAATGGCCGGTGTAGATTCTGCCATATTCGCTATTGGGGGTGGGAGTCCAAGTGGCAGAACTTCCATACGGTGGGGTCAAATAGTAGCAGTTGGTGACAGTGCCACCCTTCTGGCCCATGGGATGGCTTCCTCCGATGTTGTCAAAAGTTCCCACTTCAATACAGTTCTCAAGTATGGGCGTGGCATCATCCTCACTCCAACCCCAGAAACCGCCTATAGTGCGGGGGGTACTGTAATAAGCCATCCCGCCAGTAGTACCACCATAATAACTTATGCCGTTAAAGCGACCGGCGAAAACGCCGTTCCTGATGGTGGTGGCCGATGACCGGCCATGGCCTACGAAACCGCCGGCGTAGTTGCAATTGATAGTGATGGTGGCGTTGACGGTGCAGCCCTCAATGAGGTTGGTGCCGTCGGCAAAGCCCACGAGCCCCGACGAGTAGTATTGGTTGGTGGTGATGGTGCCTGCCGTGGTGAGGTTGCGGATAGTGGCGCCGTCGATGTAGGAGAAGGGGGCGGTGCCCTGATTGCTGTTGTCCTCAATCGTGGCGGTGATGGTGTTGCCGTAGCCGTCGAAGATGCCGCTGAAGGCTTGCTCAGGCGTAGCGCCCGCCACGGTGCCGCACTTCTGCGTGATGGCGATGTCGGCAGTCAGTCGCAGATACTTGCCGCTACAGGTGTTGCCGTTGTTGACCTCGCAGACAAAAGCATCCCACTCGTCAGTGCTGCTGATGGTATAGGGGCTTTCGGGCGTACCCTCGCCATTGAAACCGGAGATGGTGAAATTGGCGCTCTTTGACCCCGTGCAATTACCCACACCCGTGATGGTGAAGGTCTTGATGCCCAGTGCGGTGATGCTCATGGGGTATGCTGAGACGGGCGCATCGTTGAGCGTGGCCGTATAGTCTGTGCCCAAGGTGAGGGGCGTTCCGTCGGAGGCTGTCACGACGGGCGTAACGTCGACGGAGTTGCCGGTGCGTCTGTAGTAGGCATCGGTGACGATAACGCAGGGAGTGTAGTAGGTGTTGCCATCCACCAACTGCAACGGTCGCAGCATTTCACCCTCGGCGGTGCTGACGGTATAGGCCCGATAGGCTCCGCTGGCAGTGCAGGCGTTGGAGGGCGAGCCTATCTGGGGAATCAGATAGTAGCAGTCAGCGATGATGCCGCTGCCGAACTGCAGGCCCATGGGATGCATGGACGAGATGTTGGTGTAGGTGCCCTTTTCGAGACAGTTCTGCAGCGTGGGGGTGCCTCCGTCGCTCCAGCCCCAGAAGACGCCGACATTGGGACGGTTGCCGCCGATGCCGACAATGGTGCCGGCGAAGATGCAGTCGTGGATGGTGGTGGCCGACGTCTGGCCGTGACCGATGAATCCGCCTGTATAGTCGGTGCTGGTGTTGATGGTGGCCTTGACGGTGCAACCCTCAATGAGGTTGGTGCCGTAGGCAAAACCTACGAGACCGGACAAATGGCGCTGGCCGGAGGCAATAGTGCCCGCCACGGTGAGATTCTTGATGGTGGCACCGCTGATGCAGTTGAAGGGGGCCGTGCCCTCATTGTAGCCGTTGATGGCGGCAGTGATGGTGTGATCATTGCCAAGGAAGGTGCCGCTGAAGGGATGGCTGTCGTTGGCACCCACCATCCTCACGATATCGATGTCGGTCATCAACTTCACGTACTGGCCGCTGTAACTGTTGCCGTTAAGCACGTTTTCCACCAGCCCATTCCAGTCGGATGTATGATTGATGAGCCAGGGATTCTCTTTTGTGCCCGCACCGGAAAGCGTTGCTTGCCCTGCTATGTAAGGCACGATTTTCCGACCGCCGATGTTGCTGGTAGTGGCTGTCTCCCCCGTATCCTCAAATACAAACTGTTTGCCTTCAACGAAGGTGATGCTCGATAAGGAAATATCGGGATACTTACTTGTATAGCCGGAACTATAGACAAAGTCTTGCTCGCTATCGGTCCATCCAAGTTTCAGCATGCCATTGGGAGAACCGTTTAAGTTAAAGCCAGGACCTATGCCGGCAGCATCTACTCCACCTATGGCTGTCACCTGACCGCCATAGATGGTAATGCCGCCGCACTGGCCCCAATCACTATAGTCAGTAACCTCGAACCGGCCACATCCACCGCCAATGCCTGCGCTATTGTTACCGCCTTTAGCATTGACTACACCGCCGTGGATGATGATGGTGCCACCAATCGTATTATGATAGTCGCCGCCGATGCCGGCACCAAAAGCGCCACCTTTGACATTGATGGTGCCGCCGTTGACGATGAGTTTACCCACTTCAACTGCACCGATGCCCGACTTGTTTTTGTCGCAGTCGTCAATGGTCAGTGCGCCCGGGCCATTAATGGTGAGTTCTGCTCTGCTGTTTTGACAACTGAGTTCAATGCCTTTAGGGGCATGGAGTGTGGTGCCTTCGCCAAGGTCGAGTGTGACAGTGCCGACGATGGTGATGCGCGACGGGATGGTCGCGTCGTAATATACCTTATAGTGACCCCCAGTCAATGTGGTCGTTTCGCTGGTGATGGCCTTGGTGACGTTAGTGTCGTCGCCTTTGGCACCACCAGAGCCGCCAGTACCAAAAGTAACATCGCCACTTGCCGGATTTGCGTCGGAGCCGCTCCAGTTCGAGTTGCTATCGACCAAGCCTTTGTCATACGCATCACCAGAGGTCTGGGCTTCTGCACCGTCGGCAGCATAACTGCCATCACCGTTTTGTCCGCCTTTGCCGCCGTAGGCTGTTACATCGTAGTATCCAGTAGTCTTCCAGTCCTGCGCACCGCCGGCACCGCCGCCGCCGCCGCCGCCACCGGGGCCACCGGTGCCGATGTTGCTGGCTGCGCCTCCGAAGCCGCCGGCACCGCCGCCGCCGCCACCGGACACGCTATAGTTATAGCCCTCATCATCTATACGGCCACGGCCGCGATCGCCACCACTGGCACCTGTTGAACCTGCTGCGCCGCCGGTAGTTATGACAGAGAGACCCAAGTCGCCCACCTTATGGAAACCGCCCATCGCACCAGCGGTAGAACCAGCACTGCCAGAAGTACCATTGGTTCCATGATGTGTTGTCCAATCAGTGTACGTATAGCCGCTACCACCGCTACCGCCGCTACCGCCATTGCCGCCGCGTGTGCCTATGCCGGCACCGGCTCCGCCACCGCCAGTGCCGCCTTTGCCACCGGCGCCAGTAATTGTCGATACATTATAAGTGCCACCGGCGTTGCCGCCGCCAGCGCCGCCAGCGCCGTTGGCAGCATCACCGCCAGTGGCATTGATGGTGCCCCCGCCGAGAAGGTTGAGCGTGTTGTCCTCGGCAAGTTCTACACCCGCACCAGCGCCAGTCTGTCCGCTGGCATTGGCTCCCATGCAGGTAAGCGTCGAGCCAGAGGGGATGTAGAGATATACCGTGCCCTGAATGGTCAGTCCGCTGCCGCCGATCGTGGAGTTAGTGAACGAGAGGTCGCCCGCGACGTAATAGTACGTCGTAGTGCCTGCACTGCCAAGTGTCTTGCCCGTAGTGGAGCCCGCATTCAGGGCCGTCCAGTTTGCCGAGGTGGTCTGCGTCAGTGTATAGACAGCATCCCATTCATTGTCGGCCCATGCCCCCTGCACGGTGGCAAGGAGCAGGGCAAGGATGAAAATCACTTTCTTTGTCATAATGTAACGTGAGTTCGATGTAAGAAAAGTGTCCAAAAAGTTGTAGGAGTGAAATATTTTTTTTGTACCTTTATAGGTGAAAATCAAATAGATACAAATTCTTCATCAGTATGGCGTTCTTTCGTGTTGGTCGGCCCATTCGTCCAACGTATGCTGGGTGATGTTGTTACGCTGCTGGAACTGCAGGAGCAGACGGTCTGTTTTCTTACGATAGAACTGAAGCAGGATGTCTTGAAGTTCCTGCTGCTCTTGCTCCGTGCTGATATATGACATCAGACTAAGCACGTTCAGCTGGGCGGGATTCAATTGAGTAGTGACCATGTTCGCAATATTTTTATATTATAGACTGTTGCAAATGCAGCCTTTTCGGCTGCAAAGGTACAAAAAGTTTGTGAAAAAACGGGGCATTTGCGCGTTAAAAGTGACGGAAGGCGGGTGTTTTTTCGTTACTTTTGTATTCTTTTTGATGGGAATAGTCCCAAATAACCATCAAAACAGTTACAACAATGAAACGATTATCATTGATTGCGTCGGCCTTGGCGGTGCTGGGGCTGACGGCATGTGAGAAAGGGCTCGTGGAAGACATCGCGTAAACATGGGGGACAGGTTTTTGAAGTGAATTTAATTCAAAAGCCTGTCCCCTGTGATTTTGTATTGATCTCCATTTTTAGTTTGACAATACTATTTCATGATTACTTTCTTCACCGTGCCGTCGCTGTAGCTGATGATGTTCAGTCCGCTTACTCCTTTGGTTTTCCATCCTTCTGTTTGCTGATACAGTTCCTTGGTTCCTCTTGGAACTGTCAGAGTGCCGCTACCAGGACATGTTGATCCAAAATCATAGTAATCTATTGGGAATGGCGTTGTGATATGTGAGACGACTTCCATTATACCGTCACTTCGGAATGCCCAATAGCCTATTTCACGCAATGTGGAAGGCAGTTCTACCCTGTAAAGAGCGGAACAATAGCTAAACGCTCCATCTGTTCTGCCCCCGCCAACAGACAGCAAGCCTTCAGGGAGCTTGATTTCTTTCAAGCGCTTACAGTCCTCTATTGTGTACCGTGCTCGTCGGCACCGCCATCCCCGCGTGGCGGATTTGCAGGAGCGAGATAACGAAGTCGCTGCGGGAAGAGTGAAACCTGGAAAAAAGAAACAAAAACTTGTGGGATTCAATAAAAAACACTATCTTTGCACCGACAAACTAAAACAGATACATGAATGGAGATTATTCTGAACGATTATCACAAGAAAGTGAATGCCAAGAAAATGGCAACAGTGGCATACTGGAGAGCGCATCCGCAGCCGCGCGAAGAGTGCTTGAGGAGATTGAGGCTCTTGCGGGAACAACGGCTTGCAAATCAGTCCAACTGGTAAGGCTCCGCAAATGGGCCGAGGAGCAGGGCTGCTGGTTCAGCGACCGCAGCCAGTTCGGCGACTTCTTCGACCGAGGCTCTGAGAACGAGACATACCTCTCGCCCGATGGCAAGGAAATCATCAAGCTCAACGATTTCCGATATTCCGACGATAACCTCACCTCTTTCTTTGAGCGCATCAAGGCGCACAACAAGTATTTTCCAGATTGTCCATACCGTATGATTGGCTTTGCCGAGAACCGCGACGGCAAAGTATGCGCTGTATTGGTGCAGCCTTATATCAATGATGCCCGCCTCGCCACGAGGCAGGAGATTCATGACGAGTTTCTGCGACTCGGTTTCCACCCGGAGGACAACGGTGAATACTACGCCAACGGCCAGCACGACATTTTCGATGCGGTTGATGGTAATGTGCTGGTAGGTAGTGATGGAAACCTCTATTTCATCGGCACCATC
>JAEEPZ010000031.1 GCA_016285055.1 Prevotella sp.
CGAAATGTAAAGAAAAATTACGGACAGTTTGTAAATAGCAAAATCAATGAGGTGACGGCCACGTGCGGGCTGAAAAAATGTAGAAGAATATGTCCCGTCTGTCGCTTCTTATATCACTTCCCAAAAAGGTCGGAGTGGGTGCCTGTGTTGAGCATCAGCAGTTCCAGCTCGTTGCCAATCTGCTTCCATATCAGCAACCAATCGGGCTGGATATGGCACTCCCACTGGCCTTGGCGGTCGCCGTGGAGCATGTGGGGGTGATAGACATCAGGCAATCCTCCGTCACGTTCGAGTAGCTGGATGACGGTTCGAAACTTATCCATTGGATAGCCTCGCTTGATGCAGCGTTTCAAGTCCTTTTCAAACTGGTGAGTAGTGGAAATCTTGTACGCCATCAGATGCCCATTTTCTTAAAGAACTCTTCACTGCTTTCGTAATGGTTGACGCGCCCGTTGCGCTCGTCGTCGAGTGAGCGCTCGTAGGCAGACATCTTACGGCGGTTGCTTTTCAGCGTCCAGCCCATCTTTTTTGCTATTGTCTTAAGAAAAGCCGTGTCGGCCTTCGGCACGGTCAGCGTGAACGTGTCGGGAGTAGCTGTTGTTGTTGCTGCTGTTGTCATATCTTTGGATTTATATGGTTCGTCGGGTGCAAAGATACAAAACTTTCTGCAAACCATGTTTGTTTTTAGAGAAAAAATGAAAAACAAAAATGATGCGGAGTGCGGAAAGAAAACTGTGCCTTACAGCACCTGCCCGTCGTATGCCAGCTCCACGCCCTCTGGCAACCGCCTGTTCGCCTCGTTGTGCAGCCCCACGTCGTGACATACATGGGTGAGCAGGGTGCGGCGTGCGCCGATGCGTCGGGCAAAGGCAATGGCATCGTCCACAAGCTGATGGGAGTGGTGAGGCTTGTCGAAGCGCAAGGCGTTGACCAGCAGCGTGTCGACGCCGAGCAACAGGTCGGCCTGGTCGTCGGCGATGCTCTTCATATCGGTGATGTAGGCAAAGGCACCAAAGCGGTAGCCCAGGATGGGCAGCTTGCCGTGCATCACCTCTACAGGCAGGATGTCGATGTCGCCGATGCGCATGGGCTGTCCGGCATGTATCTCGTGCAGTCCTATGGCCGGCACACCGGGATAGCGGTTGGCGGCGAAACAGTAGGGCAGCATCTCCAACATACCCTTGCGGGCCAGCGGGTCGGCGTAGACATCTATCTGTCCGAACTGACAGTAAGGACGGATGTCGTCCATGCCGCCCACATGGTCATAGTGTGAGTGGGTGACGAGGATGCCGTCGATGCGGCGGAAAGGCTGGGGCAGAATCTGCTGGCGGAAGTCGGGACCGGCATCCACGAGGACGCGTGTGCCATCCGTCTCGACCATGATGCTGCAGCGCAAGCGTTTGTCGTGCGGGTCGCTGCTGCGGCACACCTCACACTGACACCCAATGACAGGCACTCCGCACGATGTCCCTGTTCCAAGTATTGTGATTCTCATACAATGTTTACTTCTGGTTTTAACGTGATGCCGAAACGCTGCTGTACATTGTCCTGAATGGCGTGGCACAGCGTCATGATGTCCTGGCCTGTGGCTCCGCCAAGATTGACTAAGACCAAAGCTTGCTTGTGATGCACACCAGCGCGTCCAATGGAACGTCCCTTCCATCCGCACTGGTCGATGAGCCATGCGGCGGGAATCTTTTCGCTGTCTTTATTAATATAATAATGTGGAATCTGCGAGAAAGCAGCTGCCAGCTCTTCATACTTTGCACGGCTGACTACTGGATTCATAAAGAAACTGCCGGCATTGCCCTGCTCGGAAGGGTCGGGCAGCTTGGAGCGTCGTATGTCGATGACAACCTGCCGCAACTGCTGTGGGGTAGGGGAGCTGATGCCCAGGCGCTGGCATTCAGCCCGCAGATGGCCGTATTCCAGATTCAGAACACTCTTGCGGTTTAACTTGTAGCTGACATGAGTGATGAGGAAACGGTCCTTCCACTCATGCTTGAACAGACTGTCGCGATAGCCGTAGTGGCAGTCCGCGTTGGGTATGACAACAGACTGGCCCGTGGTGATGTCCACAGCCCTGATGTCGTGGATGAACTGACAGGCTTCGGCTCCGTATGCACCTATGTTCTGCACGGCTGAGGCTCCCACCTCGCCGGGAATCAGCGAGAGGTTGGCCAAATCGGCAAAGCCTCTGTCAACCGTCCAGGCCACCACATCGTCCCACGTCTCGCCGCTGCCACAGCGCAGCAGGGCACTGCCGTCGGGCTGCTCCATCAGGCTGATGCCGCGGACAGCAGAGTGTACCACCGTACCGTCGAAGTCAGAGGTGGGCAGCAGGTTGCTGCCAGCGCCAACAATCAAGAATCGACTTGCTTCACGGCGCAAGTCCTGAGCCACGCTGACAGCCTCGTCTGTGGTGGCGTATTCCAGATAGCGCCTGCAACTGGCCTCAATGCCAAAAGTATTCTGAATTTTCAACACGCTATGATCAATTTTCAATTCTTACCAGTTTCCATTTCCCACGTTTCTGCTGGAAGGTGAGCACCGTTTCCATGCCGTTGGCGATGCCGCAGATGACGAAGGTCTTCTCTTTTGTCCAGGTGTTCTGTGGCCCATATACAATATTATATATACTGTCGCGGGGCAACTCCGGTGCGAAGGCCTCCCACGAATCAGGCGTGATGAAGCCCTCCATCATGGCAAAGTCGTCATCGGGGTCAGGCCCCGTAAAGGCAATCTCTTTGTTAAGGCTTTTTTGCTGGAAGGCGGAGTCGGTAGCAAAACTGTGATAGAAATGCAGGAACTGAGCGTTGGGGTTGCTCTTCAGTGCCTGATGCTTTATGGCGGTGAGCTGCCATCGGCCCTCATTGCGCAAGAAGAGATACTGCCTGACAGAGTCGGTCTCGAAAAATATCTGCTCCACAACGACGTTGTCTACAGTGGTGTCGCCAGGCAGGTCAAGCTGTTCCTGCGTGTCGAAGATGCGCACATACTGACCCTGTTCCATGAAGAAACGGTCGGTGGTCCAAGAGGAGTCCTCCACCACACTCTTCTTCCCATCGGCATCCGTTACCTCCAGCGGAAACAAGGTGCGCCGCTGCTGAAGGGAGGAGTTGCCGGCATAATAATAGAAGAAGTCGTCGAACAGCTCGTCGGCAGCCTTTGGCAAATCATCGCTCTCATAGCGCTCTGGAAGCGGTTCTTCTTCGTCTTCAACGGTTTCGGCCAGTACGGTAAGGTCCTTCTTTCCGCTTAAGCAGCTGGCCGTCAGCACCAGTAAAAGCAGGGCTGGTATTGTTTTCTTCATTTCAGTGTCTACTCAAATGCTTGATTTTCCGTGCAAAATTACAAATATTTCTGTAATGGGCGAAAAAAAGTGAAAAAAAACTTGCAGGTAAGAAAAAAAATGTCTACCTTTGCACCCGCTTAGATGAACAAGCCGCAGGGAAGAAAGCAGAATGGACCCGTAGCTTAGCTGAATAGAGCGTCAGATTCCGGTTCTGAAGGTCTTGGGTTTGAATCCCAACGGGTTCACAAACAGCAAATAGGAGCATAGCTCAGTTGGTTTAGAGCGCTTCAGTCACATTGAAGAGGTCTTGGGTTCGAGTCCCAATGTTCCTACAAAGACAAAGCATATCATTGACGCAAACAATGATATGCTTTCTTTTTTGAAAAAAAGAATGTGTTTTTCTTGTGTAATCACGGAAAAATAGCTAATTTTGCATCCGATAAACAAGCAGACTTAAATGATTAACAGAGAAATCATACGAATAAAAATTGTTCAGTTAACCTACGCATACTATCAAAACGGTAACAAGAACATTGATACGGCAGAGAAAGAATTGTTTTTCAGCCTCTCCAAGGCTTACGACCTTTACAACCATTTGCTGGCTCTCATAGTGGCCCTGACCAAGGAGTCACGCCGCCGACTGGAGGTGCTGCAAGCCAAGGCACTGCGCGAAGGCACACCCGAGCCTCCGCAGAAGTTTGCATTCAACCGCTTTGCCTTGCAGTTGGAGAACAACAAGCAGCTGATGGAGTTTATGGAGACCCAGAAACGCACTTGGGCCGACGATTTGGAGTTTGTGGGCCGGCTGCTGGAACAGATAGAGCATAGCCAGATATACAGCGATTACTTGAATGGTGAGGACAGCTATGAGGCTGACCGCGAATTGTGGCGCCGTATTTACCGCACACTCATACAGGACAACGCCGACCTCGATCAGCTTTTGGAAGAGCAGAGCCTCTACTGGAATGATGACAAGGAAGTGGTGGACACATTTGTGCTGAAGACCATCAAGCGTTTTGACGAGAAGAAAGGACCGAAGCAGGAACTGCTGCCCGAATACGACTCGGAGGAGGAGAAAGACTATGCCCGCAAACTGTTTCGTGCCACTATCATGAACGCTGACGAGTATCAGCGCTACATGAGCGAGGCTTCCTTCAACTGGGACTTCTCACGACTGGCCTACATGGATGTCATCATCATGCAGATTGCCATAGCCGAAATGCTCACTTTCCCCACCATCCCGCTCAATGTCACTATCAACGAGTTTGTGGAACTGGCTAAAGTGTACTCCACTCCACGCAGCTTCGGCTATATCAATGGTATGCTCGATGCCATTGCGCGCCACCTCATCCGCCAGGGCCGACTAATGAAAAAGCTTGACAAGGCCAAGGACCCAAAAGAATAAATAAGATAAATACATTATAATAGTAAATCTAAAAATGACAAACATCCTTTTACAAGCCCAGCAGGGCGGTGGCGGCATGATGATGCTGCTGATGATGGTGGCCATCTTCGCCATCATGTATTTCTTCATGATTCGTCCTCAGCAGAAACAGCAGAAGGCGATTCGCAACTTCCAGAACCAGTTGGCCGAAGGCATGGAGGTCGTCGTGGGCAGTGGCATCTACGGCACTGTGAAGAGCGTTGACCTGGCAAAAGGCACCGTCGATGTGAAGATAGCCAAGGACACGGTCATCACCGTGGCTAAAGGAGCTGTCTTCCAGAACATGGCCAGCATCCCCATGCAGAAGTAATACTGAGAACGGACATTCACAACGAGAGTCCTTACAAGGCGGATGGCAGACATCTTCAAGAATATCAGGCGTTTCCTGTTCGGCTGGGCCAACAGGGAATTCCTGATATTTCTTTTCTTCCTGCTTGTGGCTGGCGTCTTCTGGATGCTGACCACGCTCAACGAGAGTTATGAGCAGGAACTGAAAGTGCCGGTCAGAATCACCAACATACCCAGTAATGTCGTCATCACTTCGGGCGAGAGCGACACACTGCGTTTCACCGTACAGGATAAGGGCTTCAGTCTCATCACCTATCTCTACGACAAGGAGCACCAGCCCCTCAGTATCGACTATCACCGCTATGCTGGCAGCGATGGCAGGGGTGTCGTGCCGGCCACCGACTTGATGCGGCTGCTTGATGCACGCCTGCCAGCATCGGCAAAGACCACCGCTGTCAAACCAGATACCTATCGCTTTTATTACAACAACGGCGAGAAGAAAACGGTACCCGTCAAACTGAATGTCAGCGTAGAGACCGACATGCTCTATTATATCGCTGACACCGTCATGTCTACTCGCGAGGTGACGGTCTATGCAACTCCCGAAAAGCTGGACAGCATCCATGTGGTGTACACTGAACCTATCAGATATAAGGGCCTGCAGGACTCGCTCTCGGTGACTGCACGCCTGCGCTCCATAGCCGGCGTGAAGATGGTGCCGTCATATATCCATGTCACCTTCCTTACCGACATGCTCACTGAGGTACGTATACCTGGCGTGGAGGTGAAGGGCGTCAACATGCCTCCTGGCAAGGTGCTGCGTACATTTCCTGGAAAGCTTGATGTCATCGTGGTCACTGGCATGAAGAACAGCCAGACGCTCACGGCCGAAGACTTTGAGATAGTAGCTGATTATAATCAGTTCAGCGCTGACTCTACGGCGCAGTGCGACGTCTTTATCCGTCGGCAGCCGGCCAGCATCAAGCGTTTGCAGATAGAGCGTCAGCAGGTGGACTACCTGATAGAGGAAGTGAAAAGTGAGGAGTGATCAGTGATGAGTGGGGAGATGCGGCATGTTGCCATCACAGGAGGAATAGGCAGCGGAAAGAGCTTTGTCTGCAGGTTGCTTGAGTCGAAAGGCATCAAGGTCTACGACTGTGACTCCGCTGCAAAGCGCCTGATGAACACCTCGCCCATACTGCGCCGCCAGCTGACGGAGCTGATAGGTCCCGAGGCTTATGAGACTTTTGAGACTACCGAGTCCCGGAATCTCCCGCCACTCAACAAGGCTGCGGTGGCGCGTTTCCTGTTAGCCTCTGCTGAGAATGCTCAGGCTATCAATGACGTTGTACACCCGGCAGTGGCTGAAGACTTCCTACAAAGTGGTATGCAATGGTTGGAGAGTGCCATCCTCTTCCAGTCAGATTTTCACCGCCGTGTGCCTTTCGATGCTGTCGTCTGCGTCACTGCTCCCGACGAGGTGCGCATCCGCCGCATCATGCTACGCGACAACATCAGCGAGGAGCGGGCTGAACAGTGGCTGCAAAGCCAGTGGCCTCAGGAGGAAATGCTTCGCCGCTCCGACTACGAAATCGTCAATGACGGGCAGCAGCCTTTGCTGCCGCAAATAGAAATAATCATGAAAAACATGAAGCTTTAAACTTCAAAATTAAAAACAATGCAACAGACTATTTTAGCCATCGCCGGCAAGCCCGGCCTCTACAAACTCGTTTCACGTGGTAAGAACAATCTCATCGTCGAAGCTCTCGACGCTACGCATAAGCGTATGCCCGCCTTCGGCACCGACCGTATCACCTCGTTGACCGACATCGCCATGTTTACCGACACCGACGACGTGCCCCTCATGGATGTGCTCGAAAGCCTGAAGACTCTTGAGGAGGGCAAAAAGTGTACGCTCGATGTGAAGAAAGCCAGCAGTGGCGACCTCTTCGAATACTTCGCCAAGGTGTTGCCCACCTTCGACCGTGACCGTGTGCACGGCAGCGACATCAAGAAGCTCATCCAGTGGTATAACATCCTCGTTGAAGCCGGCATTACCGACTTCAGTAATGATAAAGAATAACTGGAGACGATTTTTGTAACTTCCTGTTAATAGGTTTTATACTTATTGTACTGATCCCTAACGGGAAGTTTTTCGTAGCCAAAAGAAACGATTACCCGTTTTTGCGTTAATATATTTAGAAACATTCTATTTATTAACCAAAAACGGGTAATCGTATGAATACAACAGTTTCCGCCATCCGGCATGCAAGTGAGCTTCATAGTTTCTCGATTCTTCGAAACCACGAAGCCCTATATCATTGCCATTTTTAATCATTACCTAACTGGGAAAAAAGGCCCTCTCATGTGAAATATTCTTCTAAAAGGAGTGGTTTTCTCAGATTTTATGTTTACCTTTGCCATGCCATTGATGATTAACGCTTGTCTTTCATTCCATCACTGAGGTGAACGAATAAGCTGATAGGTAAAATCCTGGGCCGCTCGGCACTACCGCATGGCAAGGCAAGAACTTTTTGTCGCTCAGGAACTTATTATGATGGTTAAACTAAAGCGCTGCGAAGTTTAGGTTAGAGAAAAATGGGAACTACGATTGTAAAGTTGCAGAGGAGCCGCTTGGCAAGCCTGCTGATGGCCACATCCCTGCTGACAGTGGGCTCAAGGATGCAGGCTCAGGAGACGGGGAGACAGCCTCAAGACAGAGACTATGTGAAGGACGAAGTTATCGTCAGATTCAAAAATGATGTCATGACGGTGGCCGACGGCAGCCGACGGGTTGCTCCAACACGGAGCGCCATGAACGACGTGCTTCAAGGCATCGGAGTAGGAGAATTCCGCCAGCTGATGCCTCTGACCAGCCAAAGTGAAGCCATGAGCAGGGGGAAGGGTGAACCGCTGGTGCCAGCCTGGCAGACACCACGCAAGCCGATAGACTTGTCGCAGTTGTATGTGATGAAGATTGACACTGCGATGAATTCAGTGACAGAGGCTGTAGAACGGCTTCAGAACTTAGAAGACGTGGTGTATGCCCAGCCCAACTATATCCACATACATGACACCGGAAAACCCGCCACGGCACCACAGCGCCGCGTCTCGGCAGAGGGCATCGACTACGCAACGACCGACCCCTATTTTGCCGACCAGTGGTATCTGACGGCCATCCATATGCCCGAGTTGTGGGAGCAGCCCATCATTCACGAGCGACGCCCTGTGGTTGCTGTCGTCGACACGGGTGTTGACACCTTGCACGTAGACCTGAGGGACAACCTGCTGCCGGGCTGGAATGCTCAAAACGAAACAAACATCGCCTACGACTTTGAGGGTCATGGCACGTCGTGTGCCAGCGTCCTCGCTGCCGTGGGAGGCAATGGCGGCATGGTGGGGGCCAACCCTTTGGCACGCTTGCTGCCTGTAGCCAAAGGGTATGACGATGTGTCAATCATCCGGGCAGTGGACTATGCCGTTGCCCAAGGTGCCGACATCCTCTCGTGTAGTTTCGTCTTTTACAATTTCCGTGAAAACAAAGCGATGCAGGACGTGTTCGCCTTGGCGATGGAGAATGCCATCGTAGTAGCAGGAGCGGGAAACTCGTTTGCCGACATTGCAGAGAATCCCCATTTCCCCGCAAGTCAACCCGGCATCATTGGCGTCATGGCCACAAACGAGGACGGTGACCTCGCCATTTTCAGTAATCATGATCGCGACGGCAGTTATTATTCCGACAACGGCTCGGGCTACAATTATGAGTTGCGTGCCCCTGGTGCCAACATGCTTGTGGCACAAGTTGGCGGCGACTATTTCTTCTCGGAAGGTACCTCGTTTGCCACTCCATTGGTAGCTGGGGCTATATCGCGCCTGCTCATGTGCCGCGACTACAGCAGTCGCGAGGAACTCCTGCGTGCGCTGGTCGAGAGTTGCGGCAGCCATTTCGATGCTATGGCGGCTTACCACTATCAGCAACCACTGAGCGGCACCTTCACACGGAATATTTGCGGGCACGACATCACGTTTGTGAAGACCGGCGAAAACAGTCTGACGATGGGCGATGGTGACCATCCCTGCCTTGAGGGTACCCTGAAAACATTCACCATTCCTGACGCCGTGGCTGGCTATGCAGTGACCGCCATCGCTCCCAACGCATTCAAGGGTGTGACAATAGGCAAACTGACCCTGCCCTACATGCTGCGGGAAATAGGCAGCGGAGCCTTCCACGACAGTCATATTGACACTCTGAATGTCCATGGCCTAAAACGTCAGCCAGCCTGTGCCGACGATGCGTTCTGCGAGTGGCATTTCCAAAACACCTTTATTGCAGCCAATGGCGTGTACTTGGCCGACTGGCTCACCGATGGCGTCTGGAGCAGATTTGCCAAGTGGGATGTTGATTATTTCTATTCCGATATCTGTGGCGCGCAGACCAAGTTCTGCTTTACCGATGCAACACCTCAGACCCTGATATTAGGCCTCAATGGTGAAACTGCCATTCCATTTTCTTTTGAAGGCACCTTTGTCATCCCCGACGAGGTGGCAGGTTTTCAGGTCACCGACGTTGCCGACTATGCCCTCAGCGAATGCCCACAAATGAAGGGTATCGTGCTACCCAGTTGGCTCACCGACATCCCCGAAGGCCTCTGCCGCTGTTGCACGTCGTTGCAGCATGTTGCTATACCCGAGGGCGTGCGCAGCATCGGCATGTATGCGTTCAGTGAGTGTGCTCTGACGGAGATGGTGCTGCCCGCGAGCCTCATCGGTCTGGGCCACAAAGCCTTCGACTCCAACCCGCCCTACGTGATGCAGGTTGCTAATGCCATTCCTATCGACCTCAAGGATGAATACGGCGACGACAGCCAGCCCTTCGGTGATGCCGATTTTCTGAAGGCGTGTACGCTGCGTGTTCCTCAGGGCAGCAAAGCCGTCTACGAAGCCGCACCTGGATGGTGTGAGTTCGGCACTATCGAGGAATACGTCACCAGCGGCGTTCCACAACAATATGCCGGTATGGAAGCCCCCGATGGGCCATGGTATGACATACAGGGACGTCGTGTGAGTGGTCAATCCCTTCGTAAGGGCGTATATATCAGCTCTCACAAGAAGAAACTCATCAAGGAATAGCCCTATGAGCATCAAGACACTCTTTGCCCGCTTTCGTACCTGGCAACGCCAACCGTTCAACTACCGCACGGTGAGTAGCGATGTCCACCACTGCCTGAACTGCGGGTATGACTACACCGGCAACTTCTGCTCGCGCTGCGGACAGGAGGCCGGAACAGGAAGACTCGACTGGCATGTCATTTGGGATGGGCTCCTCGATGTGTTCGACGTCGAGAAGCGCTCACTGCCCCTTACTATCTGGCATCTTCTCTTCCGCCCCGGCTACCTCATCAGCGACTATCTCGACGGACGCCGCCGCAACTGCTATCCGCCCATATTGCTGATATTCATGCTGTCCATCGCCTTTACCTTTGTCGATGAATTGAATAGCGGCAACAGCCCAGAAAATGTTCAACAGAAGGCCACGAGCGTGACTGAAGCCTTCTCACATTTAGGAAGCGTGGCGTGGTATTTCCTCATCAACTGCTTGTTCCTCATCTTTCCCACGTGGCTTCTCTTCCGTCATTCACCGCGCCACACGCGCCACACGCTCTCTGAAGGTTTCTACATTCAAATGTTCATCGGCTCACAGATGATCATGCTCAACATGCTGGTCTTCGTTCTGCCCTTCAACATCGTTATGGTACTTTTGTTGCTTCTCTTCCTGTTCAGCTATGCACCTGTCTTCGGCTATGGAATATGGGGCACCGTGTGGCGTTCGGCCGCCTGCATGTTTGCGGCCGTCGTCGTACCCCAAGCAATAATGATATGCATCGATTTGGCCTTGGGCAACATGGTCATAGACGCATTTACCAGAGAACGCCTTATCATGTCAGTGGGCGCCATCTTGGCGGTGGTCATAGGATATTATATTGGGCAACATACCGAGCATCGCCGCAAGGTACAATCCCCTGTCTCATAGAAATCTGCTGCCCCTTATGAAGAAACGACGCTACCTTTCGTACTTGAAACTTGAGCCACCCACGAACTCGCGCATGATGCTTGTGGGTGGTATTTCTTTGTCGCTGACGGGCAGGAAGAAATGGAGAAATTTCAGCAGACGGTGGGCTTCGCCATACTCTGGACAGTTTCTGGGAATGGCTGAAAGGATAATCTCAGCATGAGGGCGCAGCACAGCGAATTCGATGTTCAGTGCCGAGTTAAACATCACGTCGGCAGTCTCCTGGAAGGGGAAAATCCATTTGTCTTCAGCCTCGCATACGTTCTTCCACTGACTGATAGTCTCGCGGGCCGTAAATGCACCCTTGTTGTAGTCGCGGATGATGCGGCGCAGCAAGCGGTTGTCGCGCACCGGTATCCAGTTGTGGTCGTCAAGTGAGATGCTGGTGAGTGCAGAGATATAAATTTTGAACTTCGCCTCGTCGGCAATATTCTTCGTCAGCAAGGGGTTCAGGGCATGAATGCCTTCCATGATGAGCACGGCGTCACGCTGCAATTTCAGCCTTTTGCCGTTATATTCGCGCTTGCCAGTGGCGAAATTGTACTCGGGCACCTCCACCGTCTCGCCCTGCATGAGGCGCGTGAGATGCTCCTCCAATAACTTGTAGTCCACAGCTTCGATGTTGTCGAAGTCATAGTCGCCGTTGGGCAGTTTTGGGGTGTCCACGCGGTTGACGAAATAGTCGTCGGTGGAAAACGCCATTGGCCGCAAGCCGCAGGCTAAGAGTTGCACACCGAGGCGCTTGCAGAACGTCGTCTTTCCCGACGATGACGGGCCGGTGATGAGCACCAATTTAGGTTTCTTCTGTGCTATCTCCTCAGCTATCTGCACGATTTTCTTTTCCTGTAGCGCCTCGCTGACCTGGATAAGCTCTGAGGCATAGCCTTTGAGAATGGCTTTGTTGACGTCGCCAGCATTGGATAGTCGCATGATGATGTCCCACCGCGTCTTTTCAGAAAACATGCTGAAGGTCTTGGGCATATCAACATATTCGGCCAGGCGCGACGGGTCGTTCCAGTCGGGCACGCGGAGCAGCATACCGTCCTGATAACGCTGCAGGTCCCAAACCTTCAGATAGCCGGCAGACGGCACTAACGGACCGTAATAGTAGTCGGCGGTGTCGCCCAGCGTGTAGTAGTCGCTGTAAATCTGGCCGCTGGTCTCTAAAAGCTTCACCTTGTCCGAGAAACCACGCTCGGCAAAGATACGGATGGTCTCCTCGGTCGTAGCCTCATTGCGTCGGAAGGGCATGTCAAGGTCTACTATCTCTTTCATTCTCACTTTCAGCCGCTCCACATCGTCATCGGTAACAGCTCCCGCAGGGGCCTTTTTCTTGAAGTTGCAGTAATAGCCTCTCGACAAAGAGTGCTCGATGAACAGCTTCGACCCGGGGAAGAGATCCTGTGTGGCCTTGTAGAGCACAAAGGATAGCGACCGCACATAGACGCGGTGGCCCGAGCCTTCACGGGCATCGAGGAACTCAACGTCACGGTTTTGGAAGAGTCTGAACTTCAGACCTTGCGACACGTTGTTCACTTTGGCTGAGACTACTGGGTAGGGCAGGTGAATGTCTTGGGCAAACTCCTGATAGACGTCGAGCAGTGAGCTACCTTCAGGGAAACTCTTCGTCACGTTGTTGTTCTTGCAGCGTATCTGTAGCATTTTTATGGGGAGTTAAATGGGAAGTTAAAGTGGGAGTTAAATGGGAAGTTAAATTGGGAGTTAAATGGGAAGTTAAAGTGGAAGATGAAAGGGGAGCTGAGTAATGTCCACTTTAACTCCCTTTTTAACTTCATCTTTTACTCCCTTTTTAACTTCAAAATTAAGTGATTCATTTCTCCACGAGGATGCGGGCATCGACGGCTATGACGTCCTGTTCGTCGGCCAGCAGGGGGTTGATGTCCATTTCCTTGATTTCGGTGGCGAAGCGGAGTAGGGTAGAGAGGCGGACGATGATCTCGGCATACTTGCGCTCGTTGATGCCCTTCTGCCCGCGTGTGCCCTTCAGTATCTTATAGCCGCGCAGGGAGCGAATCATCGAGTAGGCTTCCTCATAGCTGAGAGGTGCCAGGCCCGACGAGACATCCTTGAGCACCTCGACGAAGATACCGCCCAGACCGCAGAGGACAACGTGTCCAAACCTCGGTTCGTATTTGGCACCGATGAAGAGCTCGGTGCCGCGTATCATCTTCTGCACCATGACAGCCGTAGCATCGGGAATCTGCATCATCCGGTCGAACTCGGCACTGAGCACCTCCTTTGAGCGAATGTTCAGCGCCACGCCGCCCACGTCGCTTTTGTGAACGGGGCCTACTACTTTTGCCACTACGGGGAAGCCCGTCTTTTCGGCAAAGGCCAGCACCTCGTCTTTCTTGTCGCTGACAAACTCTGGCACCGTGGGGATGCCGGCGCTCTTCAGCAAATCATGCACAAGAGATGGTGCAATGTAGCCGTTCTCCGTGATGCTGTCGATGATGCGCCGTATCTGGGGCACATCCACTCCGTTCACCACCACGTTTTGGTCGGCAGGTGCGGGAGTCTTCATAATCTGTGTCAACGCCGTGGCCAATGTCACCTCGTCGCTGAAGTTCACGTGGCCGCGCTTCAGAAACTCCTGCACCTCGGGGCCGGCGGTGCTGACGCTTGGCAGGATGGGGAAGATGGGCTTGCTGCACTCGCGTATCTTCTTGTCGAGCACATCGTAGACCTCGTAAATCTTCACTAAGCCGGGTGTGCCGAAGATGACCATGATGGCGTCGATGCCCTCAGCTTGTTCGCAATAGTCGATGGCTACGCCTAAATGCTCAGCCCCGCCTGTCGCCAAGATGTCGATGGGGTTGGCCACACTGCTGCCTGGCAACAGCTTTGTCTTCAGTTCGTTGGCAACGGCTTCCGGGAATGGCGGCACCATCATGTTTCCCTTCGACAGGGCATCGGTGAGCATGACGCCGGGGCCGCCGGCATGGGTGACGATGGCGAAGTTCTTGCCTGTGAAGCGAGGCAGCGTGAAGATGCAGCCCACCGTTGTCAACTCTTCGCGCCCGAAGCAGCGCACGATGCCGGCTTTGCGGAAGAGTGCTTCCACGGCACTGTCGGACGAAGCAATGGCACCTGTGTGGCTGCTGGCTGCCCTACTGCCTGCCTGCGATGTGCCTGCCTTGATGGCGGCGATGCGGCAGCCCTTGCGGATGAGGCTGGTGGCGTGGAAAAGCAGCTTGTCGGGGTCGGCGATGTTCTCGATGTAGAGCAGCTTCACCATCGAATCGTGCTCGGCATCGAAGTGTTCGTCCATGTATTCCAGCACACTCTCAATGCCTATCTGCTTGCCGTTGCCCACGCTCCACACGCTGTTGAACTGCAGGCCCTTCGTCACGGCGCTTTCCAGAATGAAAACAGCCGTTGCTCCCGAACCGCTGATGAAGTCGACGCCACGCGGGTTGAGCTGAGGAATGGGCTTGGTGAACACGGAGTGATGCCATCGGGTGAGCAATCCGATGCAGTTGGGACCTATCAGAGCGCACCCGTACTGCTCGCAGATGTCGAGGATGCGCTGCTCGAGCATGGCTCCCTCGTGCGTCTCCTCGCTGAAGCCTGCAGATATAATAATGAATGCGCGTACATTTTTATCTTTTGCCAACAGCTCGACGTAGTCGGGACAGAACCGGGCCGCCACCACGAGGATGGCCAAGTCGGTAGGGGGCAGCTCGCGGGCATCGTGAAACGCCTTGATGCCCTGCACCTCGTCCTCCTTGGGGTTCACCACGCGCAGCACGCCGCTATAGCCGCCGCTCATCAGGTTGCGCACCACGGCGCCGCCAGGTTTGTGCACATTGTTCGAGCCGCCGATGACGACGATGCTCTCAGGCTCCAGTAGTTGTTTGTTTATCATAGTTGTTAGGTCTTGGTCTTGTCTGATCTATTTGATTTCAATGTCGCGTTTCACGTTATTGCGTATCTTGGTGAGATAGCCCTTCATCCCCTCTCCGTCCTTGTGGTCGATAATCTCCAGCAGTTCCTTCAGCTCAGTGCGTATCTGGCTCACTTGGTCGTGGGTGTAGGGGTTGAAGAGTATTTCCTGCAAGAGATAGTCATCCTCGTTCAGCACACCCTTGGCTATGCGCATGTGGCGCTTGAAGGTGGTGCCCGGCGCATCCTGATGTTTCATCACGGCAGCGAAGACGAAGGTCGAGACGAAGGGAATAGACAGCGAGTAGGCCACCGTCTTGTCATGCTCCTCAAAGGTGTACTCGTAGATGTTCAGTCCCAGTTTCTGGTAGAGGTCCTTGAAGAAGATGCGTCCCATGTAGTCGCCCTCGCTGATGATAATGGCGTTCTCCTCAGAGAGTTGCTGCAGGTTGGCGAAGGTGGGACCGAACATGGGGTGCGTAGAGACGTAGCGCATGCCTGCCTGTTCGTAAAACTCCTTCAGGTCGGTCTTTACTGAGGCGATGTCGCTGATGATGCACTCCTTGGGCAGATGGGGTATGACCTCCTTAAATACGGGAATGGTGTACTTCAGCGTCACGGCGTTAATCAGCAACTCCGGCTTGAACCCCTCAATCTCTTCATAGGATGTAAACCGCTGACAGTTGTAGGTGAAACGCATCCGCTTGGGGTCGCGCTCAAACACTGCCACTTCGTGGTCGAAACTCAGCAGGTCGATGAAGAAGCTTCCCATCTTGCCTGCTCCTAAAACCAATATTTTCATTTTTCTATGCTGTTATTACTTCCACCTGTCCCTTGTAATCAAGGATATGGCCTTGCGCACCTCGTCGCTGATGGCGGGAATGTTATGCTGGCGCTCGTAGGCCTCCAGGTCTTCGAGGGGCATGTGTAAGTAGTTTCTTGTGCTGTTCAGAGCGTTAATATCCTTGCACTTCTGTTTGAACTCGTCCTCAGTCATGTAGCCGTGGTCGGTGGCCCCCTTCACATCGGCAAGCACGCCGTTGAGGTCGGTCAGGCCGATGAGCACGCCGTTGCCGTCCATCACGCTGGCCAGCGCGATGCCCTTGCCCTCTTTATCCACCACTTGAATCTTTTGTGCCTGCACCTTCATCGTTCCGCAAATAGCGAGGATGACGGTGAGCCAAATATCTGAAACTATTCTCTTCATGCTGACATTGTATTGGTTTGCGGCTACAAAGGTAAGCATAAGCGAGCAAAATGCAAAGGAAAAAAGATTTTTTCTTTGCACTTTCCGTTGAAAAACGCCTTTATGTCCGCTTGCCTACTTTCCTACTTTCTGCGTTTCTCGATGTGAAAAAGTGAGTGTTTGTAACTCATTCTGTTTTATTGTTTTTAAAAAGTCCGTAAAAAACCGAAGTTTCCAGCCGAGAAACCTTTGGTTTCCTGCCGAGAAACCGATGGTTTCTCGGCAGGAAACTTTTAAAACCCATGTTAGCTTGAAGCTGCAGGATTCTCACCACGGATTTTCTTCAGACAAAAATTATGAAAGGATGCAAAACCTTGCGCTATCTATGTGAGTTGATACCGCGAAGCGGCCTGAGAAAAAACCAATAAAAACAAGAAAAACAATTTGTGACAACAGCTATCGTCTTGACCGGGCAATAAGTCCCGAAGGTACGACAGAAGCCGATGGAATGATACATGTGGGGAAAAAGCATTCCCGCTCCTGAATACCGTTACTCAGAAGCGGGAATGGCGTTATTTAGAAATGAAACCAGCGGTGTTTCCAAACGGAAACAGCCTACTTAGCAGCGGGAGTGCTGTGTTCACCCGCTGTTACTTGTTGATAATCTCTATCTGCTGGCGTACACTTTCCTCATGGATGCTCTCGAAGACATGAGCCACGAACTCAGGCCCCATGCCGCAGAGGGCACCCTGGGCACCGCGCTTGCTCAGAATCTCGTTGTAGCGCGAGGCTTGCAGCACCGTCATATTGTGCTCCTTCTTGTACTGGCCAATCTCACGGCACACGCGCATACGCTTGGCCAGCAGATCCATCAGCTGGTTGTCCAGCTCGTCTATCTGCTTGCGCAGTTCGTGGATGCCCTCGGTGGTAGTGTTTTCGTCGCGGATAACGAGGAGCGAGAGAATATAGTCGAGCACGTCGGGCGTCACCTGCTGTGCGGCGTCGCTCCACGCCTTGTCGGGATCGCAGTGGCTCTCCACGATGAGACCGTCGAAGCCCAGGTCCATGGCTTGCTGGCAGAGGGGCGCTATGAGTTCGCGGCGTCCGCCGATATGGCTGGGGTCGCTGATGATGGGCAGGTCGGGAATGCGGCGGCGCAGCTCGATGGGAATCTGCCACATCGGCAGGTTGCGGTAGATCTTCTTGTCGTAGGAAGAGAAACCGCGGTGGATGGCTCCGAGGCGTTTCACACCGGCTTGGTTCAAGCGCTCCATAGCACCTATCCACAGCTCAAGGTCGGGATTGACAGGATTTTTCACGAAGACGGGGAGGTCAACGCCCTGCAAGGCATCGGCCAACGCCTGCATGGCGAAGGGATTGGCCGAGGTGCGGGCACCCACCCAGAGGATGTCGATGTCGTACTTCAGCGCCAGCTCCACATGCTCGGGAGTAGCCACCTCAGTGGCAACAAGCATCTTCGTCTCTTCTTTGACGCGCTTCATCCAGGGAAGAGCTTTCTCACCATTGCCTTCGAAGCCACCGGGCTTGGTGCGCGGCTTCCACACACCGGCGCGGAAGTTGTGGCAGCCTTTCATGGCCAGCTCACGGGCGGTTCTCATCACTTGTTCCTCGGTCTCGGCCGAGCAGGGGCCTGCAATAACAAACGGGCGCTCATTGTCGCTCGGCAGGTTGAGCGGTTGCAAATCTAATTCCATAATTATATCTTTTTCAATATTGTCTTTAAATCCAAAACTAACGAAAGTTGAATTATATCGTTTTTTTGATTCTTTCCAATGCCTGTTCTATCTTCTCCTCCTTGGCACAGAGGGAGATGCGGATGTAGCGCTCGCCGTTGGAGCCGAAGATGAAGCCGGGCGTAATGAAGACACGAGCCTCGTGGAGGACGCGCTCGGTGAGGTCTTCTACATTATTATATATATCAGGGATGCGCCCCCAGAGGAACATGCCCACCTGCTGCTTGTCGTAAGTGCAGCCCAGCACATCCATGATCTGCTCGGCATAGTGGCGACGGCGGGCGTAGGTCTCAATGTTCGCCATGCGGTGCCACTCGTCGCTGTTGTTGTATGCCTCGGCTGCGGCCAGCTGGATGCCGCGGAACGTGCCGCTCTCGATGTTCGACTGCACCTTCAGTATCCATGTGATGAACTCGGCATTGGTGGCACAGAGGCCGACACGCCATCCAGGCATGTTATGGCTCTTCGACATCGAGTTGAACTCTATGCAGCAGTCCTTGGCTCCCGGCACCTGTAGCAGCGACAGGGGCTTCTCGTTGAGGATGAAGCTGTAGGGGTTGTCGTTCACCACGACGATGTTGTTTTGGCGAGCGAAACTCACCAAGCGCTCGTAGGTCTCCATACGTGCAGGGGCGCCGGTGGGCATGTTGGGATAGTTGGTCCACATCAGCTTCACATGCTTCAGGTCCATCTTCTCCAGCTCGTCGAAGTCGGGCTGCCAGCCGTTCTCAGGCCTGAGGTTGTAGTTGACAATCTTTGCACCGAGTATCTTGCTCAGCGAGGTATAGGTGGGATAGCCGGGGTTGGGCACCAGCACCTCGTCGCCGGGGTTGACGAAGGCCAGAGTGACGTGCAGGATGCCTTCCTTCGAGCCGATGAGCGGCAGCACCTCCTTCGCCGGGTCGAGGTCTACGCCATAGAAACGCTTGTAGAAGCCTGTCATGGCCTGGCGAAGCTCCGGCGTGCCCATCGTGGGCTGATAGCCGTGTGCGTTGGGCTGCCGTGCCACCTCGCACAGCTTCTCTATGGTCTGCTCCGAAGGTGGCATGTCGGGACTGCCGATGGCCAGTGAGATAATGTCTTTGCCCTCAGCGTTCAGCCGGGCCACCTCCTTCAGCTTGCGGCTGAAGTAATACTCGCTCACCGAGTTGAGTCTTTCTGCTGGTTGTATCATAATGCTTCAATCTTGTTTACATTTCTTATTAAATAAAAACCCCGCTTTCACTGTCTTGTGAAGCGGGGCGTTATGAGTCATTCTCTCTTCTTGCTGCCACGACCATTCGCTTCACAATCATATTGTAAAGTAATAATAGCCGTAGAAGTAGGAACTGGTGTGTGTCATTTTGTTACTTTTCATGCGTTTCGGCTGCAAAAGTACAACTATTTTTCGTAACCGCCAAACATTTTGTCATCTTTTTTTGCTACAATGTCTCTTCCCCCAAAAATATATCTCCTCAGCAGCCCGCATGGTCGTGTGGTGCACGTATTCGTGCACGCCCACCAACAGAAAAAGCTAAAGAACCCTCAAAAAAAACTGCGTCACTGTTTCGCTTTTTGCTCGCTTATTTGTACCTTTGCCACCGATATGAAGAAAATGTTACTGCTTGCACTTTTGCTGCATGTCTTTGGAGCTCAGGCTCAGAGTGTTCGTGAAACCATCCGCTTGGACAAGGGATGGAAGTTTGCCATGGGTCATGCCGCCGACCCGAAAAAGGATTTCGGCTGTGGCACGGAGTATTTCAACTATCTGACGAAGGCCAACTCTATTCATAACGAGGGACCCTACGCTCAGAAGTTCGACGACAGCGGCTGGCAGGAAGTGCAGATACCCCACGACTGGGTGACCACTCTGCCCTATGCCGGCAACGCCAGCCATTCGCACGGCTATAAGACCGTAGGCTGGAAATATCCGGAGCACAGCGTGGGGTGGTATAGGAAAAAGATAACGATAGAGCCATCGGGCGATGGCAACGAGCTGCCCTGCAGGTATTATCTGCAGTTCGACGGCATCTTCCGCAATGCTCGTGTCTGGTTCAACGGCTTCTACATGGGAACGGAGCCCAGCGGATATGCCACACAGGTGTATGACGTGACGGAGTATGTGAACTACGGCGGAGAGAATCTCATCTGTGTGCGTGCCGATGCAACGCTGGAAGAGGGATGGTTCTACGAGGGAGCCGGCATCTACCGCGATGTATGGCTCGTCAAGACAGCTGCCGTCAGCGTAGCACCCTTCGGTACCTTCGTCTATGCCGACCTGAAGCAGCCTTACGACCAGGCTACCATTCATGTGGAGACGGAGGTGAGCAACCACTCGCTGACCACCCAACAATGTGAAGTGAGTCACAGCCTGCTCGATGCCGACGGAAAGGAGGTTGCCAAGTCAGCACCCTCAACACTCACTCTGAAGGCGAAGCAAACTATTCACTCTTCACTTTTCACTCTTCACTTAAACCATCCTCACCTCTGGAGCACTGCCGATCCCTATCTATATCAGGTGGTGACGACGGTGAAGGTCGCTGGCAAGGTGACCGATGTCTATACCACCACTACCGGCCTTCGCGACATCGCCTTCGACAGCGAGCGGGGCTTCCTGCTCAACGGCGAGCCGCTGAAGCTGAAGGGCGTCAACATGCACCAGGATCATGCCGGAGTGGGGGCTGCCATCCCCGATGCTCTGCAGGCATGGCGCATCAGGCAGCTGAAGGCCATGGGGTGCAACGCTTACCGAGCCTCTCACAATCCCATGACGCCGGCACTCCTCGACATCTGCGACCGCGAAGGCATCTTCGTCATCGACGAGAACCGCCTGATGGGCATCAACGAAGAACATCTGCGACTCCTGGAACGTATGATCAAGCGTGACCGCAACCATCCCTGCATCATCCTCTGGAGCGACGGCAACGAGGAGTGGGGGCTCGAGAACACCGTCCAAGGCAAGCGGGTGGCTGAGGCCATGCGTCAGTACACCCGGCTCTACGACCCGACGCGGCCCAGCACAGTGGCCAATGCGGGGGGCGGCGAGCTGATCAAAGGGCTCGACGTGGTGGGGTTCAACTATATCGTGCAGAATGATGTGGACAACCGAAAGAAGGCCAACCCATCGTGGAAGATAGTTGGCACCGAGGAGACTACAGGATGCGGCACTCGCGGCTGCTACTTCAACACGCCGGAATACCCGGGACGGATGGTCAGCTTAAACCGCACCATGGAGCAGAACTATGAGAACATCATAGAGCGCGGATGGAAGTTCTACGACGAGCGGCCATGGGCGGCGGGACTGTTCTACTGGACGGGATTCGACTATCGCGGTGAGCCCAATCCGCTCGGCTTTCCTGCCCACGACTCCGAGTTCGGCATCCTCGACTACTGCGGATTCCCGAAGGACGAGGCTTTCTACCTGAAGGCGTGGTGGACTGACGAGCCTGTGCTGCACGTCTTCCCGCACTGGAATCTGCAAGGGCATGAGGGCGAGGAGATAGCGCTATGGGTCTACAGCAACTGCGACGAGGTGGAGCTGACCGTCAACGGTAAAAAGCTTGGCCGCCAGCCGATGCCGAAGAACGGACACCTGACGTGGAAGGCGGTCTATCAGCCGGGAAAGGTCGTGGCAACAGGCTACAAGGGTGGCAAGCGCATCATGACTGAGACCATTGCTACCACAGGATCTGCGGCCAAAACGATGCTGAAAGCCGACCGCGAGTGCATTGCGGCCGATGGTCGGGACCTGGCTGTCATCACCGTGGAGGTGCAGGATGCCAAGGGGCGGCGGGTGCCTGATGCCTGCCCGATGCTGTCATTCCAGTTAGAGGGCGAAGCGCACATCCTGGGTGTTGGCAACGGTGACCCGATGTATCTGGGCGACGACCATCCCAAGGGCAATGACTGCAGGCAGTTCGCTGTTCCTGCTTTCAACGGCTTGGCGCAAGTGCTGGTGCAGAGCTCCGGCAGTCCGTCAACAGTCACGCTCAGGTGTCTCGCCGAGGGTCTAAGTACAGGAATCGTCACCATCACTGCAAAGTAAGTGCTCCGTCCCTCGGTTGAGTGGTGCACGTATTCGTGCATGCCCCTCCCCCTTCCCTCCCGGTCGAGTGGTGCACGTATTCGTGCACGCCCACCTCGCCCACAAAAAAATATCTGAAAACATTTTTCGTTTTTTCCTCACTTCTTCGTACCTTTGCAGCCGATTATGAAAGAATTTGTTATATCAGAAGCAAAAGCCGAGACTGCTCTCCTGGTGGCTCTCATCACTCCTCAGCAGGACGAGGCTAAGACAAAGGAATATCTTGACGAGCTGGAGTTCCTGGCCGAGACAGCTGGAGCCCGCACCATCCGCCGCTTCACCCAGCGGGCCAACGGCCCCAGCCAGGTGACCTACGTAGGCAGCGGCAAACTCCAGGAGATACGTCAGTACATCAAGGACTGCGAGGACCGCTACGACCACTGGGACGGTGAGGGCGACGAGCCGGAACAGGTGGGAATGGTCATCTTCGACGATGAGCTCAGCGCCAAGCAGCTGCGCAACATTGAGAAGGAGCTGGGCGTGAAGATTCTCGACCGTACATCGCTCATACTCGACATCTTTGCCATGCGCGCACAGACGGCGGAGGCAAAGGCACAGGTGGAGCTGGCGCAGCACCGCTACATGCTGCCACGCCTGCAGCGCCTGTGGACGCACCTGGAGCGTCAGGGCGGCGGCTCAGGCGGCGGAGGCGGCAAGGGCACAGTGGGATTGCGAGGACCGGGAGAGACGCAGCTGGAGATGGACCGGCGCATCATCCTCCACCGCATCACCTTGCTGAAGCAGCGTCTGGCAGAAATCGACCAGCAGAAGACCACGCAGCGGAAGAACCGTGGCCGCCTTATCCGTGTCGCTCTGGTGGGCTATACCAACGTAGGGAAGTCAACGCTCATGAACCTCCTCTCGAAAAGCGATGTCTTCGCAGAGAACAAGCTCTTCGCCACCCTCGACACCACCGTCCGAAAGGTAACCATCGAGAACCTGCCGTTCCTACTGGCCGACACCGTGGGCTTCATCCGCAAGCTGCCCTCCGACCTCGTGGAGTCGTTCAAGTCAACGCTCGACGAGGTGCGCGAGGCCGACCTCTTGGTCCATGTCGTAGACATCAGCCACCCAGACTTCGAGGAGCAAATAAAGGTAGTGGAAAAGACGCTGGCCGACTTGGGATGCGCCGAGACACCGTCAATGATTGTCTTCAACAAGATCGATGCCTACCACTGGACACCGCAGGACGACGACGACCTGACGGAGCCGACAAAGGAGAACATCTCGCTCGATGAGCTGAAACAGACATGGATGGCAAAGATACAGTCGCCCGACTTTAAGTCAACAAGCGACTGCATCTTCATTTCTGCACGGCAGAAAAACAATATTGAGGAACTTCGCGCGTTATTATATAGTAAGGTACGCGAACTGCATGTCCAGAAGTATCCCTACAACGACTTCTTGTACAACATCGACGATTGAACCAAACACAACACATACACTTATGAGAGACTACCGACAACTGACACAGGACGAAATCCTGGTGCTCGAGCAGAATGTCTGCTGGGCTGAGGACTGGAAAAGAGTAATGGTGGACGAGGAATTCCGGCCCTACAACTTCCACCGGGTGATGTTCTATGGCGACATACGCCTCGGACGGTTCGAGAAAAAGATAGAAGTGGCAAAGGGCTTCTTCAAGCACTCGGGCATCAACGACGCAACGCTCCGCAATGTCACAGTGGGCAACGACTGCCTCATAGAGAAGGTGGGCAACTTCATCAACAACTACACCATCGGCGACGACTGCTACATCTCTAACATCTCCACGCTGGAGACGCTCGAGGGGGCAAGCTACGGCGCTGGCTCTACCATCAGCGTGCTCAACGAGATGGGCGACGGCAACGTCACGCTCTTCCGAGAGCTGAACTCGCAGCTGGCGGCTTTCATGGTCAAGCACCACACGGACAAGGCGCTCATGAACCAGCTCAAGCAGCTCATCGACGACGAAGTGCGCCTGTCAACACCCGAGCGTGGCATCATCGGAAACCGAGTGAAAATCATTAACACAAAGGACATCACCAACACAGTCATCAAGGGCGACTGCGAGATAAGCGGATGCGCACGCCTCAACGAGTGCACCATCCTCAGCAGCGAGGACGCATCGGTCTTCATCGGAACAGGGGTCATCTGCGAGAACTCCATCATCTGCGACGGATGCTCCATCAACAACAGCGTGAAGATGCAGGACTGCTTCGTAGGCGAGGCATGCCAAATCACCAACGGATTTACTGCCGAGGCCAGTCTCTTCTTTGCCAACTCCTACATGGCCAACGGCGAAGCATGCGCAGCCTTCTGTGGGCCGTTCTCGGCCAGTCACCACAAGTCGAGCCTACTCATCGGAGGACAGTTCTCGTTCTACAATGCGGGCTCAAACACCAACTTCTCCAACCATGCCTACAAGATGGGACCGCTACACTACGGCACGCTGGAGCGGGGAACGAAGACGGCATCGGGCAGCTATGTCCTCATGCCGGCCACCATCGGAGCGTTCAGCGTATGCTTCGGCAAACTGATGCACCATCCCGACACGCGATGCCTACCTTTCAGCTATCTCATTGCCTACGGAGAGACGATGTATCTCTCACCGGGACGTAACATCACCACCGTGGGACTCTACCGCGACATCAAGAAATGGCCCAAGCGTGACAAGCGCTCCAAGCAGTCGAAGAAGTCCATCATCAACTTCGACTGGCTCTCACCTTTCACCGTAGGCGAAATCTTGCAGGGCATCAAGATTCTCGAGGCATTGCGGGCAGCATCGGGCGACAATGTCACCACCTACAACTTCCACGAGTATGTCATCAACGCCACATCGCTCCAGAAGGGCCTGAAATACTACGACATCGCCCTGCGCATCTACATGGGCGCAGTCCTCAAGCGTGCACAGAAGGAGGGATTCTTCAGCATGCCGAAGTCGGAGATAGGCAAGGGCCCGTGGGCCGACCTCAGCGGACTGCTGACACCGGAGAGCGAGGAGCAGCGCCTCGTCGACGACATCAAGAACGGTGACATCGAAAACATACAACAGGTTCTCGACCGCTTCGAGGACATCAACAACCACTACAGCGACTACCGCTGGGCATGGAGCTATCAACTCATCCTCGACTATTATCACCTCTCCTCCCTCGACGAGCAGGCTTGTGAGCGCATTCGTGAGGACTATGTCCGTGCCCGTCGTGCCTGGATTGCAGAGATACGCAAGGATGCCGAAAAGGAGTTCCTGATGGGTGACGTCGAGCAGGAGGTCTACGACGATTTCCTCGAGAAGCTCGACCACGAAATCGACTACGAGAACTAATCTCTCTCCGCTTCCTACAAAACCCACAATGCCCACTACGCCCACCACGCCCACAAAAAAACACCCCCCCCAAAAAAAAACAAAAAAAAATGACCACCACCTCTCTCCCCACCCCCATCAACAAAGACCTCGTCGACCGCCTCATTGCCGATCTCGGCGTCAACGACTTTGCCAAGGCCACCATCCGCGAAGTAAAGCAGGTAGCAGCACAGGCCGAGCAGCAGAGCGGCGTAGAGTACATCAAGATGGAGATGGGCATACCCGGCCTCCCCGCCGCACAGGTCGGCGTCGACGCTCAGGTCAAGGCCCTACGCGAAGGCATAGCGCACAGCTACCCCGACATCCAGGGCTACCCCGAGCTCAAGCGACAGGCATCGCGCTTCGTCAAGGCTTTCATCGGCGTTGACATCGCTCCCGAGGGATGCGTCCCGGTATGCGGATCCATGCAGGGCACCTTCGCGTCCTTCCTCACATGCTCACAGGCCGACAAACGCCGAGACACCGTGCTCTTCATCGACCCGGGATTCCCTGTGCAGAAGATGCAGCTGCAGGTGCAGGGGGTCAAATACGTCACCTTCGACGTCTACGACTACCGCGGCGACAAGCTCGGGCCAAAGCTGGAGACCTACCTCGCAAACGGCAACATCTGCGCCATCGTCTACAGCAACCCGAATAACCCCTCATGGGTGTGCCTCACAGAGCAGGAGCTGCAGACCATAGGGGCGCTCGCCACAAAGTACGACGCCATAGTCATGGAAGACCTCGCATACTTCGCCATGGACTTCCGGCAGGATCTCAGCGTACCGTTCCAGCCGCCCTATCAGCCAACGGTGGCACGTTACACCGACAACTACATCCTCCTCATCTCTGGCTCAAAGGCATTCAGCTACGCAGGAGAACGCATCGGAGTGACATGCATCAGCGACCGTCTCTTCCACCGCCACTTCCCCGACCTCGCCGAGCGATACGAGGGACTGCCCTTCGGACTGGTATTCTCTACACGAATGCTCTATGCACTCAGCAGCGGAACAAGCCACTCAGCACAGTATGCCATGGCGGCCATGCTAAAGGCGGCAACCGACGGAGAGTACGACTTCCGCTCAGAGGTGAAGGTCTACGGAGAACGAGCACACCGGCTGAAAGAGATATTCTGCCGGCACCGCTTCTATATCGTCTACGACAAAGACCTCGACCAGCCCATAGCCGACGGATTCTATTTCACCATAGGATACCCGGGAATGACAAGCGGACAGCTCGCACGTGAGCTTATGTACTATGGTGTCTCAGCCATCTGCCTTATCACAACAGGATCACAACAGGAAGGACTGCGCGTATGCACATCGTTCATAAAAGAACACCAGTATGCGCAGCTCGAAGAAAGAATGGCTCTATTCGAAAAGAACAATCCTTAGCAAAGCAACAATAAGCCTCACCGTAGGCTGCCGCCATCAGTAAATCATAGGAAAATCATAAGCGAAAGAGCCGAAAAAATGGTGTCTTATCGAGCCCGATAAGACACCATTTTTTCGACTTGTTGTTTTACAGTATCTGAATGATGCGCTCTGCAGTACGACCGTCCCAACGGTCAGGCAGGCCACAGCGCTTCCATTCACCACGGACCATACGGGACAGTTCAGCAGAGAGACGGACAGGGTCTTCACCAACAAGAACGTTGGAACCAATACTGACGGTCTCCTGGTGCTCGGTGTAGCTGTTCAGAGTGATGCAGGGAACACCGTTGAAAGTGGCTTCCTCAGCCACATTGCCGCTGTCGGTGATGATGCCCTTCGCATGAGAGGTAAGCCAGCCAAACTCTAAATAGGGCAGGGGAGGCAGATAGGTGATAGCAGAGGAGGGACCAACCAAACGGGAGACAATGGATTGGGACTGAGGACGCAAAGGGGCAACGATGGGAAAACCACCGCACGATTCGGTCATAGCAACAAGAAGATGCTGAAGCTTCAACTCATCAGACAATAAAGCCTTGCGGTTGAGGGTGAACACCAGATAACTGGAGGGAGCAAGGGAAAAACCAGAAGGGGGAACAAAACGGGAATGGTTGAAACGTAAGGTGTCCATGAGGATGTTGCCAACCATATAGGTGCCAGCACCGTCAGACTGCTCACGGGTGGCAACACTGTTGCTCTTCACACCGGCAGTGAAAAGGTAGTCGCTGAGGGCATCAATGACAAGGCGGTTCACTTCCTTCGGCATGCTCATGTCAAAGGAACGGGTGCCGGCAACAAGGTGGGCAAGCTTCAAACCGCGCTTCTTCGTCACAATGGCAGCGGCCATAGTGGAGGCAAGGTCGTCGACAACAATGACAACATCGGTGGGGTGATGGTCGAGAAAGGCATCGAAAGAGGACATCACACGGCTGGTGATCTCGTTCAGACGAGTACTGTCAACACCAAGGTACACATCAGGACGAGGCATCTGAAGGTCATCGAAAATGCTGGACTCAAGGGTGGGGTCGTCGGAACAACCGGCATACACTAACAGGTAGCTGGCGTCGGAGGTCTTCTGAATGGCACGGATAAGGGGCGCTACCTTCACAAAGTTAGGACGGGCACCGGCTACAATGGTGATTCTTCTCATAGGATATCAGAAATGAAATGATGAAAGGGGGTCAAAAGGGGAAACAAAGGGAACGCACAGATCAGGAGTTCAGAAGATGGTCAATCTCGTCAAACTGACGGCCAAGGTTGAGGTTCAGATAGATACGGTACAAAGCGGGCCCCCACTTCTTCTTCTCATCGGGCATCAACAGACGGTAGTACTCCATATAGGTGCGGGCCTTCTGGTAATAGGTGCGCTGAAGCTTCTTGTCCTGTAAGGCAGCATGGCTCTCGGCCATATTGACAAAGGCGGTGCCGGCGTTGAAGTAGGGCTCGGCCATGCTGTCGTTCTTGTGGATGAGACGCTCGCTGTAAACAACACTCTCCTGCCAACGCTCCATCCTCAGAAGAACGGATGACTTGGCGAAGAGGAAGATGTCACAGGTGTCGCAGAGCACAAGGGCGTGGTCGCATAGACTGAGGGCGCGGGAGTAATCCTCACGTGCTGTGTAGGCGTCAATGAGACGGGGAAAGAAATAGGTGAAGAAGGGATAACGGCGGAAACCTTCTTCAAGGGTAGACACATAGGCGCTGTCATTGGCCTGCCAACGGTAGGCCTCGGCAATAAACTGAAGGGTGAAGTCGGAGTGAACAGTGTCGGTCATAGCCAACGACTGATAACGAAGGGTCTTCTCGGCGTCTTGAAGCTTGTAACCGCTGTAAGTGGCCCAATAGGCGGCATCGGGCATACGCTTGTCACTCGTCAGGTAGGCATACGAACTGAAGAGAGGCTGAACACCACAGTCGAGATAGGTGCTGAAAAAGGAATAGGCATCACTCCATTTGCCCTTGCGGAGAAAGAAGGTACCGGCGTTGTACAGGTTAGCACGGTAGTGATGGAGCATGGAGGCGTTTTTATGACGGTGCTCAGTGACGACACGGCCTTTCTTGTCGGGACGCATGTCAAGGCTGTCAAGGGTCTCGGCAATAACAAACATGCGCTTGGCAAGGTTGAAAAAGGCGGCGGTGTCTTGGTTCTGCTTCAGATAGAGACGCTCGTTGGCCTGGTCGTACTGACCCTTGACGGATTCTAAAAGAATGGCGTAGATGCGCTCGTCGTCACGGTTGGCAGAGTCCTTGAGCAACTTGCTCATCAGCTGATCGGCCTGAGCATAGTTCTTGTTACGGCTCTTAATAAAAGTCCGTGCCTGCGACAGCTCTTTCTTTTGAGCGGTCGCCAGGCACGGCAACATCATAAGTAAAATGCTGAATGCATAATGCTTAATGCATAATTGCTTGCAGATGAGAATAAGACGTGACATATCTGTTTGTACAATTCAGCATGAAGCATTCAGCATTCAACATTCAACATTGTTGTTTAGATGTCCTTCAAAGAGGGGTCGATAGCCTCCAGCTCGGCCATCTTGTCCTTCAAACCAAGGGAGTAGTAGATGCGGTAGAGGGGATAGGGCCAGCGGGCTTGCTCGTGGTTGGGGTCGAGCTCGCGTGACTTCTCCAGATACTTCTGGGCCTCGCGAAGAACATCCTTCACCTTCTCAGCGTTCTCGTTGCTGATGCGCATGGTCTTCTTGTCGGTCAGCTGGTCGTTGAGAACAATGGCCTTGGAGTTGTAGCAGATGCCGATGTTGAAGACAACAGGGGTCCAAGAGGGGTCAATGTCGGCGGCTTTCTTGAAGGCTTCGATGGCCTCGTCCCAGTGCTCGCTGTTCATCTGAGCCTCACCAAGAAGGGCCCAGGCCATCTTGTTGCCAGAGTTCATCTGGGTCTCTTCCTTCGCCCATGCCATCAGGGCCTCGGAGTCGTTGGCACGGACATAGTAGTCCTGCAGCAGGTTGAAGTAGAGGTCACGGCCGGGGTTGGTCTTGTGGGCTTCCTTCAGACGGGCAAGATAGGCCAAAGAGTCGGCGTGGGTAGTGCTCTTGTCCTTCATCGTGTAGAGGATGAGGTCCATGCAGCCTTCTTCCTTGCCGGGGTAGCTGAGGGCTTTCTCGGCCAAAGCAAGGGCGGTGTCGTAGTCCTTCTCCAGATAGCTCAGATAGGCGGAGTTGTAGGCGGCATCGGCGATAAGGGTATCGGGGGCAAGCTTGGTGTCATCATAGATGGACGAGGCTCCGGTGCCGATGTAGGACTCCCACGACTTGATGGCGCCCTTCATGTTGTGGCTCTGGTAGCACATGGCACCGATGTTGTACATCAGATGGCGCTCGTTGAGGTAACGGGGGGCGTTGTTCTTGCGGTAGGGGTTCTTTATCTTACCCTTCTCGTTGGGCTGCTGCGCATACTTGTCACACTCAGTGGCGGCCTTGAAACCATCAAGGAAAGCAGTGACGGCCTTCATGGTGTCGGCAGGCTGATGAAGAAGCATCTTCTGGTATTCGTCACTGTAGATCTTGTATTGAATGTCATTCATCAGATTCCAAGCTGCGGCCTTGTTGGCGGTAGCAGAGGAAGTGAGAGCAGGAGTAAGCTTTTGAGCGGCCTCAACCAGATTACCGGAGGAGTACAGCTTCTTGGCTTCTTTCACCAGGGCATCCTGGGCAAAGGCGGTGGTGGCAGCTGCTGCCATCATGGCCATCATCAGAATCTTTTTCATGTTGTTGATGTTATTAAAGGGTTAGTGTTATGATTCAGTGTCTTCTGACTCGTCGGAATCAAAGGGGACTGTGGAGTCAGTGGGGGCTTCGGTGACTAAGGGGCTGTCGGTGAGGGTCGGGTCGGTCTCAACGTCCTCAATGGCTTCGGCTTCTTCAGCAAGCTCTTCCTCGGTGGCTTTCTGCACCTTGCACACAGAGGCAATGACGTCGTTCTTCTTGGTGAGGTTGATGAGACGAACGCCTTGGGTGGCGCGGCCCATGACACGTACCTCAGACACGTTCAGGCGAATCAATATGCCGCTCTTGTTGATGATCATCAGGTCGTTCTCGTCGGTAACGACCTTGATGGCTACCAGACGGCCGGTCTTCTCAGTGATATTCAGAGTCTTCACACCCTTGGCTCCGCGAGCGGTCTTACGATAGTCTTCAATGTCGGTGCGCTTTCCGTAGCCGTTCTCCGAGACTACCATGATGGTCTCAGTCTGCGGGTCGTTGACGCAGACCATGCCCACCACCTCGTCGTCGCCGTCGTCGGGACGCATACCGATGACACCGGTGGACACACGGCCCATAGCACGAACCTGGTCTTCGTTGAAGCGAACGGCACGGCCGTTGCGGTTGGCCATGATAATCTCGTTCTTGCCGTTGGTCAGACGGACGCCAACAACCTCGTCGCCTTCGTTGATGAGCAGGGCCTTCACACCGGCGGCACGGACATTCTTATAAGCCTCGAGGCAGGTCTTCTTCACAATGCCTTGCTTGGTGGCAAACAGCACATAATGTGACTTGAGGAACTCTTCGTCGTTGAAGTTCTTGATGCGCAGCACGGCGTTGATGGCGTCATCGGGCTCAATGTTGAGCATGTTCTGAATGGCGCGACCCTTCGAGTTCTTGTCGCCTTCGGGTATCTCGTAGCACTTCTGCCAGTAGCAGCGACCCTTCTGGGTGAAGAACAGCAGTGTGTTGTGCATAGTGGCGGGATAGATGTATTCGGTGAAGTCGTTGTCGCGATGGCGGGCGCCCTTGGTGCCCATGCCGCCGCGGTTCTGGGCGTGGAAGTCGGAGAGGGGGGTGCGCTTGATGTAACCCATGTGTGAAATGGTGATCACAACGGGGTCGTCGGGATAGAAGTCTTCGGCGTTGAACTCGTGGTCGAAGGGGATGATCTCGGTGCGGCGGTCATCGCCGTATTTCTCCTTCACTTCCAACAGGTCGTCCTTCATCACTTGCTTGCAGCGCTCGGGGTTGTCCAGAATCTCCTGAAGGTCGGCAATGAGCTTCATCAGGTCGTCGTACTCCTGGTGCAGCTGCTCAACGCGCAGACCGGTCAGTTGCGACAGGCGCATGTCGACGATGGCCTTCGACTGCAGCTCGTCCAAGTCGAAGCGTGCCTCAAGGTTACGCTGGGCGTCGGTCGGGGTCTTCGAGTTGCGGATGATGTGCACCACCTCGTCAATGTTGTTCACGGCGATGATCAAGCCTTCCAGGATGTGGGCACGCTCCTGCGCTTTCTTCAGGTCGTACTTCGTGCGGCGGATGGTCACCTCATGACGATGGTCGATGAAGTAGCGGATGCACTCCTTCAGCGTCAAGAGCTTCGGACGAAGCTTGCCGTGGGTGCCGGGAATGGGAACCAACGCGATGCTATTGACTGAGAATGAGCTTTGTAGTGCGGTCATCTTGAAGAGTTTGTTCAAGATGACATTGGCGTTGGCATCGCGCTTGCAGTCTACGACGATGCGCATGCCCTGACGGCCTGACTCGTCGTTGACGTTGGCAATGCCTTCCACCTTGTGCTGGTTGGCCAGGTCGGCAATGTACCCCACCAGCTCGGCTTTGTTAACACCGTAGGGCAGCTCGGTAACCACTATCTTGTCGTGCTGCTCACCTGCCTCAATCTCAGCCTTGGCACGCATCACAATGCGGCCGCGACCGGTCTCGTAGGCATCGCGAACACCCTGCAGACCGTAGATGTAGGCACCAGTGGGGAAGTCGGGACCGGGAATGTATTGCATCAGACCGTCGGTGTCGATGTCGGGGTTGTCGATGTAAGCGCAGCAACCGTCAATGACCTCGCCCAGATTGTGTGTCGGCATGTTGGTGGCCATACCGACGGCAATGCCGTTGCCGCCGTTCACTAGCAGGTTGGGAACCTTGGTGGGCATGACGCTGGGCTCCTTCAACGAGTCGTCGAAGTTGGGGTCCATGTCAACGGTGTCCTTGTCAAGGTCGTCCATGATGTGCTCACCCATCTTCGACAGGCGGCACTCGGTGTATCGCATGGCGGCAGGTGAGTCGCCGTCCACAGAGCCGAAGTTGCCCTGGCCGTCAACAAGCATATAGCGCATGTTCCACGCCTGGCCCATACGGACAAGGGCACCATAGACGGAGCTGTCACCGTGGGGGTGGTACTTACCTAACACCTCGCCCACTACGCGCGCGCATTTTTTATAAGGTTGTGTACTCACATTGTTGATGCCCATCATACCGTAAAGGATACGACGGTGCACTGGCTTGAAGCCGTCGCGAACATCAGGAAGGGCACGGGCTACAATCACCGACATGGAATAGTCGATGTAGGAGCTCTTCATCTCCTCCTCGATGTTAATCTTCAGAATTCTGTCGTTGTCAAACGTTTGGTCCATTCTTTATTATGTAAATAGTATCAGTCTTCTGCAAGGGCGAAATGTCCGTAGAGGGCATTTAAAAGGCCATAGGGGCATTTTCGCCCTTTTCGTTGCGACTGCAAAGGTAGTGCTTTTTATTGAAACTCTTGCCGTTTTAAGCAATTTTAATCTATACTTTTGTCATAAAAAGTGAAGTTGACCACAAAAAAAGGGGAAATAATGATGGCAATGGACGTTTTTTAGCTTCTTTCACACACAGAAGTCACGGCAACGGGGAAAAACAAAATAAAAATGCGTTTTTCTTTTGGTTTTCTCACTTCTTTTCGTAACTTTGCACCGCAAACAGCAACGTAAGGATGAAACTCATCATTATGACTAAGTCCACGTTCTTCGTGGAGGAAGACAAGATACTGACCGCCCTCTTCGAGGAAGGAATGGACAACCTGCACCTTTTCAAGCCGTCGGCCGAGCCTGTCTATTCCGAGCGACTGCTGACGTTGCTGGCCGACGATTACTATAAGCGCATCACTGTTCACCATCTTTTTTACCTGCGGGAGGAGTACGGACTGAAGGGCATCCATCTGGAGAACCCTGACGACGCATTGCCCTATGGCTATCGTGGACATGTCAGCCGCACATGTACGGCTCTCTCGCAGTTGAGGGAAGCAAAGAAGAACAGCAAGTACGTGTTCTTAAAGTCTATCTTTGACAGCCATACAAATTCTGCTGACAAACAGGCATTTACCATGGACGAGCTGAAAGAGGCTTCGCGTCACGGACTGATTGATCGCCATGTCTATGCGCTGGGCGGCATCAGTCTTGACAACATTCCTCTGATGGCCGACTTGGGCTTTGGAGGCGTGGTGGTGTGCGGCGACCTGTGGAACCGTTTCAATATCCATCGGGGGCAGGATTTCAAGGCTCTGCTCGCTCACTTCAAAATGCTGCAGAGGGCTGTGGGATGGTGAGAAGGAAGAAGTAAGAAGTGAGAAGTAAGAAGTAAGAAGTAAGAAGTGAGAAGTAAAAAGTGAGAAGTAAAAAGTGAGAGTCATTTGTCTTTAACTCCTTTAACTCCCTTAACTCCTTTAACTCCTTTAACTCCTGAGAATAGTTATAAACAATATATATAATAATGAGTACACAAAACTATATGGTCTTCTCGGGTACTGCCACGAGATACCTGGCAGAGAAAATCTGCCAAAGCCTGGGCTGTCCACTGGGCAAGTTGCAAATCACAAAGTTCTCTGACGGAGAGTTTGCCGTGAGCTATGAGGAAAGCATCCGCGGACGCGACGTGTTCCTGGTGCAGAGCACCTTCCCCAACAGCGACAACCTGATGGAGCTGCTGCTGATGATTGATGCAGCCAAGCGGGCATCGGCGCGCACCATCAACGCTGTCATCCCTTATTTCGGATGGGCACGCCAGGATAGGAAGGACAAGCCTCGCGTCAGCATCGGGGCAAAGCTGGTGGCCGACCTGCTCAGCGTGGCAGGAGTGAACCGTGTCATCACCATGGATCTGCACGCCGACCAGATACAGGGGTTCTTCGACGTCCCCGTCGACCATCTCTATGCATCGGGCGTGATACTGCCCTATCTGCAGAGCCTGAAGCTTGAAGACCTGGTCATCGCATCGCCCGACGTCGGCGGCTCGAAGCGTGCCAACACCTATGCCAAGTACCTGGGCTGTCCGCTCGTGCTCTGCAATAAGACGCGTGCCAGGGCTAATGTGGTGGCTACCATGCAGATCATAGGCGACGTGGAGGGAAAGAACGTGGTCATTGTCGATGACATGGTCGACACGGCTGGCACCATCACCAAGGCAGCCGACCTGATGGTGGCTTCTGGGGCCAAGAGCGTGCGTGCCTGTGCCAGCCATTGCGTGATGAGCGGGCCGGCAAGCGAGAGGGTGCAGGAGTCGGCGCTCACCGAGATAGTCTTCACCGACAGCATCCCCTACACACAGCGCTGCGCCAAGGTGAAGCAGATCAGCGTGGCCGACATGTTTGCAGAGACCATACTCCGGGTCATCAACAACGAGAGCATCAGCGACCAGTATCTGGTGTAATGAAGTGGGAGTTAAAGTGGAAGTTAAAGAGGAAGTAAAAGTGGGAGTTAAATTGGGAGTAAAATTGGGAGTTAAAGAGGAAGTAAAAGTGGGAGTTAAAGAGGAAGTAAAAGTGGGAGTTAAAGAGGAAATAAAAGTGGGAGTTAAAGAGGAAGTAAAAGTGGGAGTAAAAAAGGACATTTGTGTTCTTTCCTTGGTCTTGGCGCTGGCGGTGGCTGCCTGTTCTGAGAAACCGAAAGTGGATGCCAACAACTTCCATCTGGAAGGAACGGTGGAGGGATTGCCCGATGGCAAGAAACTGCTGCTGGTCGATGGCGACGGATTTACTGTCGACACGCTGACGGTGGCGCAAGGGAAGTTCAGCTATGCGGCAAAGACCGACACGGTGAGCTTCTACACCATCTTCGTGATGGACGACCCAGCCAACAACGTCAATTTCTTTACCGAGCCTGGCACGGTGCAGATGAAGCTGTCGGCAACCACGGGGGAGGGAACCATCGGAGGAACGACGGCCAACGATGCCCTGCAGCAGCTGATGCTGGAGACAGCTCCCTACTATGAGAAAATCAACGAGATAGAGGCGCTCGTCAGCAACGACACTACCATGGCCCCGGAGAACGACTGGGCTGTGGCAGAACGCTATCTGCAGCTCTATAACGAGGTGGAGCGAAAGATGAAAGAGGCGGCAGTGAAGAACATCAACAACGAGCTGGGATATATGCTGGCGGTGCGATTCATCGACGAGCAGGAGGATGCCGACCTCCTTGAAGATCTCATTGCCAAGATGCCTGACAACTATCGTCAGCGTAGGCCTGTTGTCAAGCTACTCTCTCTTCTCAACAGCCGAATCAATACCGACGAGGGACAGATCATGCCCGATTTCACACTCCTCACGCCCGACAGCACGCAGCAGAGCATTTTTGCGGAGCTGCGACAGCATGAGGTCAACATCATCGACTTCTGGGCCTCATGGTGTGAGCCATGCCGGGCAGAGATGCCGTTTATGAAGCAGCTATACGCCGATTACAACAAGAAAGGGCTGGGCATCGTGGGTATCTCGCTCGACGACAAAGTGGAAAACTGGCGACAGGCCATCACCGACCTGAAGATGGACTGGCCGCAGTTCTCCGACTTGAAGGGCTGGGGTGCAGCTGCCGCCCGGGCCTTCCGTGTCTCCTCCATTCCCTATCTGGTAGTGGTCGACAGCACCGGCACCATCCTGAAAAAAGGACTGCGCGGAGAAGACCTGCGCCTGTTCGTCTCAGAGCTGCTCGTACCTTAAGCGCAGAAAGTGTCTGAAAAAAACGTGTGCTGTGCGGATGAAGTGACAGAGTTGCGTCGCTATCTATGTGAGTTGTACCGCGAAGCGGCCTGAGAAAAAACCAATAAAAACAAATAAAAACAAGAAAAACATTTTTGGAAAAAGGTTATTGCCTTGCCCGCCGCAGGAACTCCGTGAGGCACTCCCCTCCCTTCAAGGGGAGGGGCAGGGGTGGGGGCTGTAACTTTTTCGCTGCCTCTTCTTCGCTGCCTCTTCTTCGCTGCCTCTTCTTCGCTGTCCCTTCTTCGTTGCCCCTTCTTCGTTGCCCCTTCTTCGCTGCCTCTTCTTCGCTGCCTCTTCTTCGCTTATAAAACATTTCAAATTCAACTTTCGCAAGTTTTGGAGTTAAAGGAGTTAAAGACAATAGCTTTTCTGTGGATTTCAACCATGTGAGAATCCTGCAGTTTCAAGGCAGCATGGGTTTTAAAAGTTTCCTGCCGAGAAACCATCGGTTTCTCGGCAGGAAACCAAAGGTTTCTCGGCAGGAAACTTATTGCATAAAAGCCCCAGATGGCAAAAAGACACATGCTGTACGGATGGAGTGTCATAGTTATGGCGCGAAATAGGTCAGTTCGTTACCCGAGTTCTATCGTCCCTTCGAGACTTTTTGCCGCGCCTTGCCCTTCGCGTAGCTCAATGCGCAGCCATTCCCTCTTGAACCCTGCCCTTACGGGGAGGGGTTCTTGCCTTGCAAGCGTCCTTCGGCCGAGCGAGGGGTGGGGTCTGTAATGTCTGTAATATTCTATCAGCGAAGAAGGGACAGCGAAGAAGGGACAGCGAAGAAGGGACAGC
>JAEEPZ010000001.1 GCA_016285055.1 Prevotella sp.
TGGTTTCCTGCCGAGAATCCGATGGTTTCTCGGCAGGAAACTTTTAAAACCCATGTTGCCTTGAAACTGCAGGGAGGGGCAGGGGGTGAGTCTGCAGGGCCTTCTTCTGGCTTGGCTCTGCTTTAGACGTAGGTCTCCAGCATTTTCAGCTGGCCCTCTATCCGCAAGAACTCGGTGGTGGCAGGCAAGAGCAGCGTCTCTCCGGCACGCAGGGTGACTTGTGAGGCGAAGGCATCTGTATCCTCAACGGTCAGCAGTGCCTCGCCCTTTAGCCCGATGAGGATGATAAAGGAGTCGAGGTCGGCATAGTCGATGAGCATCGGCTCGGTGAGGTCGTAGACCGATGTCGTGAAATAAGGACAGCGGATAAGCGACTGCGGCACATTGGCAGTGGGACGATAATGCAGGCGGTAGTCGTCCTGCACAGTGTAGTCGATAGACTCTGCGGCCTCGCGGGTATGCAGCTGGCGCAGGTTGCCGTTGGCGTCGCGACGGTTATAGTCGTAGATGCGGTAGGTGACATCGCTGGTCTGCTGAATCTCGGCCACGAAGCACCCGGCACCTATGGCATGGATGCGCCCGGCAGGGATGAAGAACACGTCGCCCTCGCTGACATCGTAGCGTGCCAGTGCCTCGGTGATGGTGTGATTGGCCACCATGTCTGCATACTGCTCAGGAGTGATGGAACGCTTGAGGCCGCAATAGAGGAATGGCGGCGTGGACGGTGCGGGTGTCGGAGACGGCATGACATACCACATCTCGGTCTTACCCATAGGATGGCCGTGGCGCCGGGCCACCTCGTCATTGGGATGCACCTGGATGGAAAGGTCGCGCCTGGCATCGATGAACTTGATGAGCAGGGGAAACACATCGCCGAAGCGCGCATAATTGTCGTGACCCATGAGCCGCTCACGTTCTTTGTGCACCAAGGCATTAAGGGTCATACCGGCACAGGGGCCCTCGCTGACCACTGACTCACTGCCGGCAACGCCCGACAACTCCCAGCTCTCACCCACGTGGTCGAGGTGCTGGTCGAGATGCTTGAAGGGGATGATGCTGTCGCCTCCCCAGATAGTCTGTTTAAGTATCGGTTGGAACTTATACATTATTATATTAATAAGGGTTATCCAAAAAAACGCTGCAAAAGTACGCAAAAAAAATGGAACGCTACAGATTCTTTTTGGCTTTTTTTAAAAATTGTTTGTTTTCTTTTGGCAGTTCACAACATTTATCGTACCTTTGCAATCGCAATTGCATAAAAAACCTAAAAAATATAGTATGAAACACCGCTTTTTGGAAATGGCTGGCAGGGCAAGCATTGCTGCCTGCCTGTCTGTTGCGTGCGGTGTCTTCACTGCCTGTACGGATGACTACGACCTTGACGACCCGGGCAACTACCCGTCGTGGTTGGGCAGCAGCATCTATGAGGCAATGAAGCACCCTGAGGCCTTGACGGCCGGTACGGGCAATGTGCTTCAAGGCACATTCACCAATTATCTGCGACTCATCGATGACCTTGGCTATGCCGAGACATTGGGCAAGACGGGCTCAAAGACCATCTTCCCTGCCAACGATGAAGCTTTCAACCGTTTCTACCAGAACAACAGCTGGGGTGTGAGGCGCTACGAAGACCTCACAGAAGCCATGAAGCGCCAACTGCTCTATGGCTCCATGCTCGACAATGCCATGCTGGTGGAGATGCTCTCAAACATCAGTGACGGATCGACCGCTGTGAGGCAGGGGCAGGCCATGAAGCACACTACGGGCGCTGACGTCATCGACACCATCACCTACCTGCCCAACCAGGCCGCCATGCCCGTGAACAACAGCTACTGGGAGAAATACTACGACCAGGGGCTGTACATGGTCATGGATGCCACCAGGCCGATGATGGTGCACTTCACCGAGGAGCAGATGACCAACAACAACATCACCACGAAGGGCGAAAACAGCGATTTCGAGGTGATTACCGGCACGCCTTACGATGAGGAAGAGCACTCAGCCTACATCTTCCGCAACAAGATCATCATCCCCGACATCACCTGCAAGAACGGATACATCCACCAGATGCAGGACGTGCTGGTGCCTCCCGGCAATATGGCTGAGGTGATACGCACCAATGGTGAGAGCAACCTCTTCAGCCGTATGCTCGACCGCTTCAGCGCCCCCTATGAGGATGCTGCCACCACCAAGCGCTACAACGACTGGTATGAGGAGCAGGAGAAAGCCGGCCTTGACGTGTCGAAGATGCCCCACCCGGAGAAGATTTACCAGAAGCGCTACATGAGCCTGCGCTCGGAAGGTGTGAACAACTCGCAGAGGATGAGAGACCCCAACGGCAATGACCTGGGGCAATATGTGCTCTCCTACGACCCGGGATGGAACAACTACAGCTCGGGCAACACCGGCGAAGACCCGCTGAAGGACATTGCTGCCATGTTCGTGCCCACCGACAAGGCCATGCAGCAGTACTTCCTGCCCGGCGGCGAGGGAACCTTCCTCATCGACGCCTTCGGCAAGAAGCCCAACACTATAGAGAACCTGGCTGAGAACATCGACTCCATCCCCTTGCAGAACGTGCTGCAGATTGTCGACAACCTCATGCAGAGCAGCTTCACCAGCTCCGTACCCTCGAAGTTCGGACGCGTGATGGACGAGGCCAACGACCCCATGGGCATCTCGTTAGAGTCACTGAACAAGACCGAGGATGGCATCTATGACGTGAAGATAGCCAACAACGGCGTCATCTACATGCTCAACAGGGTGTTTGCACCGCCCTCGCTCATCGCCGTCTCGGCACCTGTCACCCTGAACAGCAACATGCGCATCATGAACACAGCTGTGAACGACGGCAAGACGAAGAATCCCCTGAACCTGGGACAGAACTACTACGCCTATCTGCTGGCCATGAGCGCCAACTACGCCTTCTTCATCCCCACCGACGATGCCTTTGCCAACTATTATGTTGACCCCGCCTACCTGAAGTCGGCACAGCCGCGCGCCCTGAAGTTCTACTACCAGAACAAGAGCCCCTACGTGTTCTGCTCCAGATGGAAGTACGACCCCGAGACACGCACCGTGGGCACTGAGCCCGCCGACTCGCTCGGCATGGTGAGTGAAGCCGACTTCCGCCAGCTGTTCATCGACATTCTGAACTATCACACCATCGTGCTGGGCGAAGGCGAGACGCTGGGAACCAACAAGTTCTATAAGACGAAGCACGGCGGCGCTGTGATGTTCGACGGCAACCGCGTGCTCAGCGGATCACAGATAGAAGGCATCACACCGGTGTCGAACATCACGCAGACCTACAACCAGGCCAACGGCAAGGCTTACGCTATCGACCATGTCATCGAGCCGCCCCACCGCTCAGTGCTGAACGTACTGGAGGACTCGACCCGCTTCAGAGAGTTCTATAACATGTGCAACGACGTAGACATGGACAGCCTAATGGAGTTTGCCAACGACCGCTTCATCCAGAAGATGGAGACGACCAACAAGGAGACACGCCTGTCGTATCACCCCTTTGCCAACAAAGGCGGCCTGACGGAAAACGTCAACTACTTCAACTCGTATAACTACACCGTCTATGCACCCGACGACAACGCCATGGCCATCGCCTATGAGCGCGGACTGCCCAAATGGTCGGACATCAAGGTGCTTTTCGACAAATGGTATCCTAAGTATCTGGAGAATCAGGAAAGCGTTGACCGCCAGCCGGCTTCTACCGGCTCCGGTGCGAACAAGGTGTTCAATTCCATCTGGAAGAGGCTGATGAACATCGGCGTGCTGACAGACGAAGAGATAGCCGAGCTCACCGCCGACCGCGACCGTGCCCTGGCCATGGTGGAAGCCATCAATGCCTTTGTGCGCTACCACTTCCAGGACAACTCCATCTTTGCCGATGTCGTGGTAGAGAAGGGCGAGTTCCCCACCGCCTGCGCCGACACCCTGGGTATCCGCCAGCGTGTGAACGTGGAAGGTGGCAACGGCCGCATCATCGTGACCGATGCCAACGGGCAGACCGTCACAGTGGATGGCAACAACACGTCGATACTGACCAACCAGTTGGCCCGCGACTACGTCATCACCACACAAGGCTCGGGACGAAACCAGAAATGCACCCTCTCCACCTCGTCCTTCGCCGTGGTGCACCAAATCTCCACACCGCTGAGCCCCAATGCCGACTCACGACGCTACGACGGACTATGGACAGGCGAGGACGCCCCGGCAAGACTCAAGGCCTATCGCCGGCTATTCGAAGAAAAACTCTATAAACGCTATACAAACTGAAAGCTATGAGAAACAAGATAAGCAAGCGACTGCTGATAAGTCTGTCATTTATCATCTGTCATATTTCATTTAGCTTTGCCCAGGAGATACGTATTTCGGGTACGATTACCGACTCATCCGGTCCGGTGATGCTCTGTAACGTGGTGGAGGTAGACGCCAACAACCGTAACGTCTCCTACACGCAGACCGACCTGAACGGTAACTTCTCCATGACGGTGAAGAACGCCAAGAACAAGCTGAAGGTGTCGTACGTGGGAAGCAAGACCGTACTGCTGCCCATCGGCACGAGGACTAAGTTCAATATCAAGCTGCAGGACGAGAACGTCATGCAGGTGGTGACCGTCACCGCCAAGCGCAAGTACAGTCAGGGCGGCCTGGCCATTCCCGAGCGAGAAGTGTCGGTGGCCACACAGACCTTCAACATGAGTGAGGTGGAAGGTCTGGGCTTCACCACCGCCGACGAGGCCCTGCAGGGACAGATTGCCGGTCTGGACATCGTGTCAAACTCGGGTAACCTCGGCGCCGGCACCTCCATGCGTCTGCGCGGTGTCACCACCATCAACGGCAGCGCAGAACCGCTCATCGTCGTCGACGGCAACATCTTCGAGAATCCTGATGCCTCCTTCGACTTCACCAGCGCCAACGAAGAGACCTACGCCGCACTGCTCTCGGTCAACCCGGCCGACATTGAAGACATCCAGGTGCTCAAGGATGCCGCCGCAACGGCCATCTGGGGTAACCGCGGTTCCAACGGTGTCATTCAGATTCGCACCAAGCGCGGTGCACGCGGCAAAGCCAAGGTGGACTACTCGCTCCGCGTACAGGCCAGCTGGCAGCCCGACGGCTACAACATGCTGAACGGTGACGACTACACCATGATGCTGAAGGAGATGTACTACAACCCCGCACAGAGCTCAACGGCTACCACCAACATCAACGAGATCAACTACAACCGCTCGTGGGCAGAGTTTGAGAACTGGAACAACAACACCGACTGGGTGAAGCAGGTGCAGCAGACCAGCTGGACGCAGTATCACACCCTCACCATCACCGGTGGCGGTGAGAAAGCCAACTTCCGCGTCTCGGCCGGCTACGACCACCAGAACGGCAGTATCATCAAGCAGAAGCTGGACCGCTTCAGCACCCGTCTGGCCCTCGACTATTTCGTCAGCGACCGCATCACCTTCCGCACCACCTTCCCGCTGACCTACACCGCCAACCACCGCAACTACGACGGCAACATCCTGGGACGCGCACGAGTGCTCTCACCCAACATGTCGGTGTACCGTCAGGACGCTCTGGGACGCGACACAGAAGAATACTACATCATGCTGCCATCGGGCGCATCCAATGCTGCCGGCTCGTCGGTGGCAGGCACCTCGTCGCTGCAGCTCAGCTCCATGCGCGGACAGGGCAACCCCGTGGCCATAGCCAACCAGGCGTGGTCGAACGAGAGCACCTACCGCATCTCGCCTGAGTTCAAGCTTGACTACTATCTCTTGGGCAAGGACGACCAGAAGACCATGCTCAACTATACGGGTCTGGTCTATCTCGACATCTTCTCGCTGAGCGAATCGAAATACTGGCCCGGCTCGCTCTCCACACAGGGATGGACAGACACCAACTACAACAAGTCGGACGCCTACGACTACAACTCGCTGGGCTTCACCACACGTCACTCGCTCACCTTCACACCGAAGTTCCACAACAAGGACTGGTACAGCACCATGCTGCTGCAGTGGGAGATGAACACGAACACCAACAACCGCCAGAGCGTGGCTAACCGCAATGCGCCCAACGGCACGACCTCAACCACCGTCGACACCGCCATCGAGAGCATGAGCACCAGCAACGGACAGGGACGCTCCATGTCGGCAGCCTACTCAGGACACCTATCTTATAAAGGAGGTCTCTACAGCTTCGCCGTCTCGCTGCGCGCCGACGGTACCACACAGTTTGGCAAGAACAAGAAGTGGGGCTACTCGCCCGCCGTCTCCCTCCGTTGGAACACCATCGACGAGAAGTTTATGGAGTGGTCGAAGAAATGGCTGTCCATGCTTTCCTTCCGTGCCTCATGGGGTATCGTGGGACGTACCCCGGGCCAGGAGTACCTGCAGTACTCGCGCTACAATGCTGAAGGCATCTATGGCGACGCCCTCAACAAGCACAGCATCACCTTCCTCGAAGGTCTGCGCCTGGACAACCTGAACCGTGAGAGCACCACACAATACAATGTGGGTGGAAACTTCGGATTCCTGAAAGACCGCATTACCGGTGACTTCAACTTCTACTTCAAGCGCACCAAAGACCTGCTCATGGGCGGCGTCCGCATCCCGTCATATACGGGCTTCACATCGCTGTCGTCGGCCAACGTAGGCGAGATGACCAACAAGGGATGGGAGCTGAACATCCAGGCCAACCAAGTCATCAAGATTGGAAAGTTCAAGTTTAGCGCCAACTTCAACATCTCGCAGAACTTCAACGAGATTGTTGACATGGACGAGAGCGTGCTGGAGAGCATCAACTCGGAATGGAAGAGCGATGCCCGCGGCGAATACCTCAACCGCATCCAGAAGGGCAACCCGCTGGGCTCCATCTACGGTCTGCGCTACAAGGGCGTCTACCAGTACACCTACGAGTACCTGGCCAACCTCAAGCAGCGTAACGGATGGGACGGCGAACAGATGCGCGACTACATCAACAACGAGTTCCTGGCAGCCGGCAAGACCGCACCTATCGCCATCGACGACCAGGGCAAGGTGATGATGGACGCCAAGGGAATGCCCATCCGCCAGAAGTACAACTACACTGACGGTACATGGACCTACGAGTTCCAGGGCGGCGACGCCATCTACGAGGACATCAACCACGACGGTCAGATCAACTCGCTCGACATTGTCTACTTAGGCAACTCCAACCCACATCTGCAAGGCGGTTTCGGCTTCAACATCCAGTACGACGACTGGTGGCTGAGAACCAGCTTCAACTATCGCCAGGGCGTCAAGATTGTCAATGCAGCCAAGATGGAACTGGAGAAGATGTTCAATGCCAACAATCAGAGTTCGGCCGTGAACTGGCGCTGGCGCAAGAACGGCGACGTCACCACAATGCCGCGTGCCATGTATGACACCGGCTACAACTGGCAGGGCAGCGACCGCTATGTGGAAGACGGATCCTTCGTGCGTATGAGCTACATTCAGCTGGGCTATAAGTTCAAGAGCAAAGTGCTGAAGCAACTCGGCCTGAGAAGACTCCAGTTGAGTGTGTCAGGACAGAACCTCTTCCTCTGGAGCAAGTATAGCGGCATCGAGCCGGAGAAATCGGCCGGAGCCTGGGGCATTGCCAAGGACTATGACCAGACACCTCGTTCAAGATCGGTAACCATGAACATTGAAGTGGGATTCTAATTAGTTAATAGTTCATAGTTAATAGTATATAGCAATATGACTACAAAGATAAAGAAATACATTGCTGGCAGTTTCGTGGGTTGCGTTGTTGCCATGACAACAATGGCCATCACGGGCTGCACCGACTTCCTGACCATCTATCCCAACGACCGCATCGTGGGCAATGACTTCTGGAAGAAGAAGAGCGACGTGGAGACCATGGTGGACGGATGCTACAATTCCATGATAGCACGCAACGTTCAGGAGCGTGCCATTATCTGGGGAGCCTTCCGCTCTGACGAGCTGGTGAAGTTTTCCGACCTCAGCGACAACACGCTGGACAATATCACAGCCGTCAACCTCCTGCCCACCAACAGATACAACTCCTGGGGCGACTACTACAAAGTCATCAACAACTGCAATATCGTGCTCAACCATGCCGAGGCGGTGATGGACGAAGACCCGGAGTTTACGAAAGGCGACTATGAGGTGATCCGCTCGCAGATGCTGGCACTGCGCTCGCTGTGCTACTTCTATCTGGTACGTGCCTTCCGCGACGTGCCTTACACCACGCACTCCTACGAGAACGACTCAGAGGTGGAGCTGCTGCCGCAGAGCACGCCCGCCGAAGTGCTGCAGAACTGCCTCAACGACCTCCAGGAAGCCCAGCGCAACATCATGCGCAGCGGCGCCTACGGCGAGAATGACTGGCGCAACAAAGGCTACATGACCCGCGACGCCGTCTACTCACTCATGGCCGACATCCTCCTCTGGAGAGCTGCCATGACACACAGCACCGCCGACTACCAGCAGGCCATTGCCTTCTGCGACACTGTCATCAACTCCAAGCACCGCTACTACGAGGAGAACAAAGTGATGACCACCCTGAAAGAGGAGGAGAACGACATCTATCACCTCATTGACGGCGATGACGCCATGAGTGAAATATTCGGCTCAGGCGGCAACTCACGCGAAAGCATCCTGGAATGGCAGTACATCGACCAGGACAACGTCAACACGGCACTGGAAGACTACTACTACCGCAATGGCGAAAACAGCAACAACAGCATCCTCATGGCTTCAGGGCTGTTCAACTCCCCTGACAAGTCGGCCGACACACCGCAGGGAAAGAAGTTCTACCTGACGAAGAACGACTACCGCTTCTGGAACAACGTCTTCGAAGCCAACAATGAGGAGATGGAGCAGATGAGCATCAGAAAGATGTGCGACCTGTCCAGGCAATCGTTTACCTCCAGTAGCACCAAAGGCGCTGAAAAGAGTCTCAACAACAGAGATTACAAGCAGTTCGGCCAGAACTGGATTGTCTACCGTCTGACCGACGTGATGCTGATGAAAGCCGAGGCGCTCGTCGAGACAGCTGTCAACGACAGCGACGCCGTGGTGCTGAAGCAGGCCTTCGACCTGGTGCAGGCCGTGAACAAGCGCTCCATGATGCGCAACGCCACCGACACGCTGAAATTTGAGACCTTCAAGACAAAAGACAACATGGAGCTGCTCGTCATGAACGAGCGTGAGCGTGAACTCTGCTTCGAAGGCAAGCGGTGGTTCGACCTCCTGCGCTACAGCTACCGCCACATGGAAGGTGTCAACATCAACACCTTGCTGGCAGACATGACAGAGGGGCCGAAACTCTACAAGCCCATGCTGGACATGATTATACGAAAGTATAACGGCGACGACGGCCCCAGCGGCGATGCCGTCTCCTACAAGATGAAGGGCGAGCACTACCTCTACTGGCCAGTGGAAGAGAACGAACTCAAGGTGAACAAGCTCCTCAGACAGAACCCTGTCTACATACAGGAGAAGACAACTTCGAAGAAATAGTTTATAGTTCATAATTAATTGTTCATAGTTATGATTACCAAGATAAAGAAAACAGCGACATGGATGCTCTGCACAGCACTGTTCGCTATGAACTGCACAATGGTCACCAGCTGTAAGGAAGACATCGACGAGTCGAACCTCTACACATTCACAGGTGAGACCATCGAGGACTACCTCACCAACAGAAGCGAGAAATTCAGCAGCTTCAACTATATCCTGTCACGCATCGGCTACGACAAGATTCTTGCAGCATACGGCACCTACACATGCTTCGCACCCACCAACGAGGCCGTTGACGAGTATCTTGACAGTCTCTACAACGACCCTGTCAACCTCGAGATTCCTCACAACGGCATGACGAAGCCGGGACTGGAAGGTCTCACGGACTCGCTCTGCGAGGACATAGCCCTCTTCCACCTGCTCAACACCAAGATTATGGGTGTAGACATGAGCGCTTCCAGGACGCTGAACACGTTGCTGGGACGCGACATCAACACCAGCATCGACCCTGAGACAGGTGCGATGCTGGTCAGCCGTGCCTCAACCATCACCAGCATGGACAACGAGCTGGAGAACGGCGTGCTGCATGAGATAGACTGCGTCATCCGCCGCTCCAACATGCTGATAGCCGGTGAGCTGGAGAACCACCCAGAGGACTTCACCCTCTTCTCGCAGGCCATGAAGCTCACAGGTCTGGCCGACTCGCTGACTGAGGTGAAGTCTACCGACTTCGTCAAGGTGGGCAACCCCGACTTCTGGACACCGAAGGAGCGCATGCTGGGTTACACCATCTTCGCTGAGAGCGACCAGGTGCTGGCCGAACACGGCATCACCAGCATCGAAGACCTCAAGGCCTACGCCGACAGTGTCTACGCCCACTGCGCCGACCAGGGCACAGGCTGGTACGACTATCCCCGCAACCATCACATCGAAGTGAGCACAGGCACCGACTACAAGAATCCGTGGAACACGCTGAGCATGTTCATGCGCTACCACATCCTTGAATGTAAGATTGCCTACGACATGCTGGTGCGCAAAGGTGTGGGCAACGAGACGAGCAAAATGCCCTACGTGGAATACTACGAGACGATGCTGCCCTACACCATGCTGAAGATCAGCCGTGTGGGTGGCAAGGAACTGCTCAACCGCGTGGTGGCCAACAACTCGCTCACCGACCAGATAGCAGACCTCGGCTCTGCCGCCATGCACACCGTGCTCTTCAACGGCATCGAGCTGCAGGGCACCAAGGCTCAGATACAGGCCCTCAACGGATACATCCACCCCGTCAAGGAGATGCTGGCCTACGAGAAACGCGTGCCGCAGGGTGCCCTCAACGAGCGCATCCGCATCGACGACACTGCTCTCTTCGGCGAGATGATGTCCACCAATCTCCGCGGCTGTACGGAAGACTGGGTGAAGGCACAGAACGGAGGCAAGGGCGGCACCAGTACCGACCGCCACAACGGCTGCGGATACATCCGCATCCCGCCCGGATTCTTCAAATACATGGCCATCTATAACGGCGACGACACACGTTTCCTCTACTTCCCGCACTATGGCGACGGCTGGAGCAACTATCAGGGCGACGAGTTCAACTGCATGGGCAACTATGACTTCGCCTTCCGTCTGCCGCCCATGCCCGATGGCACCTACGAGCTGCGCATCGGCTACACCACGGAGAATGAGCGTGGCATGTTGCAGTTCTATCTCGGCACCAGCTCTGACCTGTCAACGATGAAGGCTCTCGACATTCCCGTCGACATGCGTATCAAGCCCGCCAAGAACTCCAACGGCACACCCGACGTCATCACAGGCTGGTGCGACTGGGAGCTGTTTGAGGACAAGGGCATCGAAAGCGACGGCAACATGCGCAACCTCGGCTACATGCGCGGACCGCTCTCCTACAACTTCCAAGGCAAGGTGGCCCGCAGCCACAACCAGGACCTGCGACGCATCATCACCAAGCAGAAGTTCAAGCAGGGTGACTACTGGCTGCGCTGCAAGAGTGTGATTGACATGAAGAACGCTGAGTTCCACCTCGACTACATCGAGTTCTGCCCGGAGAATGTGTACAACAACACACGCTACCTGGAAGACATGTACTAAGAGGAAATGCAGAAATTGAGAAAATGAGAAAATGAGAAATTATTTAATCATTAGAGATATGAAAACAACAATTATAAACAACAGGACAAAGGGAATGACGAGTTTGAAGAAACTGGGATGCGCAGCATTTCTCATTTTCTCATTTTCTCAATCTCTCATTTTCACGTCCTGCTCCGATTGGACTGACCACTACGAGGCCGACAGCACACTTCTGGAGACACAGAACCAGACGCTGTGGGAGAACATCGCCTCCACGAAGAACCTGTCGCAGTTTAAAGAACTGCTGCAGAGGACGGGCTACGACGCTGTGCTCAACAACACGCAGACCTACACGGTATGGGCTCCCGCCGACGGCACCTACGACTACGAGACGCTGAAGGCCTTCAACAACAGCCGCCTGCTGCGCGAGTTCGTAGAGAATCATGTGGCACGCAACAGCTATCCTGCATCAGGACTGGTGGAGAAGAGCCTGTACACCGTCAACGAGAAACTCATGCACTTCAATGGCAACCGTCAGTACACCATTCAGAACGTAGACATTTCCAAGCCCAACGTGAACACCCACAACGGAATCCTTCACGTGCTGAACGGAAAGATACCCTTCGTGGCCAACATCTACGAGTCGCTGAACACCAACGACTATCCCATTGACTCCATTGCCAACTTCTATCACAGTTTCGACGAGCGCAAGCTGAACGAGTACAAGAGTGTGCAAGGTCCTATTGTCGACGGTGCCATCACCTACCTCGACTCCATCTTCGACGAGCACAACGACCTTTACTCCAAATATTTCGCCTACATCAACCGTGAGGACAGCAACTACACCATGCTGGTGCCCACCAACGAAGCCTGGACGAAAGCCAAGGAAAAAATCCTGCAGTATTATCAGTATGTGCCTTCCTTCGAATACATCGAGGAAATCAATGGCAATGACATGACAAAGACGACAGTCTCCATCCGCGACGTTGACTCACTGACCGAGGCCACCGTCAACAACATGCTGGTGAATGACCTGTTCTACAACAACAACCTCTACGACAACAAGAAGCTGAAGACCTTGCAGACCGGTCAGACGCTTCGAGCCGACTCGCTCTACTCCACCCTCGGTACCAAGATTTACAGCGAGGACGCCGCCAGCCTGTTTGAGGGCGCCGTGCGTGACGACAAGAGCAACGGTGCCATGTGGATTACCGACAGCCTGCGCATGCAGCCCTGGAACACTTGGAACCCCGAGCTGGTGATTCAGGCTGAGGGCAATGTGATGGACGCCGTCAACGTCAGCGAGGCCAAGCGCGTCTATGTTGCCTCCGGTACACAGAATCCTGACATCAGCGGGCGCATCTCAAGAGACTCCTATCTTGACATGCCTCCCATTGCCAAGGGTGCCATACCCAGCGCGGTATTCAGTCTGCCGGGTGTGCGCAGCACCACCTACAGCATCTACATCGTTACTGTTCCTGCCAACATCCTCAGCAACTACTACGAGTCGAAGCCCTACAACTTCCGTGTCTCCTTAGGATATGCCGAGAAGACTGGCAAGAACAAGGACAAGGACAAGAAATGGTGCTTGCAGAACGAGTACACCAGCGACCCCACACGCGTCGACACCATCTATCTGGGCGACTTCACTTTCCCCATAGCTTACTTTGGAACGGGCAACACTTTCCCCTACCTGCGTGTCGAGTGTTACATCAGGTCAGCGTTTATCGATGTCTACGACCCCAACATGCGCTTCGACTGCATCATCCTGCGCCCGAAGGAGCTTGACACCTATCTGAAAGAGCATCCTGAGTACAAGTATGACCGGGGCAATTACTAACCTGAAGATGAAACTGCTAAAGAGTAAACAGCTATGAGACGATACAGCATCCTACTATTTTCCTTTCTGAATGTTTTCATGGTGACGTCAACGATGGCGCAAGACGACGATGACGTTGTGTACACCACCGAAGACGAAGCGGCTGCCGTGGTCAAGAAACCCGTGGTGAAGATGCCCACCTACCCCACGATGGAGGTGAAGGGCATCTGCGTCGACGCCGTGTCGAAGCAGCCGCTGCCCGGTGTGCTCATCCAGGCGCTCGGCGATGCGAAGTACACCGCCATGACCGACGATGACGGCACCTTCACCATCAAGGTACCCACCTTTGCCACCTCACTCTATGTCCACTCGCCTGAGTTCCTCAGCCAGCAGGTAGGCATCGGCCGTGCCGACGCCCCCCTGCGCATCGAGATGCTCAGCGACAAGTTCCGCCCCATGTACGGCAAGACAACACAAGTGGGCGCTACCACAACGGCAAAGATTGTGAACACCACATCGCAAACCATCGAGACCGACATCGAAGACGCGCTCGGAGCCGACGTGCGCTCAGTGACACGCTCCGGCGGCCCCGGCTATGGAGCATCCATGTTCATACGCGGTCTGAACTCGCTCAATGCCAATGCACAGCCTCTCTTCGTCATCGACGGCATCGTGCAGGACATCCAGCAGACACGTTCCACGCTGCACTATGGCGACTACACCAACCTGCTGTTGAACATCAACCCTGAGGACATTGAGCAGGTGACCGTACTGAAGAACGCCACCGCGCTCTATGGCGCCAAAGGTGCCAACGGCGTGATACTCATCGAGACGAAGCGCGGCCACTCCATGGCTACCCGCATCGATGCCAACGTCGGCGTGGGCGTCACCCTCGTGCCGAAGACACCCGACATGATGGACGCCGGACAGTATCGGCTCTATGCCACCGAGATGCTGGGCACCTTCCCCAAAATCAACGACTTCACCGACCCGTTGACGTTCAAGTTCCTCATCGATGACCCGTCGAAATACTACTACACCAAGTTCCACAACAACACCGACTGGAAGGACGAGGTCTACCACACAGCCCTGAACCAGAACTACAACATCAATGTGCAGGGTGGCGACGACATCGGCATGTACAACCTCTCGCTGGGCTACACCGACGGACAAAGCACGGCCAAGAAGAACGGCTTCAACCGCCTGAACGTGCGCTTCAACACCGACATCAACATCATCTACAAGCTCACCACGCGCTTCGACATGTCGTTTGCCAAGATCAACCGCGACGTCTTCGACAACGGTGCACCGCAGGACCTCACCTCCGGCACCATCTCGTCGCCCACCTTCCTGGCACTCGCCAAGTCGCCGTTCCTCAACCCTTATACCTATAATAATATTACAGGTAAGCTGTCATCCACGATGTGCGAGGCCGACGACTTCCTCACGATGCTCGACCCCGACCTCACCCTTGGTAACCCGACAGCACTCTTAGCCAACGGTAACGACATCAACAAGAACCGCGTGGAGACGACCCATTTCAACGCCGTCATCGCACCACGCTATGAGTTCACCCCCGACCTCTCGCTGACAGAGACGTTCAGCTACACACTGGACCGCGTGTCGCAGCGCTACTACCGTCCGAAGGGCGGCATGCCGACGTTCCTCATCGACGGCATCGGCCGCGTGCAGAACATGGCCATGTCGATGTTCTCGAAAGAAACCTCCGTCGTCAGCGACACACGCCTGGAGTGGAAGAAGCAGCTGCGCGAGCACACCATCGACATCTACGGCGGCCTGCGCTTCACATCCTTCGCCTTCGACAACAACTCGCCGAAGGGACAGTATTCCTCTGCCGGCAACGACAAGATGCCGAACATCACCACGAAGATGGACTTTGTGGAGGCCACGGGTACCGATGACGAATGGCGCGGCCTCACCTGGTATGCCAATGCCGACTACAACTACCGCAACCGTTACTTCGCACAGCTGTCAATGGCCATGGAGAGCAGCAGCCGTTTCGGCTCGGAAGCCGACGGCCTGAAGCTGGGCGACGTGCGTTGGGGTCTCTTCCCCAGCCTGCAGTTGGGATGGGCCGTCAGCAACGAGGCATGGTTCCCGCAGACCAAGGGCATCAACTACCTGCTGCTGAGGACGGGCTATGACATCAGCGGCAACGACGACATCAACAACTACGCCGCACGCACCTCATTCGGTGTCAGCAAATACCTGTGGCGCTCCACCGCTGCCATCCTCGACAACATCGGCAACGAGAGCATCACCTGGGAGCAGACCGGCAAGTTCAACATCGGCATGAAGGCCGCCCTGCTGAACAACCGCGTGGCTGTAGACTTCGACTACTTCTACCACCACACCACCAACCTGCTCACGCTGAAGAGTTTCAACAACCCCATTGCCGGCATCAACAACTACTGGAGCAACGGCGGCTCGCTTGACAATCAGGGCTTCGAGCTCTCCGTCACCACCAAGCCTGTCGTGGCACGCAACCTCAGCCTCGAGGTAGGCGCCAGCCTGGGCCACTACACCAACAAGGTGAAGACGCTGCCCAACGACGACCGCATCTACGTGAATGGCAAGCAGGATGCTCAGGGCTACACCTCCAGCATCTATGGCCAGGACAACATCGCCACCATCGTGGGCCTGCCCGTCGGCATGTTCTACGGCTACAAGACCGACGGTGTCTTAGCTGACGACCAGGAGGCCTCCACCGCCGGCAAGAACGGCTATCTCTACCTCACCGATGCCACGGGTGCACACCAGCAGTTCCGTGCAGGCGACATGCGCTTCATCGACATCAACGGCGACGGTGAGATCAGCCTGGCCGACAAGACCATCATCGGCAATCCCAACCCCGACATCTACGGCAACATCTTCGCCACGCTCAACTGGAAGCACCTCACGCTCCACGTAGGCTTCAACTACTCGCTGGGCAACGACATCTACAACTACCAGCGCTCGCTGCTGGAAGGCGGTTTCAATTTCTACAACCAGACCTCCGCCATGACCAACCGTTGGCGCGCCGAGGGACAGCACACGGACATACCACGCATCAGCTATCAGGATCCCATGGGCAACTCTCGCTTCAGCGACCGTTGGATTGAGGACGGCTCCTACCTGCGTCTGAAGACCGTGCGCCTCAACTATCAGGTGCCCGTCAACCTCAGCTGGCTCCAGGGCTTAGCCATCTGGGCCGAGGCCAACAACCTCGTCACCATCACCCGCTACTTGGGCAACGACCCCGAAATGTCTGTCGCCAACTCTGTCCTCTATCAGGGCATCGACGCTGGCAACGTAGCTCTTGGCCGCACCTTCACCATGGGTATGAGAATCAACCTCTAAGTTGAAATTGAGAAATGTATATAATGAGATAATGAGAAATTATATAACAATGAAAAAGATGATTAATACAGAAATAATGAGTAGAAAGAAAATGAAGAGAGTGATATGCGCAGCATTTCTCATTTTCTCATTTTCTCAATCTCTCATTTTCTTGACTTCCTGTTCCGACTTCTTTGAGACCGACTCCGACCGACAGATCTTCGACCCGGCACTCGACCAGAAGACCGACTCCATGTTCTACACACTCGGCATCTTGAAGGGCGTGCAGATGGTGGCCGACCAGTATGTGATGACAGGCGAGATGCGCGGCGACCTGGTGCAGACCAACCAGTACACCGAGAGCGACCTGCGCCGTCTGGCAGACTTCTCGGCCGATGTCACCAACAAGTACGACTCGGCCTACGCCTACTACCGCATCATCAACAACTGCAATTACTACATTGCCCACCGCGACACCACCCTGCGCACCGGCAGCCGCCGCGTGGCCATTCCAGAGTATGCCGAGGCATTGGCAGTGCGGGCATGGGCCTACATGCAGCTGTGCAAGAACTACGGCTCAGTGCCTTTCTACACCGACCCGCTGACCAGCATCGGCGATGCTAACAAGCAGTTTGAGAAGAAAGACCTGCAGGGCATCAGCGCCGCCCTCATCCCTGAGCTGCTGAAGTTCAGCGGCATCACCGTCGACGGCGGCACGCCCGTGCCCAACTATGGCAACATCTCGGCCGGCGTGCTCAACAGCAGCGACACAGGCAGTCCTACAGAGAAGACGGTCCGCTCGAAGAACATTATGATTCCCGTCGACGTCATCCTCGGCGACCTCTACCTCGAGACCCACCAGTATGAGCAGGCTGCCAAGCACTACTTCCAGTACATCGTCGACAACGAGCTGAGTTCCACCATGATCATGGCCAGCATCAGCAACGAGCAGATGACCTTCTATGAGGACATCATCCCCGAGGACTTACCCTTAATCAGTACCAGTCCATCGTGGAACTCCATTTTCAGTGGCGAGACCGACATCATCACCTACATTCCCCTGGCCACCAACCGTCTGCGCGGCGTCGTCACCGAGCTGCCCCGCTACTTCGGCTACGACTTCTACAGCACCACCAGCGGCAATGCCAACAGCAGCGACCGCTTCCTCAAAGAGCGCCAGATAGATGCTTCACCGTCCTATCTCGCACTGGCCAACAGCCAGGACTACTATTATGTCCCCTCAGGCAGCGACGAAGGTTCTGTTGACGTCAATTCCGTCAGCATCGGCGACTGCCGCCGCTACGCCACGATGAGGCAGATCACGCCCTCCTCGCGCGCTGACTCCGTCTTCTACGTCATGGTCAAATTCAACAGCGCCAACGTGCCCCTCTATCGCGTCTCCACCGTCTATCTGCGCTTAGCCGAGGCCATCAACCGCATGGGCTATCCCGATGCTGCCTTCGCCATTCTCAAGGATGGCATCAACTACGATGGCGACGAAGAGCATCCCAACCGATACGTGGAGTATGGCGACAGCACCGACCTGGAGAGCGGACGCTATATCAAGCAGACCACAGCCGCCATGCTGGCCACTACCCTGCCCTTCCTCACCGAAGAGAACCGCAACCTCTTCCAGCGCGGCTACGGCATCCACTCACGCGGCAGCAACAACACGCGCGGCAGGTCGCCTTACCAGTACAGCACCATCGTGGGCAAGAAGCTTGCTGATTTGACGGACGCCTATAACCTCAACCCCGCCACCTTCACCCTGCAGGACACCATCAACGCGGTGGAAGACATCCTCTGCGACGAGATGGCACTCGAGCTGGCCTTCGAGGGCAACCGCTTCGGCGACCTCACACGTCTGGCACGCCACAAGAACCAGGCAGGTCTCTACGGTGCCAACTTCGGCAGCGAGTGGCTGGCACGCAAGCTGGAGTTCAAGAACCCTGTCAAGTCGCTACGCGAGGAGAAAAACTGGTATCTGCCCTTCAGCATAGAAGAGAAGTAACCCGACGGCCATAGCCATCAACAACATCATGCGTCCGCTGCCATTATTGACAGCGGACGCAGTGTTTTTGCAGACAGATGACCCCGCTCAGCCATCCATGACGACGCAAAAAAACACTTTCGCGCAATTTTTTTCTACAAAAAAGACTACGTTAAAAAACTTTTTAGTACCTTTGCAAACGAATTATAAACCCAAAAGAAAATCATTATGGACGACTACCCGGCGGACACTTTTAAACGTTGAGGCGGGAGGACCATGCGGCAAGACACGCTAATCCTCTTGCCACCTAATTATTCATTGTGCATCGTTACGATGCATTAAAAAAAACGGATTAGCAACAATGAAGACTTACTGGAACTTCCAAGGAGGGCTGACCCAGCTCTCCGAGTGGCAGCCCAACAGCTGGATTCAGGTGACCTGTCCTACAGAGGAGGATCAGCATCATCTGGAGCAGCAGTTCGGCATTCCCGACTATTTCATCACCGACATCAGCGATACCGACGAGCGGGCCCGCTATGAGTATGACGACGGCTGGATGCTCATCATCCTCCGTATTCCCTATGTCCGCGAGGTACGCTCGCGCACACCCTACACCACCGTGCCCCTTGGCATCATCCACAAACGCGACGTCACCATCACCGTGTGCTACTATGAGACAAACATGATGATCGACTTCGTCAGCTACCAGCAGAAACGCGGCGTGGGCTTCACCGACTATGTGGACATGATTTTCCGCCTGTTCTACTCCTCGGCCGTGTGGTACCTGAAGCGCCTGAAGCAAATCAACTCGCTCATCGACAAAGCCAAGCGCAACCTCGACCGCGACGTGAACAACGAGTCGCTCATAGGCCTCTCACGCCTGCAGGACTCGCTCACCTATTTCCAGACCTCCATCCGCGGCAACGAGACGCTGCTGTCAAAGCTGAAGTTCAAGCTGCAGATTGACGAACTGGACGCCGACCTCATCGAAGACGTCAACATCGAGATGACACAGGCTCGCGAGACCACCAACATCTATGCCGACATTCTGGAGTCGACGATGGACACCTATTCCTCCATCATCAACAACAACATGAACACGGTGATGCGTACCCTCACCAGCGTCACCATCATCATGATGTTCCCCACGCTCATTGCCTCACTCTTCGGCATGAACCTCATCAACGGCATGGAGGAGAAGCCCTTCGGCTTCATCCTGGCCCTTGTCATCAGCGTGGGCACCGCTGCCGCGGCCTGGTGGTTCTTCCGCCACAAGCGCCTGGTGTAATCAGACGTGGCATTCGGGGCGACTGGTCAAGGACATCGCCTCTGTCGCATCTTTCCAAAAAACAACTCGACTATGGCAAAGTATTTAAACCCGAAAGCCGACCTGACATTCAAGAAGATATTCGGCGAGCATCCCAACCTCGTCATCAGTTTGCTGAATGCCCTGCTTCCACTGAAGGATGACGAGTGTGTAGAGAGCATCGAATATTGGCCGTCTGAGAAGATTCCTCGTCGAACTCAGGCAGAGAAAGACAGCATTGTGGATGTCTGCTGCCATGACAACAAGAAGCGGGAATTCATCGTTGAAATGCAGATGACGTGGACGGAAGCCTTCAAGAAGCGGGTACTGCTTAATGCGTCGAAGGCATACGTGGCACAGTCGGAAGTGGGCGAAGCTTACCAGCTACTGCAGCCCGTCTTTGCCCTGAACTTCGTCAATGCGCCGATGAACATAGGCGCTGACGGCTACTATCACCATTATCAGTTGGTGCATCAAGAAAAGTCTGATGAAGTGATTGACGGGCTTCAACTCGTCTTCATTGAACTGCCCAAGTTCCAGCCTCACTCTTTCGCCGAAAAGAAGATGCAAGTGCTGTGGCTGCGATTCTTGACCGAGATAAATGAGAAGACTTTGGAAGCCCCTGAAGAGCTGTTGGAGAATCCCGAGGTGAGCGAAGCCTTGAAAATAGTTGAGGTAGGGGCTTACACACCCGAAGAAATGCGAGCTTACGATAAGTTTTGGGACAACATTGCAACCCGCAAGACGGAACTATACGATTACGAACAGAAGATACGGCAATTAGAAGGGCAGAAACTTGAAACCGCCCGTAAACTAAAGGCCTTGAAAGTGATGCCTGTTAAACAGATTGCAGAGATTACGGGGCTGACGGAAGAAGAAATGGAGGCACTATAACAAAATGACTCATCTTTCGTATATACAACCTTAGATTACACTGATTCCCTGATGACAGCTGCAATGCTTTGAAACAAAAAACAACCACACAGACAGAAAAAGCCTGCCATCCATTAGGGACGGCAGGCTTTTTCCGTTCTGACAGTGAGCGACCTTACAGCAGGTTGTTCTTCTCGATGTCTTTGAAGTAACGGTAGGTGCCAACCTTCAGCTCGTCGCAGGCGGCATCGTCGGCCACGATGATGCCGTGCTGGTGCATCTGCAGGGCAGAAATGGTCCACATGTGATTGACGCTTCCCTCGACGGCAGCCTGCAGTGCGCGGCACTTGGCATGACCGTTGACCAGAATCATCACTTCCTTGGCAGCCATCACAGTGCCTACACCAACGGTGAGAGCCGTCTTGGGCACCTTGTTCGTGTCACCCTCGAAGAAGCGGGCATTGGCGATGATGGTGTCGGTGGTCAGCGTCTTCTGACGGGTACGGCTGGTGAGGCTGCTGCCCGGCTCGTTGAAGGCGATGTGGCCGTCGGGGCCGATACCGCCAAGGAAGAGGTCGATGCCGCCGGCCTCCTCAATCATCTGCTCGTAGTGCTCGCACTCAGCGGCAAGGTCAGGAGCATTGCCATTGAGGATGTGGATATTCTCCTTCGGGCAGTCGATGTGATTGAAGAGGTTGGTGAACATGAAGCTGTGATAGCTCTCGGGATGCTCCTCGGGCAGGCCGACATATTCGTCCATGTTGAAGGTAAGCACATGCTTGAAGCTCACCTTGCCCTCCTGCACAGCCTTCACCAGGCAGCGATACATGCCGATGGGGCTGGAGCCGGTAGGCAAGCCCAGCACGAAAGGTTTCTCAGCCGTGGGCTGAGCAGCATTGATACGCTCGATAACGTGATTTGCTGCCCACTGTGACATCAAATCATAATTCGGTTCAATAATCAGTCTCATAATTGTATTTTTGTTTGGGGGTTGTTATTAATTTTTTGGGGGTTGTTCGCTGGGATGGGGCTTATGGGGCTTATGAGTCCTATGGGGCTTATAAGTCCTATGGGTCTTATAAGTCTTATGAGTCCTATGGGTCTATAAGTCTCATAAAACTCATAGGCCCCATAAGACCTATAGTCCTATGGGGCCTATGCCCTACTGCAGCCTCAGCCTGCCGTTGCAGATGACGAGGCCTCTGTAGCTGGCGTCCACGCGACGGCCCTGCAGGTCATAGCGACGTGAAGGACGAGAGACGAGCGACATCTGGTCAACGTCAACGATGCCGCTGGGAGTGGCCATGAACTGGAACGACACTGTGCCGTCTTCATTCTCCACAATGTCCGTGATGGGCTTCGACAGCAGGCCTGGTGCGCTGAAGGTGACGGCAGCGGGGATGGTGCTGTCGGTCAGCGCATTGTTCAGGAAGTCCTCCGTCTGATAGGGATAGGGCGTCGTGCTGAGGTGGCGGTTGTGGCCATTATAATACGTAGAGGTGTTCGCACTGATATAAGTGTCCCACTGATCGTAATTCCAATTATCGGCAGGCACATACTCATAGCGGCGATGGTATTGCCTGTTGTTCACGGTGTTGCCGCTCCACACACTCGCCAGATAGTCGACATGACAGATGAGCAGTCCATGGCCTGGAGCGCGCAGGTCCCATCCGTTCCATTGGCGGTTCTCTATGAGGAAGAACTCGTTGGGATTGCCTTCTGTGCGCACGATGTATGCCTTGCCGCCTTCGGCCACCGGCTGGAGGTTGTTGATGGCGGCCGGTTCTGTCAGCTCCTCGGGTGTCATCCAGCCCAGCAGCATCTTCTCGTGGGCAGAATAGTTGGGCGGGCACCAGCCTCTGTCGCAGAAATTACCGCCATCCATCAGGTCCCACTCATCCACCACGCTATAACCGGCATCTGCTGATGTAGGATAGAGGTCGGGCAGGCCTAAGCTGTGGCTGAACTCATGACAGATGGTGCCGATGCCACACGACTGACTGTTGCTGGCCCACAGCTCCGGGCTGGCGGTGTAATTGCTGAACTTCACGCCCGGTGCCATGACGGTGTTAAACGAGCTGGTGTTGGGCCAGATACAGCCGTCGGCCAACTTATTCGTCTCATTGCCGCCAAAACCAGCATAGACTATCACCACCTGCTCCACATAGCCGTTGCCGTCCCAGTCATACTGGGTGAAGTCCACGTCAGGATTGGAGTCGATAACCATCTGCACGGCTTCCATGAAAGTGCTTCTGCCGTAGTTCTTTCCCGACTTGACCCTCATAGGCTGGCTCACCTTCACGGGGCCATAGATGTGAAACTCCATATTGAAGAGTCCGTTTGACTGGTCGCGGAAATAGTCGGCCACACAGCCTTTGCCGTTTCTCTCGTTATACTCGTGCTCGTTGAAGATGCGGTTGTAGAAGTCGTGCGGCTCCTTAACAGAGAAAGTCGTATCGCTGGCCTCAATGAGGACTACCGCCACGGGATAGATGCGGTCAGCATCCCAATGCGTATTGATGGCAGGCAGATGGCGCACTCCCCTGGCAGCGGCCACGTCGCCGTCAGTCACGTCAGGCAGACAGTTGCCGCGAATGATGGTCTGTGCAGAGGAAGTAATAGGCGACAAGTGGCAAATGACAAGCAGCGCCATCATCATGTTGATCCACCTCAGTAGCTTCCGTTCTTTCATTCTTCCCATATCATCACTTATTACTTCCTACTTATTATTTCTCACTTCACTGTTCTCACTTCCCGCAGGGAGCCCAGGGCTTCAGCGTCTTGAAGAAGTCGTTGCCCTTGTCGTCGACGAGGATGAAGGCGGGGAAGTCTTCCACGTCAATCTTCCAGATGGCCTCCATGCCCAGCTCGGGATACTCCACGCACTCTATGCTCTTGATGCTCGACTGCGAGAGGATAGCGGCAGCGCCGCCTATGCTTCCCAGATAGAAACCGCCGTACTTCTGGCAGGCGTCGGTCACCACCTGCGAGCGGTTGCCCTTAGCTATCATCACCAGCGAAGCGCCCAAGCTCTGGAACTCGTCCACGTAGGGATCCATGCGGTTGGCTGTCGTCGGACCCATCGAGCCGCAGGGATAGCCGGCAGGCGTCTTGGCGGGACCGGCATAGAGCACGGGATATTTCTTGAAGTATTCGGGCATGGGCTCGCCAGCGTCGATGCGGGCCTTCAGCTTGGCGTGAGCAATGTCGCGGGCCACGATGATGGTGCCCTTCAGGTTGACACGGGTAGAGACGGGATACTTCGACAGCTCCTGACGCACCTTGTCGATGCCTTCGTTCAGGTCGATGACGATGGTGTTCTGTCCCTCGCCGGCCTTGGCAAACTCTGCGGGAATGAGCTCTGCGGGGTTGGCATCCATCTTCTCCAGCCAGATGCCGTCGCGATTGATCTTTGCCTTGATGTTGCGGTCGGCCGAGCAGCTCACGCCCATGCCGATGGGGCAGCTGGCGCCGTGACGCGGCAGGCGCACCACGCGGATGTCGTGAGCCAGGTACTTGCCGCCAAACTGTGCGCCGAGGCCGATGCGGTGAGCCTCGTCCAGCAGTTTCTGCTCCAGGTCGATGTCGCGGAAGGCACGGCCTGTCTCGTCGCCCGTGGTGGGCAGGCTGTCGTAATACTTGATGCTGGCCAGCTTCACCGTCAGCAGGTTCTTCTCAGCCGAGGTGCCGCCGATGACGAAGGCGATGTGATAGGGCGGGCAGGCAGCTGTGCCGAGGCTCTTCATCTTCTCCACGAGGAACGGGATGAGCGTGCCCTCGTTCTGGATGGTGGCCTTGGTCATGGGATAGAAATAGGTCTTGTTGGCCGAGCCGCCGCCTTTGGCCACAAACACGAAGCGGTATTCGTCACCCTCGGTGGCCTCGATGTCAATCTGTGCGGGCAGGTTGCAGCGGGTGTTCACCTCGTCGTACATCGTCAGCGGGGCGTTCTGCGAATAGCGCAGGTTGTCCTGTGTGTAGGTGTTGAACACGCCAAGGCTCAGTGCCTCCTCGTCTTCGAAGCCCGTCCACACCTGCTGGCCCTTCTCGCCGTGGATGATGGCGGTGCCGGTGTCCTGGCAGAAAGGCAGGATGCCGCGTGCTGCCACCTCGGCATTGCGCAGAAACTGCAGGGCCACGTATTTGTCGTTCTCAGAGGCCTCGGGGTCGGTCAGTATCTGGGCCACCTGCAGGTTGTGCTCACGGCGCAGCATGAACTCTACGTCGTGGAAAGCCTGCTGAGCCAACAGTGTCAGGGCCTCGGGGCTCACCTTGATGATGTCCTTGCCCTCAAACTGGCTGATGCTCACGCCGTCGGTCGTCAGGAGTCTGTACTCGGTTTTGTCTTCGCCCAGCTGAAACATCGGGGCGTACTTGAATGTCGTTGTTGCCATATTCTCGTTTTTTTAGTCTTTTCGGTTGCAAAAGTACAATAAATTCTTCATATAATTTAATAAAAGTCCATATTTTTTTCTTGCCAACCAAGGCTTTTTCGCAAGAAAATTGTTGTAAGTCAAAAATAATATGTAATTTTGCAGCCATCAATTACTTATCGCAATCATTCAACAACAATCCATTAACAACAAACACGCAACTATGAAAAAGATTTATCTGGCACTGATGTGCATGGCAAGCCTGTCGCTGATGACGGCTTGCGGCGACAAGAAGAGTGGCAAGGGCGACGCCAAGGACGAGAACAAGACCGAGGAAGTGGCCAACAATGACGAGCAGAACGCTGACGAGCAGGAGGCTGACGAGCAGGAGGCTGACAATGAGACCGACATCTGGGGCGACCCGTACAAGGCTGAGGTCCTCGACCTGACGGCCCTCTACACCACTGGCGACTTCAAGCCTGCAGCCGACGTCATCTTCGAGGACACGCTGGCGGCTGATGCCGAGAGTGCAGGCGAGCTGCCAACGAAGTGGGACATCAAGGAAGGCAGCGCCGAGGTAGGTGTCAGCAACGGTCACTACTTCATCAAGATGCTGGGCGGCACCACCGTGCTCTACCCGATGGTCAGCGACGCCAAAGAATTCCTGCCAACGAAATACACCGTGGAGTTTGAGTTCATGTTCGGCAAGGACGTGTTCTATCGCCTCAACTTCTTCGATTACGAAGAGAGTGGCGTTGGCGACCTCAACATGTGGTATCAAGCTGCCGAGTGGAACTTTGCCAAGACCGACGACGAATGGATACATGGCGACAAGGACGAGCTGAACAAACTGATAAACAAAAACGGTTGGAACCACTTCGCTGCCTCCTATGACAATGGCAACATGAAGTTCTTCATCAACGGCAAGCGCATCGCCAACATGCCCAACATCAAGTCCGCCAACTACTTCTTAATCACCGGCGACGAAGCTGACGGCGAGAGCCACTACATCCGCAACATCCGCATCTGCAAGTAACCTTTCTGGAGGAGTAAGGAGTTAGGAGTTGTGGAGTAAAGGAGTTGTGGAGTAAGGAGTAAAGGAGTAAAGGAGTAAGGAGTAGAGGAGGTAAAGTAGATTTCCTTGCTCCATGTCTCCTTACTCCTTACTCCTTTACTCCTTACTCCACAACTCCTTTACTCCTTAAGCTAATCTACTTTACCTCCTTTACTCCTTACTCCTTTACTCCTTACTCCACAACTCCTTTACTCCTTACTCCACAACTCCTTTACTCCTTACTCCTTTACTCCTTACTCCACAACTCCTTTACTCCTTAAACTAATCTACTTTACCTCCTTTACTCCTTACTCCTTTACCTCCTTTACTCCTTAAGTCAGTTCTTCGGTTAGCACTGCTTCCAGCTCTTCGGCTGAGAGGCGGAGGCGGAAGCGGCCCGATGTGGCAATGCTGATGCCGCCCGTCTCCTCGGAGACGATGACGATGAGGGCATCGCTCTCCTGGCTCATGCCCAAGGCGGCACGATGGCGCAGGCCCAGCTCCTTTGGAATGTCGAGGTTGTGGCTGACAGGCAGGATGCAGCTGGCGGCACGGATGCGATGATTGCTGATGACCATGGCGCCGTCGTGCAGCGGCGAGTTCTTAAAGAAGATATTCTCTATCAAGCGCTGGCTGATGTCGGCATTCACGATTTCTCCCGTGGATACGATGTCAGCCAGCGACGTGGAGCGCTCAATGACAATCAGTGCGCCCACCTTGCCCTTCGACATCTGCATACAGGCCATGACGACAGGCATGATGTCACGCTTCAGTTGCTCACGGTCCTTGTTCTTGTTGTTCTTAGGCGTAAACAGTTTCAGCAGTCTGTCCACGCGCTGCTGTGCGCCTAAGTTGTAGAAGAACTGGCGTATTTCTTCCTGGAAAAGCACAACGATGGCAATGACGCCCACTGACACCAGCTTATCGAGGATGGTGCCCAGCAGCTTCATCTCGAAGACCTGCGAGACCAGCAGCCAGATGACCACGAAGATAGTAATGCCTACAAAGATATTCAGCGAACGCGACTCACGCATCAGCTTGTAAATATAATAGAGCATCATGCCCACCAGCAGGATGTCTATCGCGTCTTTGATTCCAAATTCGAAAAACACCTTGAGTATTTACGATTTACTGATTTTCTACTGACGATTGATGGCTCCTGTCTCACTTTGCTGCGACATGGTCGCAGCCACCAGCCTGCAGCACTCCACAGCCTCCTTCACGTCGTGAACCCGCAAGATGCTGGCGCCCTTCATCAGGGCGATGGTATGCAGCGCCGTGGTGCCGTTGAGGGCATCGAATGGACGGCAGCCCAGCAGCTTGTATATCATCGACTTGCGGCTGACGCCCACCAGCAAGGGCAGCTCCATGACCAGCAGTTTCTCCATCGAAGCCAACAGCGCATAGTTCTCTTCCAGCGTCTTGCCAAAGCCGAAGCCCGGGTCAAGGATGATGTCCTTCTGGCCCATGTCGCGCAGCTGCTGCACGCGCTCGGCAAAGAAGAGCAGCGTGTCGCGCAGTGTGGGTTCAGACGCCATTAATATATAAGGTACGCGCAGGCGTGAAACGACCCGGCGCATCTCCGTTCCTTCCTGTGGCGTAGAGTAAGTGCCCACATCGTTGATGATGTCGGCGCCATATTCCTCCACGGCCATGCGGGCCACATCGGGTCGGAACGTGTCGACACTCACCACGGCGCCAGGCCACTCACGACGCACAGCGCCAAGAGCCATGCGCAGCCGTTCCATCTCCTCCTGCTGAGTAGCCGGCGCAGAGCCGGGACGCGTGGAACAGGCCCCTATGTCGATGATGGCAGCGCCCTCATCGATGATCTGCCGAGCACGCTGCGCCACAGCCTCCTCCGTCTGAGCACGGCTGTCGGCGTAGAACGAGTCGGGGGTGGCGTTGAGGATGCCCATCACCACCGGCTGGTCCAGGCTCAACAGCTGCCCGCGGATGTTCAGCGTATAGTTCATTGGGGTTGTTTTTGCTTTTGGTGTTTTTTCGTTATATCGTTATCACGTTATATCGTTATCACGTTATAACGTTATTACGACTTCACGTGATAACGTTATAACGTAATAACGTTAAAACATCATTTCGTTATCTCGGTGATGGCCTCGCCGGTGCAGGCATCAGGCTGCTGTATGTGCAGCAGCTGGCACACGGTGGGAGCGATGTCGGTGATGCTCACCTGACGTGACGTGGCTCCCTGTGGCACCTTCCAGCCGTAGAACAGGCAGGGGATGTGAGCGTCGTATGGGTTCCACTCGCCATGTGTGGTGCCCGTGGGCGACGACCATGAGCCATACTCGTAGTAGCCGGGCTTGGGAAAGAAAATGATGTCGCCGGAGCGGCCGGGATAATAGCCCATCATGGCACGGTCGCGCAGCACGGGCGGCAGACTGCTGGTGGCCAAATCCTTATAGACAGCGGCAAACACAATGTCGGGCTCTTTCTCCAGTTCCCATAGGATGTGTTGCTCCATGTTGGAAGTGATAAGTCCCTTTTCGCGTATCTTTTCCCAATTAAGGAAGATACGGTAGTCCATGATGTCGCCAATGTAGCCGCCATCCTCGCCAATGTCGTCGGCAATAGCCTTATAGACACGCTCCTTCATCTCGCCGCTGTTCCAAGGTCCGGCGGCAATCTTATGATCCTGCATGTACTGCCAGTTGTGGGCAGCGCCGTGGTCGGCAGTGAGGAAGACGAGATAGTTGTCTTTGCCCACCTGGTCATCAATAGCTTTGAACAGTCGGGCCAGGTCGCGGTCGAGCTGCAGGTAGGCATCGTCGGTGTTGCGGCCTCGTGTGCCATACTTATGGCCGATGACGTCGGTCTGCGAATAACTCACGCAGAGCATATCGGTCTGGTCGCGCTTGCCCAGTCCCTCACCATGCAGGGCATGGATGGCCATGTCGGTGATGATGGTACCGCAATGTGGCGACAGGCCGATGTCCTCGCCCAGCTTCTTGAACTCCTTGTCCTTGACCAGGTTCTTGTTGTTGTCCGACGCCCACTTCGGCAGTTTGTCCATGTAGTAGGTGGAGGTGACGAAGCATCGGTTCTTCAGGTCGAGCCAGTAGGCGGCGTTGGCGCTATGACCTGCTGGGAAGATGGCGGCGCGATCCTTGTAGCTGACACCGATGACCTTCGACTGGAAGTCGGTATGCAGGCGCAACTGGTCGCCAATGGTGGTGGCAAGCATGTTGCGGGGCGAGCGCTTGCCCTTGTCACTGTCGCTGCCAACGGTCTCTACGCTGTTGTCGGCGCAGCAGTAGGTGTTTTTGCCGTCAATATAGAAGTTGTTGCCGCAGATGCCGTGGAAGGCGGGCGTGGTGCCCGTATAGACTGAGGCATGACCGATGGCCGTTATCGTCGGCACATAGTTGATAAGGCAGTTGTTGCACGAGAAGCCTTTATCAATAAGGCGTTTGAAACCGTCATTGGTGAACTTGTCGTAATAGCGTGAGAGGTAGTCCCACCGCATCTGGTCCACCACAATGCCCACCACGAGGCGGGGCTTTTCGCCAAAGCGCGACTGAGCTGCTGCTGCCAGCGAAAGGCAGCAAAGCATCACGATAATGAAGAATTTTTTCATAGAGAAGGGTATAATTTGTTGCAAAATTACGATTTTCTTTGCAAACGGCCAAGGACTACGCCGAAAAATTCACATAGATTTTTTAACGAGGCGTTTGCACGCAATTTTCCACGCTGTGCAGTTGGCTGAAAAGGATTGTCTTTTTTCAACGGCACAGGCCGCTTTTTTCATTCTTGCCGCCCTATCTTCATCTTTGGGGGCCACCCAAAATTGTCCGAAGGCTTCGGACGCTCCGTCCGAAGGCTTCGGACTCGTTGTCCGAAGGCTTCGGACTGTCTGTCCGGAGGCTTCGGACGATGACTCCGAAATGTAAAGAAAACATGATTATCCGCATGTAGCTGATGGATGCCTTTGCTATCATGTGCTGTCTCAATTATAATTAGACAAACACGTGCTGCCGCAAAAGTAACCTATTCCCCCCCTTGGAAGGGGGGGGCAGGGGGGGATGAAACTTTGCGCAGATGGATCCCCCTCTAACTCCCCCTTTGCAAGGGGGAGAATTGAGTTACCGCAAGCCTTTGCTTGTATTTGTCATGATACATTCTTATGAGGAGTCGGTTTGCTTCTATACAGGCGTGCACACTATCGGGTAATTGCGGATAATCATTAAAGATAATTACGGACAGCTTTAAAATGGCAAAAACCGGTGAGGCTGCACACACATTCAGGCTGAAAAACAGAAAAAAGCACATCCCGTTAACCAAAAGACGGAAACGAGGGAGGACTAGGTTGTCTGCGGGCGAGCCACCGACGCTCCCACGCTGTTCAACCAAACTGCACGAACATTTTTTCACATTTTTCTTGCTCAAAACAAAAAAAGTGTTTATCTTTGCAATTGTTTAGGAAAGAAGTGAAAGTGTATGCAGCAAATTAATTCTCACTTGTCAAGACTGGTACACGACGTGGCCGCTCAGTTAGGCAATCGCGAAGCGCTTATCTACAAGCCCTTCGGCTCAAAGGAGTGGAAGTCGTATTCATGGAACGAGTTCTCGCAGAAGGTCAAGCAGGTGTCCAACGCCCTGCTGAACATGGGTGTGGGTGTGCAGGAGAACATTGGCGTGTTCTCGCAGAACTCCGTGCAGTACCTCTTCACCGACTTCGGTGCCTGGGGCATCCGAGCCGTCACCATACCGTTCTATGCCACCAGCTCCGAACAGCAGATACAGTTCATGATCAACGATGCCCAGATCCGCTTCCTCTTCGTGGGCGAGCAGGCACAGTATGACAAGGCACGCCGCATCTTCCCCACCTGCAAGTCGCTGGAGCGCATCATCGTCTACGACCCCGCCGTCAGCATAGCCGAGGGCGACAAGACCGCCATGCACTTTGACAACTTCCTGCAGCTGGGCAAGGGACTGCCGCGACAGAGCGAGGTGGACAACCTGACACGCGAGGCCACGATGGACGACACGGCCAACATTCTCTACACCAGCGGCACCACCGGCGACTCCAAGGGTGTGGTGCTGAGCTGCGGACAGTATCATGCAGCGATGGAGGCCAACCATAAATGCGTGCCTGTCACCAGCAATGACCGCGTGCTCAACTTCCTGCCGTTCACCCATATCTTCGAGAAGGGCTGGAAGGTGCTCTGCATCACCGTCGGTGCGCGCCTCATCGTCAACACCAACCCCTTGGAGGTGCAGCAGAGCATGCGCGAGACGCATCCCACCTGCATGAGCGCTGTGCCACGCTTCTGGGAGAAGGTCTATCACGGTGTGTTAGAGAAGATTGAGAACAGCAGCGCCGTGAAGCGGAAACTGTTCAAGCACGCCCTTGAGGTGGGACGCCGCCACAACATCGAATACCTGTCGCACGGCAAGCGTCCGCCCGTCAATCTGCACATGGAATACGTGCTGCTGAACAATACGGTCTTCTCGCTGGTGCGCAAGGAGCTGGGCTTGGAGAACGCCAACTTCTTCCCCACAGCCGGAGCCACCGTTGCCCCGCAGGTCGAGGAGTTTGTTCACAGCATCGGCATCAGCATGGATGTGGGCTACGGTCTCACCGAGTCACTGGCCACCGTCAGCTGCGATCACTTGGACAAACCCTTCACCGTAGGCTCCGTAGGCCGTCCCATTGATGGCCTCGACGTGAAGATCAGCGACGAGGGCGAGATTCTCCTCAAAGGCCCGACCATCACGAAAGGCTACTACAAGCGCGACGACCTGACGCGACAGGCCTTCACCGCCGACGGCTATTTCCGCACGGGCGACGCCGGCTATCTGCAAGACGGCGAGCTGTTTCTCAAGGAGCGCATCAAAGACCTCTTCAAGACCAGCAACGGCAAGTACATCGCCCCGCAGATGATTGAGTCGAAGCTCATCGTCGACAAGTATATCGATCAGGTGGCCATCATCGCCGACCAAAGGAAATATGTGTCGGCACTCATCGTGCCCGACTACCATCTCTTGGAGGAGTATGCCCGCTCGCATCAGATTGTCTTCACCGACCTGCGCGACCTTTGCCAGAACGAAAAGATACACGAGATGCTGATGGAGCGCATCGACACGCTGCAGCAACAGCTGGCGCAGTATGAGCAGGTGAAGCGCTTCACCCTCCTACCCCACCCCTTCTCTTTGGAGCGCGGCGAACTGACCAACACGCTGAAGATCAAGAGGCGCGTGCTGAATGAGAATTATCGCAAAGAGATAGAGCTGATGTACGCATGAGATTAGTAACAGGGACGAGTGCGTTGCTGCATTTTCTGGTCGACGGGCTTTGTGTCTGTTGCTTTTATCTCTTGCTTTCAGCCTACGGCGGCATGGTGCTGGTAGGCGCTTTTATATTATATAATGTGTTGGCTTTTCTGACACAGCCTTTAACGGGCATGATGGCCGACCGTCCCCGTCTGCTGCCGCTGCTATTGCCGCTGTCGGTGGTGCTCTTGGCTGTAGGCGTCGTGCTGGCCTCTCTTCTGCTGGCCAGCGCTCCTCCTGCCTCCCGCCTCTCGACCCTCACCACGTTCATCATCGCCCTTCCCTTGGGCTTAGGCAACTCGCTGTTCCACGTCTGGGGCGGCAAGACGGTGGCGGTAGCGACAGGCAACGACCCGCGCGCCCTGGGTGTCTTCGTCTCTACAGGAGCCTTCGGCCTCGCCGTAGGCATGGTGCTGCATGCCTGGTGGCTGCTCTATACTTTTTTGGCAATGATAGCCGTCACGGCTGCCGTAGGGCTTATGAGTCCTATGAGACCTATAAGTCCTATAAGACCTATAAGTCCTATAAGACCTATAAGTCCCATAAGGCCTATAAGACCTATAAGTCCTATAAGTCCCATAAGTCCCATAAGCCCCATAAGCCCCTGGCTGCTGTGGGGGAGCTTGCTCTTGCTCATGGGCTTTGTGCTGCTCCGCTCGTTCTTAGGCGAGACGTTCACGGCCGGTGTGGCGAAGGGCGGCGCGATGGCGCTGCTCATCGGCGGCGTGGCGATGGTGGGCAAGGCACTGGGCGGCTTTGTGGCACACGGCTTCGGACTGCTGACCGCCTTTGGCTTTGCCTTGGCGGGCACCATCGTCTGCCTGATGCTGAAGAGCGCCGTACCAGAGCTGTGGCTCATAGGACTCCTGTTCATCAACGGCACCATGGCGGTGACACTCTGCTGGGCCAACAAAGCCATGCCGGGACGCGAGGGACTGGCTTTCGGACTCTTGGCTGCTGCCCTCATGCCCGGCTATATGCTGGCGATGGCGGGCGCTGAGACGTCTTTCATCGTGCCACGCCTGCTCATGGCGCTCCTGCCCACTGTTGTCATCGAACTGGCTGTGCTATGGATGCTGCGCGAGCGCCGTGGCGACGTGCTCGCCTCATCGGTGGTGGTCAATATCCTCACCAACATTCCCCTGAACATCTTCATCATCTACGTCAGCGGCTCCTGGACCGCCATCATCATCGGCGAAGTGCTGGTGCTGTTGGTGGAGATGCTGTGGTACAGATACTTCGTGGGCGAATGGCGCCGTGCCTTCATCTACAGCTCACTGTGCAATGCCATCAGCTTCCTCATCGGCGTATTGGTGCAGCTTTTCATCATGCTCAAGAATATCATCCAATAAACCATTAAAATAAAGACACGATTATGCTTAGACTATTAGCCGACGTCCTTCCCATTGATCCCGCTGAGTACGAGAGACGTATCAAGGTTCTCCGCGAAGTGGTTGTCGACACCGTCGATACCGTCGCAGGTGTAGGTCAGGAATTTACCAACAATGTACAAAGCGGCAGCGGCAACAGCCTCCCCTGGATTCTGGGTGCCATAGCCGCCGCACTTATTGCGCTCGGGTTCTGCATCTTCATGGTGCGAGCCAACAGAGCTGCCACACCGGCCATCAGCTGACCGTGCTGGCCCGCCCCGATTTCCCCCTCACAGAGAGGAAGCGGGCTTGTAAGTAGTAGGTCTGCCTGCTTTTAACTTGAGAATCTTTTCCGTCCCGTCATACAACAGACGGACGGAACTGTTGCGTTTTGCTTTGACGGTGGCTTCTTTCAGGCGACCGTTTTGCCATTGCATGTCTACCTCATAGCCGCCACGGGCACACAAGCCCTTCACCTCGCCGTCGGCCCACTGTGAGGGCAGAGCGGGCAGCAGCTCGACAACAGCAGTGCCGTCATCACCGACCCTGCTCTGCAGCAGCATCTCGCACACACCCGCCGTTCCGCCGAAGTTGCCGTCAATCTGGAAAGGCGGATGCGCATCCATCAGGTTCGGATAAGTGCCGCCGCCAGGTCTGCGGCGGTCGGGGCCGCGATACTGGTCGGGGCTGACGTAGGTGAGCAGCTTCTGGTAGATGTGGAAGGCCTGCTCAGCGTTGTGCAGACGTGCCCACAGGTTGATGCGCCAGCCAGTGCTCCAGCCCGTTGTCTTGTCGCCTTTCTGTTCCAGAGTCTTTGCGCAGGCAGCAAGGAGGGGATGCGGCGATGCCGCATCATACAGCAAGCTCAAATGGTGACCGGGGAAGAGACCGATGAGGTGGCTCTGGTGGCGATGGTGCGGGTCGTAGTCGCGCCAGTCGTGATACCACTCATTCAGGTCGCCCTCGCTGCCGATGGTGTAGGGATGCAGCCTGTTGAGGGCAATTTGCAGAGGCAGGCAGTCATCGACCAAGCCGGTGCTGGTTTTCTTGCTGGTCGAGTGCTGCTCCAAGATGTGGTGTGCAGCAATCGTGTTAGTAAACAACTCGCGGACGATGGCCAGGTCGGCCGTGCCGCCGTAGCACGTCATACCGTGATAGCCCTTGTCGGTGACGTATTCGTTCTCGGGCGAGGTGCTGGGGGCTGTTATCAGTTCCTGCGGGTTGTTGGGGTTCTCTACAAGCCAGTCAAGGCAGAAGTCGGCCGCCCCTTTCATCAGCGGGTAGGCCACAGTACGCAGGTAGTCGATGTCTTGCGTAAAGAGATACTTCTCCCACAGCGACTCCACAAGCCAGGCGCCGCCCATCGGCCAGTTGGCCCATTCCGGTTTCTCGTTCTTCTCACCCACGGGGTTGGCCATTGCCCAGATGTCGCTGTTGTGACCGGCCTGCCAGCCGCGGTGGATGCCGTAGTAGTTCTCGGCGGTGTAGCGCCCGTTCTCGGCCAGCGCCTTGACGAAGCCGTCTAAGGGCATCGCCATCTCGGCCAGGTTGCAGTTGAAGGCGGGCCAGTAGTTCTCCTCCAAGTTGATGTTGATGGTGTAGTTGCCGCGCCACGGTGCCCACTGATGCGGATTCCACAGACCCTGCAGATTAGCAGGCACGGCGGGAGTGCGCGAGCTGCCGATGAGCAGGTAACGGCCGTACTGGAAGTAGAGCGTCTCCAAGTAGCGGTCGGCCTCGGTGTGCCCCGTGTTGTAGGCCTTGACAAGGGAGTCGGTGGGGAGACCGTCACAGTGAGACGGCATAGCTGACAGGCTGAGGGAAGTACGGGTGAAGAACTGACGGTAGTCGGCGATGTGGCGTGCGCGTACCTGCTCATAGGTGACGTTCTGTGTGTGCCAGGCGCGGTTGGCGGCCAGTTCGATGTAAGGCTTGCCCTCTCTCACGGGATGGCGGTCGAAGCCATTGAAACTGGTGGCGTTGACGATATAGACGGTGGCCACGCTGACATCCTGCAGGCGCAGCGTCGAATCGGCACTGACCACCTGGCCGTCCTTGTGGTCCACACGCACAATGGTGCAGAAATGGATGGTGCTCTGCTCATCGCCGTCGGCATGGCCTGTCATCGTCAGCTGTCCGCGGGTTGCCTTTGTCTTGTGCGGCAGGATGGAGTTCAGCTTCAGCTCGAGGTTGAGCTGCTTCGGCTTCGATGCCGTCAGGCGGATGGCGATGAGGCTGTCGGGAGCCGAGGCTAAGTATTCGCGGCAGTAGCTCACATCACCTATCTTATAATACGTGCGCGCGAGGGCGGAGTCGAGGCTCAGCTCGCGGCGGTAGCCGGTGGGTTGCCACTCATTTGTAACAGTCGGGACGATGCGCAGTGTGCCGAGGGGCTGATAGTAGCAGGAGTTGTGGCCCTGCACGTGCAGCTGGAGGGAGTCGGCCAGGCGGTAGTCCTCGTAGAAGAGGGCCTTGCGGATGCTGGAAATCCAGCGCGAGGCGCCAGCGTCCTCCTGTCGGTCAATGGGCTGGCCCGTCCACAGCGTGATGTCGTTCAGCTGCACGATGTCATGGGCAGGGTCACTGTAGACAAGGGCGCCGAGACGCCCGTTGCCGATGGGCAGGGACTCCTCGAAATAGGTGGCGGGCTTGTCAAACCAAAGCCTCATCGGAGGCTGCGCAGCCTGCGTGCCGATGGTCGTCAGGCAGGAGAAAAGAAGTAAAAGTCGTTTCATGCCACAAAGTTACTCTTTTTTTTCATCTATCAGCAATAAAATGAAAAAAACTTCGTAAATTTGCAAACGAAAATCTACTAAAACGATGAAGAAGCTTATAAAAAGCCTGTTACTGCTGATGCTGCCAATGGTTGCCTTGGCAAAAGTGAGCGTGGAAAACCTCAGAGTGGAGAACCTCGTGGAGCCGTTGGGCATCGGCACGGCGACGCCGCACTTCTCGTGGATCATCACCAGCGATGAGCGCGACGTGGTGCAGACGGCCTACCACCTCATTGTCAGCAACGGCGACAAAGAGGTGTGGAACAGCGGCGTGGTCAACAGTGCCCAACAGCTATGGATAGTCTACGGCGGCACACCCCTACGCTCGGCCACTCACCTGACATGGCGCGTCAAGGTGACGACGAACAAAGGTGAGACGGAGTGGAGCGCCCCGCAGCGCTTCAGCATCGGCCTGCTGACCGAAAGCCAGTGGGGCGGACGGTGGATAGGACTGGAACAGCTGCAGGAGGGCGAGGTCAGCGGAGAGGTGCACAGCCGCCTGGCAGCACGCTACCTGCGGCAGACATTCCGCCTGAACGGTAAGCCGGTGAAACGCGCCACGGCCTACGTCACCGGTCTCGGCTTCTACCGGCTCTTCGTCGGCGAAACGGAGGTGGGCGCCGACGATGTGCTGAAGCCCGCACCCTCGGATTACCGCAAGACCATCTACTACAACACCTACGACGTCACCGACTGCATGGCCGACAGTTTTGCTGTAGGCATCATCCTCGGCAACGGCAAATATTTTGCTCCCCGTCAGGACAAGCCCTACAAGAACACCACCTTCGGTCTGCCGAAATGCCGCATGAACATCATCGTGGAGTATGCCGACGGCACCACGCAGCGATTGGCGACCGACGAGAAATGGCGCATCACCGCCAGCGGCCCCATCTGTGCCAACAACGAGTACGACGGCGAGGAATACGATGCCCGCCGCGAGCTCACCGGCTGGCTCACCACCGGCTACGACGACAGCGCCTGGCTTCCCGCACAGCGCACCGCCATCCCACAAGGCACGCTGACAGCCCAGATGATGAGTCCTATGAATCCCATAAGACCTATAAGTCCTATAAGACCCATAAGTCCCATAAGTCCCATAAGACCCACCACCTACGACTTCGGCCAAAACATGGCGGGCTGGGTGAGCTTCCTGCCCACTGGCCGCGAGGGCGACACCATCCGTGTGCGATACGCTGAGCGCCTCAACGACGACGGCACCCTCTATACCGACAACCTGCGCAACGCCCGCTCAGAAGACATCTACGTTTGCAACGGCCATGAGGCAGCGCCGTGGCGTCCGTCTTTCGTCTACCACGGCTTCCGCTACGCAGAGATTAGCGGCCCAGCCAAGGACATCAAAGCCTGGCCCGTCAGTGACCGTATGGAGCAGACGGGCACCTTCGTGTGCAGCGACACCATCCTGAACAAAGTGGTGGAGGCTGCCCGCTGGGGCATCATGTCTAACTACAAGGGAATGCCCGTGGACTGTCCGCAGCGCAACGAGCGCCAGCCGTGGCTCGGCGACCGCACCGTAGGCGCCCTGGGCGAGAGCTTCCTCTTCGACAACGAGCGGCTGTACACCAAGTGGATGCGCGACATCTGCGAGAGCCAGCGCGCCGACGGTGTCTTCAGCGACGTGGCACCCGCCTTCTGGAACTACTACAACGACGATGTGACCTGGCCCGCCGCACTGCCGTTTATCTGCGACATGCTCTACCGGCAGTACGGCAACACGCAGCCCATCATCGACAGCTATCCGCATATCAAGCTGTGGCTTAGCCATTTGCTCAGCGAGGGTCTGCGCGACGGCCTCATCACGAAAGACAAATACGGCGACTGGTGTATGCCCCCTGAGAAGCTGGAACTCATACACAGCCAAGACCCTGCGCGGCAGACCGACGGCACGCTCATCGCCACGGCCTACACCATCCGCAGCCTGCAGCTGATGGAGCAGTTTGCGCAGATGCAGCAACTGGATGAGGCAGGCTATTGGCGCCAGCAGCGAAAACAGCTGACGGAAGCCTTCAACCGCCGCTTCCTACACGTAAAGACAGGCAGCAGCCCGCGCCCTGGCCACACGCTCTTCCCCGACAGCACTTTCTATGACAACAACACCGCCACGGCCAACCTCTTGCCGGTGGCCTTCGGCATCGTGCCGCCAGAGCATAAGGACGAGGTGATGAAGAACGTGGTGAAGAAAATCTTTGAGGACGACAAAGGCCACATCACCAGCGGTGTCATCGGCATCTCGTGGCTGATGCGCACGCTGTCGGAAAACGGCTACCCCGACGTGGCCTTCCACCTGGCCACACAGAAGACCTACCCGTCATGGGGCTACATGACAGAGAACGGTGCCACCACCATCTGGGAGCTGTGGAACGGCGACAAGGCCAACCCCGCCATGAACAGCGGCAACCACGTGATGCTGCTCGGCGACCTGCTGACCTGGTGCTTTGAGTCACTTGCAGGCATCAAAGGCTCCTCCGTAGGCAGAGGCACCGCCTCTGCAATAACGCTTTCCCCTGACTTCACCATCCAAGACTGCTTCAACGTCGACGCCACCTACCGCACCCCCTACGGCCTCATCGTCAGCAAATGGAAGAAGACGCTGCAACAGCTGCACTGGGAGGTCACCATCCCCTGCAACACCCGCGCCACCGTCGTCCTTCCCTCAGGCGAGCAGCGCGAGATAGGCTCCGGCAGCTACACCTTCGACGTGCCCATCGCCACCAGCGACGAGCGCATCGTGAAGGACGAGTTCCTCTACGAGACGGCAACCTTCGCATCGCCGCACGCCGCCACCATCGTGGAGACACGCCGCGGCGACCTTGTGGCAGCCTATTTCGGCGGCACCTACGAGCGCAACCCCGACTGCTGCATCTGGGTGAATATCAAGAAGAAAGGAAAAGGCGAATGGAGCGTCCCCATCCTCGCTGCCGACGGCATGGTGGACGGCGAGAAGACGGCCTGCTGGAACCCTGTGCTGACAGAGATGCCCAACGGCGAGCTGTGGCTCTTCTACAAGGTGGGAAAGAGCGTAGCCGACTGGACGGGCTGGCTGACAAAGTCGAAGGACGGCGGACGCACATGGAGCAAGGGCGAGCGGCTGCCCGACGGATTCCTCGGACCCATCAAGAACAAGCCTTTGCTGTTGAACGGCAAGCTGCTGTGCGGCTCTTCAACCGAAGGCAAAGGCTGGCGGTTCCATGTAGAGATCTACGACCTGAAGACCAAAAAATGGCAATACGTAGGGCCTGTTGAGTCGACGCTGGCCACACCGACGGTGCAGCCCGACACGCTGACGCCGATAGACTGCATACAGCCGTCGTTCCTGCAACTGAAAGACGGGCGGCTGCAGGTGCTGATGCGTACCCGCAACGGCAAACTGGCCACCTCGTTCAGCAGCGACGAGGGCCAGACATGGACGCCCGTGACCCTGACTGATGTGCCCAACAACCAGAGCGGCACCGACGCTGTGACGTTGCATGACGGTCGTCATGTGCTCATCTACAACAACTTCGAGACGCTGCCCGGCACGAAGAAAGGCCCCCGCACGCCGCTCAGCCTCGCCATCTCCGACGATGACGGCAAGACCTGGCGCCATATCCTCACATTAGAGGACTCGCCCGTAGGCCAGTATTCCTACCCCGCCATCATCGAGGGCCGCGACGGCACCCTCCACATGGTCTACACATGGCGGCGTAAGCGCGTGGCGTACAAACAGGTGATATTACCTACTACCAATAACCGTTAACGGTTATTGGTTAACGGTTATTGGTTATTGTTTAACGGTTATTGTTTATTTTACCTTCGTGGCGCGGATGAAGTAAAGGATAAGCAGGACGTAGGCTATCAGGGCCAATACTTCCGACAGCGGATTCATCATCCACGACTCACTGATGAAGTTCAGGTTGCCGAAGCGCATCAGGGCACTGATGACACCCATCAAGGCTCCGCCGGCAATGAAGCCAGAGGCGATGAGCGTGCCACGCTCGCCGCGTGCCTCGTTCACGGCCTTGTCCTTCGAGCGCGTCGTTACATACCAGCTGATGGCACCGCCCACGACGAGCGGGGTGTTCAGCTCCAAGGGGATGAACATGCCCAGGGCCACGGCCAGGGCGGGCATCTTGCAGAAATTGATGATCAGTGCCAGCGCAGCACCGATGGCGTAGAGCAGCCAGGGAGCGCCCTCACCGCTCATCACAGGGTCGATGACGGCAGCCATGGCGTTAGCCTGCGGTGCCGAGAGCTGTCCGCTGGTGAAGCCGTAGGTCTCGTTGAGCAGCATGATGACGCCGCCAACGGTCAATGCCGAGACGAGCGTGCCGAGGAATTTCCACGACTCCTGCTTCTTCGGCGTCGTACCCAGCCAGTAGCCAATCTTCAGGTCGGTGATAAACGCGCCGGCCATCGACAGTGCCGTGCACACCACGCCGCCCATGATGAGCGCTGCCACCATGCCGCTGGTGCCGCTGAGGCCCACAGCCGACAGCACGACGGAGGCGAGGATGAGCGTCATCAGCGTCATGCCGGACACAGGATTAGAGCCCACAATGGCGATGGCATTGGCCGCCACCGTGGTAAACAGAAACGCGATGAACGTCACCACGAGGATGGCCACCACGGCAAACATCAGGTTGTGCATCACACCGAGCCAGAAGAAGATGAACGACACCAGCAGCGCCACGATGGCTGCAATAGCGATGAACTTAAAGGACAAGTCTTTCTGCGTACGCTGAGTCACCGCCTCAGCCGAAGCGCTGCCCTTCAGCTCCTTGCCCGCCAAAGAGACGGCGCTCTTGATGATGCCCCACGACTTCACGATGCCGATGATGCCGGCCATGGCGATGCCGCCGATGCCTATCGAGCGGGCGTATGTCTTGAAAATCATTTCGGGCGACATCTCGCCGACGGTCTGCGACACGCTGACACCGCCGATGTTCAGCACCGTGTCGTGAAACAGCAGCGACATGCCCGGCACGATGAGCCACCAGACAGCCAGCGAGCCCAAGCAGATGAACAGCGCATACTTCAGGCCGATGATATAGCCCAGACCGAGTACGGCGGCGCCAGTGTTCAACTTGAACAGCAGTTTCGTCTTCTCCACCACGACGTCGTAGCCATTGATGATGTTTGTCGTCACCACCTCGTTCCACCAGCCGAAAGTGGCCACGATGAAGTCGTACAAGCCGCCGATGAGTCCTGCGAGGATGAGGGGCTTGGCCTGGTCGCCGCCCTTTGCTCCGCTCACCAGCACCTGTGTCGTTGCAGTGGCTTCGGGGAAGGGATATTTGCCGTGCATGTCCTTCACGAAATACTTGCGGAAGGGGATGAGGAACAGGATGCCGAGGATGCCACCCAAGGCCGAGGCCATAAACACCTGCAGGAACGAGGCCGACATCTCTTCACCGTACTTTGCCTGAAGGATGTAGATGGCAGGCAGGGTGAAGATGGCTCCGGCCACGACGGCTCCCGAGCAGGCGCCGATGCTCTGTATGATGACGTTCTCGCCCAGTGCTTTGTTGCGCTTGGCGGCGGTGCTCACGCCGACGGCGATGATGGCAATGGGAATGGCGGCTTCGAACACCTGGCCCACCTTCAGGCCTAAATAGGCAGCGGCGGCCGAGAAAAGCATGGCCATCAGCACGCCCCACGTCACCGACCACGTATTCACCTCGGGATACTGACCGCGCGGTGACATCAGCGGTTCGTATTCCTCTCCTTCTTTCAGCTCGCGGAACGCATTCTCCGGCAGCTGGGTCTTGATTTCTTCCATATCAAAAGTTTAGATTATTTCTGTGAACGTTGGCTTCGCTCTGTGAAGAACTTTCAGGAGTTAAAGGAGTTAAAGGAGTTAAAGGAGTTAAAGACAAATGACTCTCCATGAAAAGCCTTTGTCTCTTGGTTGAAATCCATAGCAAAGCTATTGTCTTTAACTCCTTTAACTCCCTTAACTCCTTTAACTCCAAAACTTGCGAAAGTTGAATTAGATTATTTCTGTGAACGTTGGCTCTCTGTCTCTTTACGCTTCCACTTGTAGTAGCGGTCCACGAAGTCTATCTGTTCGCGGTTGGGCACCATGATGAGCGAGGCACCGTTGCTGAACTGCATCGTAGTGGCTTTGTCCTTGTCAAACGACGGCCAGTAAGGCAGGCCCTTGCCGTTGGGGTTGCCCGTCTTGGCGAAGTTCACCCAATACTGCTGGATGATTTCGGCCACAGCAGCCTCATGCGGATATTTGTCGGGCTGTGAGAGAAACTCATTGTTCAGATACATGATGTCATCGGCATGGGCCACACCCTTGCGATGCGGGTCACGTGAGAAACTGCGCGTCGACGGCTGAGCCAGATAGGCAGCGTAGGCCTTGCTCTTGCCCGTCTGCGACTGCAGGCTCACCCATGCGAATGACGGCCAGGCAAAGCCCATGTCACGAAACGCATCAGCATGGCCGTGCCAGGCCTCGTCGTTGGTGTTGCCGGGATAAACCTTCAGAGCCTCGTCGGCATAATCGCCGAAGATATGACGCACCTGCTTCTGATAGTCCTCTGCCTTGATGTTGCCAGGAGTAAAGAGGGCACCCTCGTCGCTGTTGGTCATCACGATGACGGGCACGTCGTTATATTCGCCACGCTCATAGAGACGGTACTGGTCGTCGCAGATGACATAGCCGTCGACGCAAGGCCAAAAGCCTGCGAAACCCACATTGCCGTCGCAGAGTGCCATTGCATCCATCTTGCGCATCTGCTTGATGTTCTTCTTCTTTAAGTGTTTCTGGAAGGCGAGGCCCTGCTGTTCGGCACCTTTCTGCGAGGCATCCAGGCCCAAGCTGCGCGGCTGGTCGCTCCAAGGGGCGAATGAGCCGCCGCTATGGCTGATGACAGCGCGGAAAAGGCCCTTGGCCAAGGGCGAGGCGCAAAGCATGCTGCAGCTGATGGCACCTGCCGACTCGCCGAAGATGGTCACCTTCGTGGGGTCGCCGCCGAAGTTTGCGATATTGCGCTGCACCCACTGCAGGGCGTAGATCTGATCCAGCAGGCCATAGTTGCCAGAGTGTCCGTCGGGCGATTCCTTGGTAAGCTCCGGATGCGCCATGAAGCCTAAGGCGCCTGTGCGGTACTCGATGCTGACGATGACCACGCCGCGACGGGCCAGACTCGTCCACAGGTCGCCGCCATACCATTCCGACTGGAATCCGCCGCCGTGAATCCACACCATCACGGGCAGGCGGTCGGTGGCAGACTTCGCTGGCGTAGCGATACCGAGATACAGACAGTCCTCGCTCATCCTGTCTGCCGTGCGCCCAGGACGGGTGGGCTGTGGCGGAAGCGGCCCGAACTGATTGCAAACTCTCACGCCCTCCCATGCCTTAGCGGGTTGCGGAGCCTTCCAGCGCAGGTCGCCCACAGGCGGTGCAGCGTATGGGATAGCGCGATAGACAGCCAGGTCACTGCCGTCAAGGATTCCTTCCACTTCGCCCGTTTCCACGTGCGTTCTCGTCAGCGGCTGCTGAGCTGCCACTGTCACACCCATCAGTAGCACCAAAGCTACCATCAACCATTGTCTCTGTTTCATAGGTCGCAAAGATTCGATGTTTGTTTGGGTGCAAAGTTACAACATTCTCATGTTCTTTGGGGTTGAGCGACTATTAAATATTCTTAATTGTTAGTTGTATGCGTTGCCTGAACGGCGCCGCTCGGCTCTGCCACTTGGCTCATCCAAGAACGCAAATATCCGCAATAAAACGCAAATGTTCGAGCTGTGAGGTTGGAATAAGACATAGTTACGTCGCTATCTATGTGAGTTGATACCGCTACGCGGCCTGAGAAAAAACAAATAAAAACAAATAAAAACAAGAAAAACAAATTGGGAAAAAGGTTATCACCTTGACCGCCGCAGGGACCACGTGAGGCACTCCCCTCTTGAACCCTGCCCTTACGTGGAGGGGCAGGGGTGGGGTCTGTAATGTCAGTAATTTCCTGTCAGCGAAGAGTGGGGGCGAAGAAGTTTCAGCGAAGAGTGGGGGCGAAGAGTGGGCTGCAAAGAAGTGGCAGCAATGAAGTGGCAGCAATGAAGTGGCAGCAAAGAAGTGGCAGCAAAGAAGTGGCAGCAAAGAAGTGGCAGCAAAGAAGTGGCAGCAAAGAAGTGGCAGCAAAGAATATTACAGACATTACAGACCCCACCCCCAACCCCTCCCCTTGAAGGGAGGGGATGGCTGCGCATTGAGCTACGCGAAGGGCAAGGCGCAGGGAAAAGTCCCGAAGGGACGACAGAACTCGGGTAATGAACTGACCTGTTTCGCGCCATAACTATGTCAATCCATCCGTACAGCATGTGTCTTTTTGCCATCAGGGGCTTTTATGCAAAAGTTTCCTGCCGAGAAACCTTTGGTTTCCTGCCGAGAAACCGATGGTTTCTCGGCAGGAAACTTTTAAAACCCATGTTGCCTTGAAACTGCAGGATTCTCACATGGGTGGAAATCCATAGAAAAGCTATTGTCCCAAATTGTTTTTATTTGTTTTTCTTGTTTTTATTTGTTTTTTCTAAATCCGCTTAGCGGAACAAACTGACCTAATTAGCGACGTAACCATGTCATCATTCCATCCGCGCAGCACGGAATAATGCAGACCCCACCACTCGCTCGGCCGCACTCGACTAAAGGTCGCTTGCTACCGAAGGGGCGCAAGAAGGACGCTTGTAAGGCAAGAACCCCTCCCCGTAAGGGCAGGGGTCAGGAGGGGAGGGCTGCGCATTGAGCTACGCGGCGGGCAAGGTGATAGCTGATTACTAAACGAGTTACTTACTGCTCTGGCTTCATCACATCGTGGCACTTCACCGTGTACTGCTTGGCGAGCCTGTAAGGTGCTGTAGCGCGTATGTCTTCTGCGCTGGCACCGAAGGCGACGGTGTAACTGCCGGGCGCTGCCTCCCATGCCTGCGTGGCCTCGTTATAAGAAGCCAGGTCGTAGAGAGAGACTGGCATGGTGAATGTCTCGCTCTGGTTGGGCTGCAACTCGCGCGTCTTGGCAAAAGCCTTCAGCTCGCAGGCAGGCTTCTCTAAGCCGCCGGCGGGGGCGCTGACGTATAGCTCGACGACCTCCTTGCCTGCCCTCTGGCCAGTGTTGGTGACGGTGACAGAGGCGATGAGACCCTCCTTCGTTGCTTTCACCACGGGCTTGCCGGTCAGCACGTCGGCCACTGAGTAGCCGCCCTCCTGTCCCGGTTGCCAGGCGAGGAGGATGGCATCGGGCATGGCCTTCCACGATGCGGTCTCGATGACATTGCCCATGTTGAGCACGACGACGGGCTTGCCTGCCAGATGGAAAGCTCATGCGACTGAAAGTTACGAAAAATAGCCGAATAATCAGCCCATTTTTTGAAAAATATCGCAATTTACCCGTAAATAAAGGCAAAACGAGGAAGAACGAGGAAGGGCAAAAAAGAGGGTAACGCAAAATATGGAGGATTGGTGAAGGAGTTAGGAGTCATATTTGTATGGTTTTAAAAGTGAATACCCCGTGAACGACGCTTGTGCATACCAAAGTCCAGCCTTAATATATTCAAAAAGATTGGGGCGAGTGCAACATAATTCCAAAAAGTTTCGTATCTTTGCACCCGTTAGGACTTTAAAACAATATAGACAGAAAGATTATGGAACAAGTGAGGACTCCGTTGAATGCTGCTCAGATGGATTTCCTGCAGTTGCTGGGACACATCAAAACCATAGAGGAACTGGAAGAATTAAGTCAGGTCGTCAGTGACTTTTATGCTCGCAAGGCTGAGGAAGGCATGAATCGTCTTTGGGAAACCGGCCAGTGGAGTAAGGAGAAAGACGAGGAAATGATGAGGACACATCTTCGCACACCATACAAATATGCCAAGTAACAAGATAGTCCTTGACACGAATTCCTTTTGCCGCCGGAGCCACTTACATCGTGTCGGATGATTCTCATTTCAGTGTCCTGCGCGACATTACATTCCCCCAGCTGCTGGTGCTCAGGCTGAAAGAGTTTCTGGAGGCGTTGCAGAAGGAGGACAAATAAAGAGCGGATAGACAAAACGCAAGAGCGGGAAGCCATGCCGACAACCTCAGCCTTGGCTTCCCGCCCTTACGTTGATTGGAACCCTGTCCTTTGATTACAGCTTAAATCTCCAAATTTGTCTGTTACCTGCTTTACCACCACGGTCAGAGACAAAGTAAATCTATACGTCCGCCACAAGATGCATTGCGACGGGATTTTTTGAAAAAAATGATGGCGGCAAAGCCTCGACTGTTATTTGAACAGCAGCTGGGCAAACTGATAGAGGCTGCGACGCCAGGTCTGCCACTCGTGGGCTGTACCCGGTGAGACGTAGCTGTGGGCGTTGATGCCGATAGCTTTCAGGTTGTCGGCGGCCTTGCCTACGCTGTTGTCGCCCTCGGCCATACGGGTCTCCTTGCCACCGGCACTCATGAAGAGCACCTTGTTGGTCTTCTTGAAGTCGGCTGCATCCTTCAGCTCATCGGTGTTGAAGGTGCCACCGCTGAACATACCCACATAGGCGAACGTCGTGGGATTGGCCAGCGTGATGCTGTGCGTCTGCATGCCACCCATCGACAAGCCGGCCATGGCGCGGTGCTCGGTGTCGGCTATCACGCGGTAGTTCTTCTCCACCATCGGAATGATGTCCTTGATGAGCACATCCTGGAAGGCGTTGAAACCGCCGAAGCCACGGCGCGGACCACCCTGTCCGGGTCCCTGAGGACGCTGTCCGCCCTGGGGACGAGGACCGCCAAAGCCGCCCTGCTCACCCGGGCGACGGACGTCGAGGCCATTGTCCATGAAGATGACAAACGGCACGGCCTTGCCCCCGGCTATCAGGTTGTCCATGATGATGCCCGTCTTGCCCTGAGCGCTCCAGCCCGTCTCGTTCTCGCCCATGCCATGCTGCAGATAGAGCACGGGGAACTTCTTGGTGGGGTTCTGATAATACTCGGCAGGCAGGTAGATATATCCGTGACGCATCTTCTCGGTCACCGTCGACCAGTAATAGACCTCATTGACCGAGCCCTGTGGCACGTTCTTCACCGTGTAGAACTCCTCGTCGGCAGCGGGAACGTCGATGCCGCTGCCCCAACGGCTGGCGCCATAGAAGTATTTGCTGCCTGGATCGGGCACAGAGGCACCGTCGATGTTCAGCTGATAGTAGTGGAAGCCCTCGTCCTGAGGCTCCGAGGTGCCCGTCCAGACGCCGTTCTCGTCCTTGGTCATCTCATAGATCTTGCCGGCGATGTCGAGTCCCACAAAGCTTGCCTTGGGTGCAGATATCTGCGCACGGACCATGCGCTGCGAGTTCACCATAGGGTACTGCCTGCCGTCCTGGTTGGTCGTTGCGGGCTTGAAATCTTCCACCACGTTTGCAACAACTGAAGGAACGACAGGATTCTGTCTGGGTGCACCAAACTGTGCTGACACCGTCAAGCATGACAGCGCCATCAACGAAAGAATAATTTCCCTCATAAGTTCATGTTTTTTTTGAATAGTTTGAATAACTTTCGCATATTTTGACGTCATCCTCTAAGAAGGGTGCAATGCGGCACACAATTGTTATAGAACATTAACATTTCTGGCGGCAGAATATCAGAATTGCTACGCGCCACCCGAGAAAGATCCGCAGGCTTCGGAAAAACAAATAAAAACAAGAAAAACAAATAGAAACAATTGGGGCCACAAAAAAGCTCCTCGCAAGAAAACCAGTAGCGATTTCCTTGCGAGGAGCTTAAAGACACGTGATGCCGAAGGATTACTTGATGCCCAGCTTGGCTTTCACCTGTGCTGTGACATCGGTAGAGAGCGTTGTGCTGATGTAGGGTATGCCAGCAGCGAGGTCCATGATGTAGACGTACTGCCCCTCCTGTCCTATGGCCTGGATGGCTTCACGCACCTTCTGTGTGATGGCCTGCATCTTGTCCTGCTGAGCCTTGGCCAGAGCCTGACGGTTGCTCTCGTAAGCCTCCTGGATGCGCTGGTAGAGATCCTGCAGCTCCTGGTTGCGGCGCTGCTTGATGTTCTCAGGCAGCGAGGCTTCCTCTTTCTCAAAGGCCTCGGCCTTCTTCTGCAGCTCTTCCTGCATCTGCTTCAGCTCGGCGTCGTATTGCTCACTCAACTTCTTCAAATCGTTCTGTGCCGTGGTGAATTCAGGCATAGCAGTGATGACGGCCTCTGAATCGCAGTGACCAAACTTCTGGGCTGATGCGGTAGCAAAACCGCAGATGGCGCAAATAGCGCAAATAATAAATTTTTTCATTCTTTTTTTGTTTTCGTTATTATTTATTTCGTTATTACGTTATCACGGTATTACGTTATCACGCTTTCTCGTTATTACGTTATCACGTTATTACGTTATTACGCTTTTTCGTTATCACGTTATCACGTTATTACGTTATCACGCTTTTTCGTTATTACGTTATCACGTTATTACGTTATCACGACCATTATTAATAGGAATAACCCAGCTTGCGCAGCACTTCGTCGCTGATGTCAATCTTGGGCGAGCCGAAGATGATGCCTGTGTCGCTGGCGCGGTCGAGGACGAGCTGATAACCGCGCAGCTCGCTGACGTCCTTCACGGCATTGTAGATCTCCTCCTGAATGGGATTCATCAAGGCAGTGCGTTTCTTGAAGAGCTCGCCTTCCGGGCCGAAGTATTGGCGCTTCAGCTCTGCGGCCTGCTTCTCTTTCTCCATGATGGCGTCCTGACGGGCTTTCTTCTGCTCGGCCGAGAGGAACACCACCTCGTTCTGGTAGTTCTTGTACATGGTCTGTGCTTCGGTGGTGAGGGCATCGACCTCGGCCTGCCACTTCTTCGACACCTGTGCGAGCTGCTCGTTGGCACGCTCGTAGGCGGGCACGTTCTTGAGCACATAGTCCATGTCGATGAGTGCGAACTTCTGTGCGCTCATGGTCAGCGTGGCTGACAGCATGACAATGATGGTGAATAGTTTTTTCATATGTATGATGTATTAGAATTCCTGTCCTAAAACGAAGTGGAACTGCGAGCCTCCTTTGCGCCAGCCGCTGCTGCCCTGATACACCTTGTCGAAGCCGTAGGCCCAGTCAATGCCCATGAGTCCCACCATGGGCAGGTAGATGCGCACACCGAGTCCTGCTGAGCGCTTCATGTCAAAGGGATTGAAGTCCTTGACATTAGCCCATGCGTTGCCTGCCTCGACAAATCCCAAGCCGTAGATGGTGGTGTTGCCCAGCATGAGGGGGTAGCGCAGCTCGAGGGTGAAGCGGTCGTAGGCGTAGGAGTCGTAGCTGCTGTAGCGTCCCGGTGTGCTCTCGCCGCTGAGTGCGTTGGCCGAGAGCGAGAGCGAGCCGTTCTCATAGCCACGCAGGCCGATGGTCTCTTCGGCATAGCTGGTGCTGTAGCCGCTCATGCCGTCGCCGCCGACGTAGAAGGTCTCGAAGGGCGACTTCTTGTGCTTGTTGTACGAGCCCAGCAGACCCATTTCCACACGAGTCATCAGCACGAAGCACTTCTGTCCGCTGGTCAGTGCCGTGAAGGTGCGGCTCTTGAACTTCCATTTATGATACTCCACCCAGCGGTATTTCTCACGCTGTTCCTCTTGGAAGCGGTCGTAGTCGTTGTAGGTCTCCCATGTGGCCAGCTTCGAGTAGTCTTTGTTGTCGAAGAGCGACCAGGGCGGCGTCAAAGAGACGGTGAGCGAGAACTCGGAGCCATAGCGCGGGAAGAGCGGGTTGTCGGTAGAGGAACGTGCGAGCGCCAGCGAGAGGTTCAGGTTGTTGCAGTTGCCGTTGGAAATCAAGAAGTACTGCCAGTCCTTCAGCATGTAGCGCTGGTAGGCCAGCGTGGCCGAGAAGTTGAAGTAGTCGTCGGGCCAGCGCAGGCGTTTTCCCCAGCCTAATGACAAGCCGAAGAGCTTCACATACTTGTCGTCGTCGAGGAAGCTCTCGTAGTTGTTGTAATAGCCGTTGTTCAGATAGCCATAGCCAGAGTACATGTACTGCAGGGAGTTCATGTAGGCCGAGTTATAGTAGTTGCTCGACACGTCGCTCTGCTTTGAGTAATAGGCGCCTATGCTGAGCGAGTTGGGGCGCTTTCCTCCGAACCATCCCGTGCCGTAGTTGGCAGAGAGTGATGAGTAGTAGCGTCCGTTGGTCTGATAGCTCAGTCCCACCTGCTCTCCGTCGCCGGCGGGCAGGAATCCGCGGTGCAGCTTGTTCTTGCCCAGCATGTTGCGCAGCGAGAAGTTGTTGAACTTGATGCCCACGCGGCCTATGACGCCCGTCTGTCCCCAACCTAAAGAGAGCTCCAGCTGGTCGTTGCTTTTCTGCTCCAGCTCCCAGTTGATGTCCACAGTTCCGTTGTTGCCGTCGGGCTTCACGTCGGGATTGATGGCCTCAGCGTCGAAGTATCCCATGCTGGCTATTTCGCGGTAGGAGCGCATGAGTGCCTCTTTCGAGAATAGGTCGCCGGGCTTGGTACGCAGTTCGCGGCGCACCACCTCTTCATAGAGGCGGTCGTTGCCGTAGATTTTCACATTGTTCAGGTGTGCCTGAGGACCTTCGACGATGCGCACCTCGAGGTCGATGGAGTCGCCGGCGATGTTCACCTCGGCGGGGTCAACCTGCGAGAAGACATAGCCGTTGTTGTAGTAGTAGTCGTGCACGCCGTCTTCGTCGGTGAGCAGGCGCTTGTTGATGAGTTTCTGATTGTAGACATCGCCCTTGTCCATGCCGAGCGTGCGGCTGAGGCCTTCTGTCGGCACGACGGTGTTGCCCACCCATGTGATGTTGCGCAGGTAGTACTTGTCGCCCTCTTCAATCTTCAGATAGACATTGACGTGCTTGTCGTCTTCGTTCCACACGCTGTCTTCCACGATGGCAGCATCGCGGTAGCCCAGCTCATTGTATTTCTCGATGAGCTCTTTCTTGGCTTCAGTATATCTTTCCGGAGTAAACTTCTTGGCCTTGAAGAAGTTCTTTGCCTTGCCGGCCTCGTGAATCTTTCCCAGTGCGCCCTTGGTGAAGAGTCCGCCCTTGATGGTTCCTTCCTTCACCTGCTCATTACCGTCGAGGATGATGTTGCGCACCTTCATCTTGTCTTTCTTGTCGATATAGACGTCGAGCACCACCTCGTTCTTGCCGGTGACATCGTCGTGCTGTGAGATTTCTATCTCAGCATTCTTGAAGCCCTTGTCGTCGAAATATTTCTTTGCCAGGATGGTGGCTCGGTCTACGAGGTTCTTCGTCATGCTCATGCCTTTGGCCATGCCGAGCTTGGATTCCAGGTCCTCGCGCTCGCTTTTCTTCACGCCGTAGTAGTTGATGCCTGAGATGCGCGGGCACAACGAGAGGTTGATGCAGAGGTAGACCTTCGCGTCAACGATGCTGTCGGCGGTGATGCTGACACGCGAAAAGAGTCCGTGCTTCCAGTAGCGCTTCACGGCCTCGGTGACCTCGCTGCCCGGCAGGTCGATCTTCTGCCCTACGCTGAGTCCTGAGAGGTTGATGAGCACAAAGTCGTCGTAGTCGGTGACACCCTTCACGGTGATACCGCCAATCTCTACCTGCCTCGGCGTGCCGGCATAGGAGATGTCGACCTGCGCCTTTGCCGTCGAAATGAAGAATGAAGAATGGAGGATGAAGAATGCTGCGCACAAGCAGAGGCGCATGACAGCATTTCCTTCCCATTTCCTTCTTTTCTTCATAACAGTAGCTAATCCTATCTTTGCGGTAGCAAATTCTTCATTCTTCATTTTTCATTCTTCATTTTCCACTTGTGCCTCTGTCTTGCCATAGCGGCGCTGTCGCTGCTGATAGCTGGCAATGGCCTTGTGCAGGTCTTCCTCCATGAAGTCGGGCCAGAAGGTGTCGCAGAAGTACAGCTCTGAATAGGCCAGCTGCCAGAGCATGTAGTTGCTGATGCGCACTTCGCCGCCTGTGCGGATGAGCAGGTCGGGATCGGGGAGGAAATTGGTGACGAGGTGGTCGTTGATGAGCTGTTCGTCGATGTCGTCCACGCTGACGGCTCCGTCCTTCACCAGCTGTGCTATCTGCTTGGTGGCGTTCACCAGCTCCCAGCGGCTGCTGTAGCTCATGGCCACGATGACGGTCAAGCCGTCGAACTTGGCGGTGAGGTCTTCCAGATATTTGATTTTCTTCTGCACGCCCTCTGACAAGCGGCTGAAGTCGCCCACCATGCGGAAGCGCACGTTGTTGTCGGTGAAGAGGTTTGTCTCCACAAAGTTGACGACCAGTCCCATCAGCGCCTCAATCTCGTAGGCCGGACGGTTCCAGTTCTCGGTGGAGAAGGTATAGAGCGTGAGGTACTTCACCCCCAGCCGCGAACACTCGGCGGTGATGCGCTTCACTGTTTCCACACCAGCCTTGTGGCCGTAGGTCCTGTCCAGTCCCTGCTGCATGGCCCAGCGGCCGTTGCCGTCCATGATGATGGCAACATGCTGGGGAATGCGCTCTTTATCTAATGCATAATTCATAATGCTTAATGCTTAATGCTTAATGTTCATTCTTCAATTTTCAATCTTCAGTCCCGGTCGTTGTTGCAGGTCTTGCACTTCTCCCAGAACTCGTAGGTGATGGACACCTGCAGGGTGCTGTAGCTGTCGGTGTTCTTAAACAGTCCCGAGCTCTTGATGCCGTAGGGGTCGACCACATTGTCGAGCTTGTCGCTGCCGGTGAAGTGCATCATCCACTCGGCTGTGAGGTTCAGCCGGTCTCTGAGCTTGTATTTCACTCCCACGCCAAACTGCAACAGTCCTGCCACCGTCTTCTTGGTGAAGGCCAGGCCCGTGCCCATGGCGATGAAAGGCGTGAGGGGCTGCGCCCCGATATACTCTTTACCCGTTCCAAAGGGCCAGAAGTTATATTCATAGCGCAGGGTGAAGTCGGTGAGCTGGTTGCTGAAGCTGGCGATGCTGTCGTGAAAGGCAGGATACCAGGTTTTCACGTCTTTCGACGTTCCCTTCAGTTTGCCGCTGCTGAGCTGTGCGCTCCATGCCATGCGCGGGTTCATCTTGTATTTAGCCAGTGCAGCCACCGTGGGCTGCATGCTTTTGAACAATCCTCCGCTGAGGTCGCCCTGATAAGCCATCAGTCCCAGTCCGCCACCTATCTCCATGCGGTACTCCGGGGCATCTTGCGCTGCTACGCGTGCCAATGATAAATGAAAGAGGAGCAATGACAGACCCAGCAGTCTACCCATACCTTTCAGTTGTTGTGCCTTCGACCTCATGGCGCAGCCTTTCTTCATTTATCATTTGTCATTAGCCTTTAGCGCAGCTTCCCTTGCCACAGCTGCCCGCTATTGGTGAGCAGCCAGAGGCGTCCCTGCGCATCGGTGGCCATGGTGAAATGGCTGCCGCTGAGTGTTGAGGGAAGCTTATAGACGCTGTTAACATGCCACGAGACACCTTGGTCGCGCGACACTCTGACGGTCTTGTTGTCGTCCACGGCGAGCACCATGTTTTCATAGCAGGCCATGGTCAAGTTGTTGCTAAAGGGAAGGGGATAGTGGTTGTCGTCGTCGAAGGGCATCAGCACCCACTGGCCCTTGCTGCCGTCGTGGCTCTCAATCTTGTGCCACACGCGCATGGTGCCAATGTCTTCCTGCCTGGGTTTGCCCACGAGGAGCACATAGTCGGTGTTGTCGGCGGGGCCGTAGGGCCAGCTGATGCAGACTGCCTCAGCAGCGGCGGGCAGCAGTGATGCGTCATCGTCGAGCGGCTCGTCACGCCATGTCGCTCCGTTGTCGGTCGAGCAGCACAGACGGCCGTCGTCGGTCAGCATGTAGCAGGCCGTTGTCGAGCGCCCCACAATCTTGTCTTTGGCACAGAGGCGCACGCTGTCGCCATCGGCCTCCAGGCGCATGCCTTCATTCCAGGCCAGTGCTTCGTCGGCCTTCACCATCTGCCACTCGAAGCTGACGCCCTGGCTGCTGCTGACGTTCAGCGTCACAGTATAGTCGCGGGTATTGATGCCGTCGCGCGCCATGACGCGGAAGACACGAGGCACACTCAAGTCAACGCTGTCGGTGGCGGCGTGCCATCGCAATGTGTCGCCGATGACCGACTTCAGCGCCACCAGTCCGCCGTTCTTTGCCGACACGGTGCAGAGCACATGCGCGGCATCAGTGCCTACGGGCAGCGGTGTGGCATTATAGATGCGGCGGTTTAAGTGGTCAATGGTCATCCTGTAGCTCGACCCTGCCAGCGTCGACTTCATAATGGTGTCGTTGCCCGTCTTGGATGATACGGTGTGGGTATAGCGATTCAGTGTGCCAAGGGTGAACTGCGTGATGGCCACGTCGGTGAAGCCCGAGTAGTCTTCCTCGTCGTCTTTCAGGCATGATGTCACGGTTGACACACAGGCCAACAGCACACAGCACCTGAGGAAAAAGCGTCTCATTCCTTCAATCATTGTTTTTTAGGCTGCAAATTTACGCACATTTCCGCAAATACGTGCGAAAAGCCATGTAGAATTAAGTAAAATATATCATTATTTGTCCGATTTTAAGTTGTTTTTAGGATTTTTCCTCTTTTATATAGTCTAAAAATGTTCGCGCGCATGAAAAAAGTTGATTTCTTCTTCGGCAAATCAGTATTTTTCACTAACTTTGCAGCCTCATAGCTTGACAGACAATTACTCAACTATTATTATTCACACAAACACACACACTATGAAAAAGAATCTTTTAATGATGGCAGCCATCATGTTTGGCATTCTCATCACCTTCGCAAGCTGCAAGGACACCAAGAAGAGCAAAACTGCTGACGACGACGAGGACGAAACCGAACAGGTGGACAAGAAATCGAGCAAGGACCTTGCCCTGAAGAAGGTGGCCTCGCTTGAGGACATCGAGGCTCTGGAGGATTACGATCTTGACGACATCGACATCTCAGAACTCGACATGGACGACTTCGACTTCGCTAACATCGACCTCAACGAGCTGACTGAAAGCCAAGCTAACTCATTGCTCGACCTCGTTGTGATGGTGGGCAGCAATGAACTGCCGCAGGATGCCGGCGATGGGGTCACCATCTATGCTATGGAGAAGAGCGACGACGATGTCGCCTTCACAATTGAAATGTCTCCAGAGTCTATGGGTGGCATCACCATGGAGCAGTTCAACCAAGTGCTGAACATGCCTGAGCTGAAACAGATGATGATGCAGGAAATGATCAAGGGCCTGGAGGGTAACGAAGACTTCAACAAATTCCTTCAGGTTATCCTCGTCGCCAAGAAGGACCTGACCATCAACTTCGTTGACAAGAACTCCGGCGACTCGGCTACCCTCACGCTGGGTGCTGATGAGCTGCTTAGTATGCAGAACCAATAAACGATAAAACGTCTTAACCGACAAGAGAAAATGGCATACACAACCTTAACCGCTGCCGAGGCTGCAGCGTTGATTAAGAACGGCGACCACATCGCCATGAGTGGCTTCACGCCTGCAGGCGTGGCTAAAGCTACGACAAAAGAGTTAGCAAAGATTGCACTGGCCGAGCATGAGGCCGGACGCGAGTTTAAGGTGGCTATCTTCACCGGTGCCAGCACCGGACAGAGCACCGACGGTGACCTGGCCAACGCACAGGCCATCCTCTACCGTGCACCCTACACCACCAACCCCGACTTCCGCAAGCATGTCAACATGGGCGAGATTCCCTACAACGACCTGCACCTCAGTCACATGGCACAGGAGTTGCGCTACGGATTCTACGGCGACGTGGACTGGGCCATCCTCGAGGTCTGCGACATCGAGGAGGTGGGCGACGAGTTCCGCGTCTATCTGACAGCTGCCGGAGGCATCAGCCCCACGGCTGCACGGTTGGCCAAGAGGGTCATCCTCGAGCTCAACGAGTTCCACAGCCCCAACGCCAAGTACATCCACGACGTCTACGAGCCCCTCGACCCGCCTTACCGCAAGCCCATACCCATCTTCAATGTGGGCGACCGCATCGGCAAGCCTTACGTCTCTATTCCTCGTGAAAAGATAGCTGGCGTAGTGAAGTGCAACATCCCCGACGAGGCCCGCGCCTTCAAAGACAGCGACCCCGTGACCGACAAGATTGGCTTCCTCACGGCTGAGTTCCTCGTCAGCGAGCTGCACGCCGGACGCATCCCCAAGGAGTTCCTGCCCCTACAGAGCGGCGTGGGCTCGACGGCCAACGCTATCCTCGGCGCTCTGGGACAGGACAAGCATGTGCCCGACTTCAACATCTACACAGAGGTCATACAGAACTCGGTCATCGGCATGATGCTCAACGGCCGCGTGAAGGACGCATCAGCCTGTTCGCTCACCGTCAGCAACGAGTGCCTGATGCAGGTCTACGACAACATCGGCTACTTCAAGGATCACCTCACGCTGCGCCAGAGTGAGATTTCCAACCACCCGGCTGTCATCCGCCGCCTCGGCGTCATCGCCATCAACACCGCCATCGAGGTCGACCTCTACGGCAACGTGAACTCGACGCACATCAGCGGCACGAAGATGATGAACGGCATTGGCGGCAGTGGCGACTTCGAGCGCAACGCCTACCTCAGCATCTTCACCTGCCCGTCGACGGCCAAGGGCGGACTCATCTCGTCGATAGTGCCCATGGTGACCCACCAGGACTCCTCGGAGCACGATGTCAACATCATCGTCACCGAGCAAGGCATCGCCGACCTGCGCCACAAGAGCCCCATGCAGCGTGCAGAGGCCATCATCGAGAACTGTGCACACCCCGACTACCGTCCGATGCTGCGCGAATACCTCAAGCTGGGCACCGGCGGCCACACCCGCCACTGCCTCACCGCCGCCTTCGCCATGCACGACACACTGGCACGCAAGGGCGACATGCACCTGACGGACTTCTCGGAGTATGTAAAGTAATCAGAAAGGAACGTTAGAGGAAAACCTCATCCGCTCACCCGTCATAGGGTGTTGGAAGGCCAGCTCCGCTGCATGAAGGCAGAGGCGCTGGCCTTTCTCTGTGCCCCGGCCGTAGAGGCGGTCGCCCACGATGGGCACGCCAAGGCCCTGCTGATGGGCGCAGTGCATACGCAGCTGATGGGTGCGCCCGGTGTGCGGCGTCAGCGCCACACGGGTATGGCCGCCCTCATGTCCCAGCACCACATAGTCGGTCACGGCTGTTTTACCGTGCTCATAGTCTACCATCTGCCGCGGACGGTCGCCCACATCGGGGCGCAGTGGCAGGCTGACAGTTCCTTGTCCTTCCACCATGCCGTCAAGCAGCGCTATATACATCTTATATATAACGCGCGCGTGAAACTGCCGTTGCAACAGCCGGTGTGCCTCGCGGTTTTTGGCCACTACCATCAGGCCGCTGGTGTCCTGATCCAGGCGATGCACCATCAGCGCCTCTCCGTATCGTTGCCGCAGCAGGCTCTCCACAGAGCTGTCATCCGTCTTGCCCGGCACAGAGAGCATTCCCGCAGGTTTCTCGATGACGAGGAGCGCAGCATCCTCAAAGATAACCTTGATGAAACTCTCATCATAGGGCTTATGGGGCTCATAGGTCTTATAGGTCTTATAGGACTTATGGGGCTCATAGGACTTATAGGTCTTATAGGACTCATAGGTCTTATAGGACTCATAGGACAAATAGGACTTATTGGTCCCATCGCCCCCATGCCCTGACAGCATCCACTCAAGCACCGGCTTGCATTTCCCCCTGCACGCAGGGTAGAAGCAGCCGTGGTGACGCACCTCCTGCTTGGGCGATGCGCCCTGCCAGAACTCCGCCATGCACAGCGGCTTGAGCTGGTGGGCAAAGGCATATTGCAACAGCTTGGGCGCACAGCACTCGCCGGTGCCGGCTGGAGGCACTCGTTGCGGCGTAGCGGCAAAGATGTCGGTCAACGTGCGACTGTCGCCCTGAGCCCTGAGCATCACGAAATGGTCGAAGAGCCAGCGCTGTAAGGCATCCGACCGCCGATGACGTTCCTGCTTGAGGCGTGCGACCTCGTCCTGCAAAGGCCGCAGCAGTTCCTCAGTCTGTGCGATGCTGTTGCGCCAGCGCTGCTTCAGCCTGCGCAGCTCCGCCTTTTGAAACTGACTCTCACGAATCAACGCCTCATCGTCCATGCGATGGCTGCCCCCATCTGTTGAGCGCAGCTCATCACGCCGCCGTTTCTTCTCGGCCATTGCTTGCCGAAAGGCAGCAATCTCGTGCTCAGCCTGAGCCTGCTGATGTTGCAATGCTGCTTTCAAACCTGTGAAAGCATCATCCTGCTCCCGTCGGACAATGTCGGTGTTGATGGCCGTAATGTGTGCCTCCTCCGCTTTAAAGTATCCATCGGGCTGCAGATAGTCGAACACAGCGGGCACAAACCAAGGCCAATCCTCACGCCCGCCCAGCTGTCCACTATAGGCTGCAAGGAATCCCACGGCGCCATCACTTCGTTGACACACCAACGCGCCTAACATCTTGCCAAGCATGACCTCTCCCCAGAGCGGAGTGGCCTGCAGATGCTCGCACACCAGCCGTGACGCCTCCACGCACAGCGGGTGGGGCTCATAGTCGAAGGGATCGTTCAACTGAGTCGGCAACTCGCCCTCAAGCTTCATGGGGTGAAAAACGGTGTTCGTATCGTCTGTCATTGTCGCAAAGGTACAACATTTTTCTCATATCGGCATCAAACAGCAGAAAAAAGACGCAAAAAATTGCAGGCGCCACAGATTATTCGTACATTTGCGCGTCATTAAAACCTATTTTACCATGAGAAAAACCATCCTTACACTTCTGCTCGCAGTGCTGACCATGAGCGCCATCGCCCAGAACAACACGCCGCCAGCGCCTGAACTGGAATACGCCTTGCAACTGCGTGTGACATTAGGCCAGCCGTTTGCCATCGACAACACCCAGCACGGACGCCGCACCGTCATCCCCATCACCGGAGGCACCTTCGAGGGGCCGCTGCTTCGAGGCACCATCATCGACGGCGGTGCCGACTACCAGCTGAACAGTGCCGACGGTAGCCGCACAGAATTAGAGGCCATCTACTGCATCAAGACCGACGACGGCGTTTATATCCACGTGCGCAACAGAGGCATCATCAGCACGGGCAAGGATGCAGAGGGGAGGCCTTCATTCTATTTCAGAGCCGCTCCGCAGTTTGAGGCACCGGCCGACAGCCGCTATGGCTGGCTCAACAACGCCCTCTTCGTCTGCGCCCCGGAGTTCTCACAAGACTTCAAGGGCATCGTCCTCCATGTGTGGAAAGTAAAATGACTCAACACTCGCAAGCCGCTCACTTTTTTTTCGTATCTTTGTCCCGTCTTTACATGAATACAGAGTTATGGCAAAGAAGAACGCACACGATGAGAACTTCACAACCTGGCGCGTCTGATGGAGCGTCCCTGGAACAGATAACACAAGGAACAAACTTGACGGTTGAAGAAGTAAAATCGCTTATGCCTGGTTGAACTCGATAACGGGCAAGAAAAAAAGGATATCAAGAAATCATGAGCATGATGTGGAGAACTTGTTATTTGGCCTATGCCTTGTTGCTGTGCTTAAGTGCAACGGCACAGGAGTGGCAGTTAGTGTGGAGCGACGAGTTCAACACTGACGGGCGTCCCGACGACGCTGTCTGGAGCTTCGAGCGGGGCTTCGTGCGCAACCACGAAGACCAGTGGTACCAGTCCGACAACGCCTGGCAGCAGGACGGCCTGCTCATCATCGAGGCGCGGCGCGACGACCGTCCCAATCCCACCTACCGACCCGGCAGCCGTCAATGGGGAGCTCAGCGGGAGCACATCAACTACACATCGGCCTGCTTGCACACCCGTGGCAAGTATGATTTCCTCTACGGTCGCATGGAGGTGAGCGCACGCATCCCCACGGCAAGCGGTGCCTGGCCGGCCATCTGGACGCTGGGACAAGGCATGGAGTGGCCATCGTGCGGCGAGATAGACGTGATGGAGTACTACCGCATCAACAGCGTGCCCCACATCCTGGCCAACGTGGCATGGGGCAGTGACCGCCGCTACCAGGCTGTATGGAACAGCCGGCGTGTGCCCTTCAGCCATTTCCAGCAGAAAGACCCCGATTGGGCAAATCAGTTCCACCTATGGCGCATGGACTGGAACGAGCAGTTCATCCGCCTCTACCTTGACGACGAACTGCTGAACGAGGTACCGCTCTCTGACACTGTCAACGGCACCATCGGACAGCACACCAATCCCTTCAATCATCCGCAGTACATCCTGTTGAATCTCGCGCTGGGCGGCGACAACGGCGGCACCATCGACGACACGGCCTTCCCCATGCGCTATGAGATTGACTATGTGCGTATCTTTCAACGCAAATAGCCGACTCATCAGAATGAATCATGACAGTTGCTGGTTGCAGGCAAAGGCTTGAGGAATCCCCCAAAACGCAAGTTTTGAGGGGTTTTCATTGGAAACGACAATGTTAAAATGGTGATACACTGTTCGGCGCTGCATAAAAAAAAACGGCCTGCGTTTGATTTTCCTGCCTCTTTTTTTGCCGTATCAGGAAAGTTTTAGTAATTTTGCAGCCAAATAGACAATTCAAAACGACACGCAGGTATGATTAGAAAAACCATCACAGCGACGGTGCTGGCCCTTACCTTGTTGAACACAGTTGCTGTAGCCCAGGAGCTGGTCACGCCAAGGCCCCATGCAAAGAGCGATTATTTTGTAGTGACAAGCAATGTGAAGGAAAAGCCACGCCTGGCTTCAGCCAAGGGAGCCGAGGGGAACGCCTCAGCAACAGAATCAGACGCAGAGAAGCGCCGCAAGGACTTTGTCAGCCGTAACTTCCGCTACATCAGCATGTGTGAATGGTATCCCGGTATGCGTTTCATGGTGCGCCCCACACAGAAAGACCTGGTGGTGAAGACCTTTGCCGACGCTACCACGGGCAACATGGTAAGCACCCGCAGCCTCAACGACTCCATTCTGGTCTATGAGGGGCATGCCAACCCCAACGGTGCCATGCACGAGCAGGTCATTTTCTCACTGGAGAGCAATCCCGCCAGGAAATACTACTTCGAGGTGCCAACGGCATCGTTCGACGACTATTGCTACAGTAAGCACGGTGTGCCGTCGCTGGCCTACCTGGGCGATGTAGACATGGCCATCGACAGCCTCATAGGCAAGCAGGTTCGCGTGCTGGAACGCCATTTCTTCCAAGACACCGAGGTGTCCAGCGGCAGCTACAAGCCCGTCGACATCGGCGATGCAAAGCGCGGCACCGTGATGACCATCACCAAGGTGGGTGTGGGCACCAAGGACTTCCCCGTAAAGATTGTGGTGAAGGAGCCCGACAAGAATGGTGTGGAGGGCCAAGAGTATTTCCAGCTCGTGGCCATCAGCCGCACCAACTGCAGCCTACGCGATGAGGACTTTGAGAAGAGCGACAACCTGCCGCACGCCTTCCAGGGCAGTTTCGAGCTCTTGTGCGACAGGGAGGCTGTGACTCCTGAACTGCAGGCTTGGGTGGGCAAGAACGTCTATACGACTTACGAAACGGACATGCTCGATGAAGTGGAGAAGCACCAGAAGATAGGCAAACTGTCGGCCTTTACCGTCACTGACATCTACAAGCTGTCAGACAGCGACATCGTGACCCTGACCTTGCAGGGCAAGAAAAGCGGTAAGCCATACACCAAGCAGGTGTCGATAACGAACACGAAGGTGACTGGCAAGGAGGAAGTGCTTAACGAGCTCTTCGCCGAAGGTGACCCCAACAACATCGAAGGTGTGCGTGCCGCCAACTTGCCGCTCATCAAGCAGAGCAAGGTAAAAGCGGGCTTCACCGAGGCTGAGGTGCGCCTAGCACTGGGCGAGCCGAGTGAGATAACGCGCGTCATCGGCGGCACCTATCAGTGGATCTACCAGTACATTGACACCAACCGCCCCTTCCAAGCCGTCAAGTTCAGCAACCGCACGAAGAAGGTGCTGTCGTTCACACGATAACAGAGCGGCAACCTCACACAAACAGTAATCCCCCGCATCGGCCAGAGACTGATGCGGGGGATTTGGTATCGTCATAGTACATTGAATGACAGAAGATTTAAACTTCTATGCAAAAAGAATTATAATCTTATTATAAAGCAAACAATGCCGCTACGATTTGACAATCTTTAATTCAACTATCGCATATATGCAACAGCTCTGTCTTTTCATTTCAGACAATCATTTTGATGCGCGAGAAGACACACCAAAAACAAACTATAAACTGTTGACATCCTCTATAGAGAGGCCCGTGTATTTTGCTATCAGCTCAGCAGGCAGTCCATCGGCCTTCATCCGTTGGGCATTCTCACGTTTGTTCTGCTCTATGCCTTGAGCCATACCCTGAGCCATACCCTGAGCCATACCTTGAGCCATACCCTGAGCCATGCCCTGAGCCATGCCCTGTTTATAGCCATGGCGGATGGCACCACGCTCGTTGTACACGGCATCCCAGTAGTACTCATAGGCGTACAGTTCCTGTTCGTTATAGGCCGACTTCTCCAGTATCTTCAGAGCCTTGCAGGTATCGGGATTATCCAGCAACTCCTGAGGCACCTCCTCAGTGTCGCGGTCTATCTCGGTGAGGAAACGGAGCCACAGCACCGCCATCTTCTTCTCGGCAATGGTCTGCGGCTTAAACTTAGGTAGCTCGACGAACACGAAGCGCAAGCCCTCGATAATGCGGTCAGAGTGGTCCACATTCACGATGGCATAGTCATGGTAGAACTCATCGGGACCGGCATCAAAGCCCACGTCGTTGATGAGGTTCAGCGCATACACGGGCTGCAGCAGCGAGTAGTCCTCGCTGGTACCCAACTGCTTCACCACGGCCTTCGCGGTGTTGAGGATGACGCGCTGCTGGAACTCGCTGTTCCAGTTCATCTGCATCTCCACGATGAAGTGGCGGCCACCCGTCTCGCGGCAGCGCACATCAACGACACTGTTCTTCTTGCCCGGATTCTCAGGCACCATCTCGGGCATCAGGTACTCCACATGCTCTATCTGCTTTCCCTCATCGAGGGGCAGCAGGGCGTTGAGCAGGCTCATCACTAAATCTTCGTGCTCGCCGAATATCTTCTTGAAGGTCAGGTCGGCCTTCGGATTCAGGTATTTTCCTTTAATCACTTCCATCGCTCTATGAACTAAATAGCAATTTCCGTGCAAATATAACATTTTCTCTTGGCACTGGCAAACTTTTTCCTGTTTTTCTGCTGAGCCCCACAAGAAAAAAAGGTTTCAAATATGGTTGCGCCTTTCGTTAGCAGAGTTAAAGCGCACCGTCCGAGAAAGATCCGCTGGCTTCGGAAAAAAAACCGAAACAGTCGGACAAAAATCCGAAGGCTTCGGATTTTCTTCAGATGGACTATCGGAACGATGTCAACTGGCTCATGGGCGGCCTATACCGATGCTCATCTCATCAAGCCACAGCCCGAAGGCACGATGGCACTGTGGCGCACCCGCGATGCCACCTATCTGGCCATCGCTCATGAGCAGAATTGGATGCGAGAGTATTATGGTGTGGAGGCGGGAGGTATGCTTCTCGACGAGAGCGGCCACCAGTACAAGCTGAAGGGACTACAGGATTACCCTTTAGGACAAATCTTCTGGATAGAAGGCTATTCTGGCGACTGCACCGTAACTGTGAAGGTGTACGAACCGATACCCTTGCACATTGAATCCATCACCTACATAGAGCCCGACGGTGAGCCCTTCAAGGCATGGGGCGCAAACTGGAAAGGCACAGTGAAGCATCATCTCAGCATAGAAGAGCTCCGAGCCAATCAGAAACTCTTCGAGTATCATCCTCGTGACGTAGTGACGGAAGACACATTTTAGAATACGTTTTTTCATAAATAGCCCGGGACTCTGGAGGCCGCTGCGAAGCTCCCTCCAGTTTCTTCCTTTTTTAGCTCGGATTATATCATGTCTTTTTCTTATGTCCCAGTATTGACGGTCTGCGAACCCTTCTTACAGAAACCGAAGGAGAACAAAAAATAAAATCTTTGCAGATGATTGTTTTTCTCAGAAAAACCATTATCTTTGCACCTGAAATGCTTCATCGCAGTGATGAGGCGCACAGTCATCATCCTATGCGCACCCGTCGGAATCCGCCTGTCACCTCGATGCGAAGAAGAAGGAATGAAACAAAAACCTAAAATAAGATGAAGAGACACTTACTTATCCTGTCGGCCCTCGCGATGTGCTTTGCAGCATCTTGGGCACAAGGTCCCAACGACTCGGGCTCCTACTACCAAAATGCCAGCGGCAAGAAAGGCGCCGAGCTGAAGACGGCCCTCAGCGGCATCATCTACGCCCGCAACGAAGGCGGCTCGCTCGCCAATGCCTACAAAGCACTGTGGGATCACTTCCGCAAGACCGACGCACGCCCCAACGGAACGGTGTGGGATATGTATTCCAACTTGCGCGAGATGACCTTCGGCACTGACCAAGACACAGGAAGCGGTAATCAGGAGGGGCAATACTACAACCGCGAGCACTCCTTCCCCAACAGCTGGTTCGGGGGTAAGGTGATGCCCATGTACACCGACCTTCACCACCTCTATCCCACAGACAAAGTGGTGAACAACAGGCGCTCCAACTACCCCTTCGGCGAGACCAACGGCGAGAGGTACATGTCGGCCAACGGCTTCAGCAAGCTTGGCGCATGCACCTTTCCGGGCTATTCGGGCGTCGTCTTCGAGCCCAACGACGAGTACAAGGGTGACTTCGCGCGCACCTATTTCTATATGGTGACGTGCTACGAGGAGAAACTGGCCGATTGGTACACCGCTAACGATGACTGTCGGCCCACCCTCGACGGCAATGCCTATCCCGGCCTCAGCGAGTGGCAGCTGAACATGCTGATGAAATGGGCAAAGGCCGACCCCGTCAGCGAGAAGGAGATCAACCGCAACAACGCCGTCTTCGCCATTCAGGAGAACCGCAACCCCTTCATCGACTATCCCGGCTTGGAAGACTACATCTGGGGCGACAAGCAGACCATGCTCTTCCTCTACGACAACTACAACGACACAGGCATCACCGAGATGGCTGCCGACGCTGCAGACCGCCATGTCATCTACGACCTCAGCGGTCGCCGCGTCACTCATGCCGTCAAGGGCGTTTACATCATCGACAGGCGCAAGGTCATCATCAGGCCATAAAGTCATCATTTCCAAGATAAGCTCGCTTATTCGTACCTTTGGGCTAAGCCCGAATGTACTTTCGCTCGGAACAGCAAAAGAAAAACACGTTTTTCTTTTGCTGTTCGCTCGCTTATTCGTACCTTTGGACTACGTCCGAATGTACTTTCGCTCGGGACAGCAAAAGAAAAACGTGTTTTTCTTTTGCTGTTCGCTCGCTTATTCGTACCTTTGCACACACAACAGACAATCAATACAAACAAGAACAATATGCGAAGACTGATGATGTTGGTGGCCACGACGATGGCGCTCTGCTCGGCGGCATTGGCTGCTGAGCCGTTTGTTACTTTTCAGCCTGAGGCAGGCACTGTGCGGCTCTGCACACATGCCATCAGCTGTAGTGAGAACGATTTCGAAGCGGTGAAGATAGCCGTCGAAAGCCTGAAAGGCGATATGAAGCGTACCCTGACGGACAGGTACACAGCCGGCGACGGTCTGACGCTGCTCGTCGGCACGTTGGGCAAGAACGCTGACATAGACCGCATGGAGAAGCAAGGCCTGCTGCCCGACCTGAAGGGCAAGCGCGAGAAGTTTGTCATCACCACCGTTGGCCAGCAGCTGGTCATCGCGGGCAGCGACCGCCGAGGCACCGTCTACGGCATCTATGAGCTGAGCGAGCAGCTGGGCGTCTCGCCCTGGTACTGGTGGATGGACGTGCCCGTCATGTCGCACGCAGGCGCATATATAAAGAGTGGTGTGTACACCGACGGCGAACCTGCCGTGGAGTTCCGCGGACTCTTCCTCAACGACGAGGCACCCTGCCTCACCAGCTGGGTGAAGAACACGTGGGGCACCGACTATGGCGACCACCACTTCTACGAGAAGGTGTTTGAACTCATCCTGCGCCTGCGGGGCAACATGCTGTGGCCCGCCATGTGGGGATGGGCTTTCTATGCCGACGACCCTGAGAACGGCAAGACCGCCGACCGCATGGGCGTCATCATGGGCACCAGCCACCACGAGCCGATGGCACGCAATCATCAGGAGTATGCACGCCACAGAAGAGACTGGGGAGCCTGGAACTATGCCACCAACAAAGCCAACCTCGACCGATTCTTCCGCGAGGGCATCGAGCGCATGAAGGGCACCGAAGACATGGTAACCATCGGTATGCGCGGCGACGGCGACGAGGCCATGAGCAAGGACGCCGACACAAAGCTGCTGCAGACCATCGTGGAAAATCAGCGCCGCATCATCAAGGAGGTGACGGGACGGCCGGCAAAGGAGACGACACAGGTGTGGGCGCTCTACAAGGAGGTGCTCGACTATTACGACGCCGGCATGAGGGTGCCCGACGATGTCATCATGCTGCTCTGCGACGACAACTGGGGCAACGTGCGCCGCGTGCCCGATGACGGAAGCGGAAACGTGAGCAGCAACAGCAAGCTGAAGCCTCACAAGGGCGGATGGGGACTCTACTATCATGTGGACTACGTGGGCGCTCCGAGAAACACGAAGTGGCTCAACGTCACCCCGTCGCAGAACATGTGGGAGCAGCTCACACTGGCCTACGACTACGGCATCCGACGCATGTGGATTCTCAACGTGGGCGACCTCAAGCCGATGGAATATCCCATCACGCTCTTCATGGACATGGCATGGAACCCCAGTGCCGTGGGGCACGACGTGGTGGCTACCCACACCGAGCCTTTCTGCACGCAGCAGTTCGGCCCCGCACAGGGCCAGGAGGCTGCACGCATCCTCAACCGCCTCTGCAAGCTCAACGGCCGCTGCACGCCTGAGATGCTCGATGCCCGCACATACAACGTGGAGACGGGCGAATGGCAGCAGGTAGCCGACGAATACATGCGCTTGGAGACGGAGGCCCTGCGCCAGTATCTCACCTTGCAGCCGCAGCAGCGCGACGCCTACCAACAGCTCATCCTCTTCCCCACACAGGCCATGGCCAACCTGCATCAGATGTACTTCGCACAGGCCATGAACCATAAGCTGGCTGCACAAGGCTCGCCCGACGCCAACATCTGGGCCGACCGTGTGGCCGAGGCTTTCCGCCGCGACTCGCTGCTCTGTGCCGCCTACAACCACGACATAGCCGGAGGCAAGTGGAACGGCATGATGACGCAGAAGCACATAGGCTACCGCTCGTGGAACGACAACTTCCCCCGCGACATGATGCCGCGCGTGCAGCAGGTGAGCAACACGACGGCCGGCGGCTATGTCTTCAACATGAAGGACGGCACAGTGACGATGGAGGCTGAGCACTTCTTTGCTGCCACGCCGGCACCGAAGACCGAGTGGACGGTCATACCCGACATGGGCCGCACCCGCAGCGCCGTGGCTCTTATGCCTTACACCGAGGCGGTGAACGGAGCCGAGCTTACCTACCGATGGAATGGGCAAAAACTGGCAAATGCAGAGGTGCGCGTGGTGCTGAAATCCACCCTCGACTTCCTCAACAAGGGCGGTCTCACGTTCACGGCACAGCTGGATGGCGGAGAGCCCGTCACCGTGAACTTCAACGAGAAGCTGAACGAGAAGCCTGAGAACATCTACTCCGCCTATTATCCCACCGTGGCACGCCGCGTAGTGGAGAGCAAGGTGCAGTTGCAAGGCAGCGACACGGAGGGTGAGCACACGCTGACCCTGCGTCCGCAAGACCCCGCCATCGTGTTCGAGAAAATCATTGTCACCACCACACCGCTGCCGCAGACCTACCTCTTCGGCCCAGAGTCGGAGTATAAGAAATGAGTCCTATGGGGCCTATAAGTCCTATGAGTCCTATAAAACCTATAAGTCCTATAAGTCCCATAAGACCCATAAGTCCCATAAGACCCATAATCCCTACAAAATCCTAAAAAAATGCCGGTAAGGGAAGAGAAGAAAGGCGTACTCAGGTCGATGGACTACTGGACCATCGGCCTGTATTTGGTGCTGCTGACCTGCGGCTGGTTCAGCGTGTGTGGCGCGAGCTACGAGCTGGGCACCGCCGTGGACCTTTTCTCCTTAGACACACGCTCAGGCATGCAGATAGTGTGGATTGGCACGGCCCTGGTGCTTGGCTTTATCATCTTACTGCTCGACGACAGCTATTTCGACATGTTCGCCTACGTCCTCTTCGGCTTCATGTTACTGCTGCTCTTCGCCACCATCTTCAATCCGCACAGCATCAAGGGCTCGCGCTCATGGCTGGTGATGGGGCCGGTGCGCCTGCAGCCGGCGGAGTTTGCGAAGTTCGCCACAGCCCTGGTGCTGGCGAAATTTATGTCGCAGCGCGACTACGACATCCACCGCTGGAAGGACTTCCTGCGCACCTTGGCCATCATCTTCACCCCCATGCTCTTCATTGTCATGCAACGAGAGACGGGCTCCGCCCTGGTCTACCTGGCATTTTTCCTTGTGCTTTATCGCGAGGGAATGACAGGCTCGGTGCTGTTTACGGCAGTGGCAGCGGTGTTCTATTTCGTGGTGGGCATCCGCTACAGCAGCCAGCCACTGCTGGACACGCCTACCTTCGTGGGCCGCTTCGTCGTGCTCCTGTCCATACAAGTCTTTACGTCGGTCATGGTGGGGGTGTACTTGCAGAAATGGAAACAGGCGCTATGCGCTTTGGCGGCATGCTTAGGGCTAACACTTGTCAGCCTGGCGTTCTCGCTCTATGTGCTTCCCTTCGACATTTATTGGATACAGCTGGCCATCTGCGTCGGCATCGTGGGATGGCTGTTGTGGCAGGCCTTCGCCACTCAGCTGCGCCCCTGGCTTTGGATTGCTTTCTTCGCCGTCGGCTCCGTACTCTTCTTTCACGGTGCCGACTTAGCCTTGAACCGTGTCCTTGAGGATCATCAGCGCACGCGCATCAATGTGTTGTTAGGCTTGGAGGATGACCTGAAGGGTGCCGGCTACAATGTGCACCAGAGTGAGATAGCCATCGGCTCGGGCGGGCTAACGGGCAAGGGATTTCTCAACGGCACGCAGACAAAGCTGAAGTATGTGCCTGAGCAGGACACCGACTTCATCTTCTGCACCGTAGGCGAGGAGCAGGGTTTTGTGGGAGCCGCCGGTGTGTTGCTGCTCTTCCTCGTCCTCATCCTCCGGCTGGTGCACTTGTCCGAGCGACAGCCCACCACCTTCGGCCGCATCTACGGCTATTGTGTGCTGAGCATCTTCCTCTTCCACGTGTTTATCAATGTGGGCATGGTTCTCGGCATGACGCCCGTCATCGGCATCCCGCTACCTTTCTTCAGTTACGGCGGCTCGTCGCTTTGGGGATTCACCATCCTGCTGTTCATCTTCCTGCGCATTGACGCTGGCCGCAACCTCCTACCGCAATAAGCAGACAGGTGAAGGAGTTAAAGGAGGTTGTTTTGGAGTTAAAGGAGGTTGTTTTGGAGTTAAAGGAGTTAAAGGAGTTAAAGGAGTTAAAGACAATAGTTTTGCTATGGATTTCACTCCAGAGAAATAAAGTTTTTCATGGAGAGTCATTTGTCTTTAACTCCTTTAACTCCTTTAACTCCTTTAACTCCAAAAACTCACTCCTTTAACTCCTTTAACTCCAAAAACTCACTCCTTTAACTCCCTTAACTCCTTTAACTCCTTTAACTCCTATAACTCCTATAATAGCTTCTCACTGCCCCTTGAACTGGCGCAGCTTCTGGTCCAAATAGGCGCGGAGGTCACGCCAGCGGTAATAGGGATAGCTGACGGGCGTGACGGGCAGCGCAGCCTCACGCTCATTGAGCAGTGCCTTCACCAAAATGTCGCCCTCGCCCTTCTTCGGCTTGTAGAAGATGAGCTGGATGTTGCAAGCCATAGGGAAGATCTTATAGTTCTGCCAGTGCTGGTCGAGCGTCTCCATGTCTTCCACCACGATGCCACACGAGTCAAGCTCCATGAGGCAGGCTAGCGGCAGCACGCACACCTCGTGGCCGAAGCGCAGCGTGGCCTGTGTCTTGCCCAAGGCTACGCAGGTGTCGGCTGTGTGGATGATGTTTTCCAAGAGGTTCAGCTGCGAGAAAGGCATGATGCTGCCCGTGTAGGGTGAGGCGCCGTAGTTCTGATACCAGCCCACGTTGACAATGCGCCACAGGTCGTAGATTTCGTCGTTGGTGAACAGATGCAGCAGGTCGGGCGCATCGTCATGGCTCTGCATGTTGATGGCCACTTCGAAGAGATGACGCATCAGGCGGTCGGTCTCCACACTGTCCTTCGCCCACTGCGTGTCGTTGAACAGCACGCCGGTGATGCGTTCAGGATGCGTATGTGCCTTGCGGAAGGCGTTCTCCACGTTTCTGCCCTTGTCGGCATTTTCCTTAACGCGTCCCTCACGGTCTTGGTTGAGATAATATTGCAGAGCGTCGCTCACGTCGTTATGGATATGAGCTGTGGGGTTGGCGGCCATCAGCTCCTCGCACTCCGCTATCATCGAGAGGATGCAGCGGTTGACGGTGGTGGAGCGGGCATCGATGGCCACATTCTTGGCGAGGAATATCTCGGGGAAATGCTCTGCCAGACGCTTGCCGATGCCGTGGTGCTGGCGCTCGCCGACGGTGGTGAGGTCGCCTAAGCGCTTGTACGTCGTCTTGTTGAACAGCTCCAGCCGTCGCAGTGTCTCCTCGCCTTCGCGTGTCAGCTTCCCTTGCTCACGAGCCTTGCGCAGCGGCCGGATGACACGCTGGTAGTCGTCGCGGCCTATGAGCCAGCGCGAGCCGTGACGACCGTAGTGCGTCAGATAGAACGGCTCGTAGCCCTTCGGCGCCTTCGTGTAGCGGAAGTCGGGCAATTGCCTGTTGTAGTCTAAGTAGTTGGAACCTGCCAGCCAGGGATTGCGCTCAATGTCCTGGCGGGCTGTCTGTGCCGGTGCCGTCAGCGTGGCGGCGGCCAGCAGGGTCAGTGCAATAAGTCTCTTCATAGTTGTATGGTATGATGATTTTCTGTGCAAATGTACAAGTATTTTTTTGAAATCATGCAGAGAAGGCAAAAAAAGTGCGCAAAAAAAAATGGTAAATGAAAAAGAATTCGTAACTTTGCGCTCAAAGACCAAAAAACATTTGATTATGGGACAGAACAGAGGAGGCAAGCGCTTGACTAAGCGCCAGGTGGCCGATGCCGTGCAAGCCCTTTTTCAGGCGCATCCCGGCGAGGCACTGAACTTTAAGTACATCTTCAAAACGTTGAAGCTCGACACCCATCCGGCTAAGATGCTGGCTGTGGACGTGATGGAAGAAATGGCGTGGGACGACTACCTGAGCAAGGTGGACAACAGCACCTACCGGCTGAACCTGAAGACGCAGGTGCAGGAGGGCACGTTCATCCGCAAGGCCAATGGCAAGAACTCGTTCATGCCCGACGACGGCGGCAAGCCCATCTTCGTGTCGGAACGCAACTCGAAGTCGGCCATGGGCGGCGACCGCGTCCGCGTGGCGCTGATGGCCCGCCGGCAGAACCACATCAAGGAGGCCATCGTCACCGACATCCTGGAGCGCAAGCACGACCAGGCCGTCGGCATCCTGCAGGTAGAGAAAGACTTTGCCTTCCTCATCACCGAGGGCAACATCTTCGCGCAGGACGTGCTCATACCGAAGAAAAAGCTGAAGGGCGGCAAGACGGGCCAGAAGGCTGTGGTGAAAATCACACAGTGGCCCACGGAGGAATCGAAAAATCTCATCGGCGAGGTCATCGATGTCCTGGGCGAGCAGGGCGACAACAACGTCGAGATGCACGCCATCCTGGCACAGTACGGCCTGCCCTACAAATATCCGCAGCGTGTGGAGGAAGCGGCCAATAAGATTGACGCCACCATCACACCCGAGGAGATAGCCCGCCGCGAGGACTTCCGCGACGTCCTCACCTTCACCATCGACCCCGCCGATGCGAAGGACTTCGACGATGCCCTGTCGATTCGAGAGTTGAGAGACGCTACTCCTGCCGGCAAAACAAATGTCGCTCCCAACTCTCAACCCGCAAAACTCTACGAAGTGGGCGTCCACATTGCCGACGTCTCGCACTACGTCACCGAGGGCTCCATCATTGACAAGGAGGCGCAGCAGCGTGCCACCAGCGTCTATCTGGTCGACCGCACCATCCCCATGCTGCCCGAGCGGCTGTGCAACTTCATCTGCTCGCTCCGTCCCGACGAAGAGAAGCTGTGCTACAGCGTCATCTTCGAGATGGATGAAGAGGCCAACATCAAGAAGTGGCACCTGGCCCACACCGTCATCAAGAGCAACCGCCGCTATGCCTATGAAGAGGTTCAGGACATCCTGGACGGCAAGGACGGCGACTACGCACAAGAGCTGCGCCTGCTGAGCCAGATGGCGCAGAAGCTGCGCGAGCGTCGTTTCGAGAACGGCGCCGTGAAGTTCGACCGCGAGGAATTGCACTTCGACGTTGACGAGAATGGCAAGCCCACCCGCTGCTTCTTCAAGGTATCGACGCTGGCCACACAGCTCATCGAGGAGTTTATGCTGCTGGCCAACAGGACGGTGGCCGAGAGCATCGGCCGCGTGCCGAAGGGTACGAAAGCAAAGACGCTGCCCTATCGCATACACGACCAGCCCGACCCGCAGAAATTAGAGGGTCTGCGTGCTGCCTTGGCACCCTTCGGCTACAAGGTGAAGACCAGCGGCACACGCGGCGCCATCTCGCGCGGCTTGAACAAGCTGATGACCGAGGCTGAGGGCCGGCGCGAGCAGAAGCTGGTGGAGACGCTGGCCCTGCGCGCCATGATGAAGGCCAAATACTCGACCCACAACATCGGGCACTATGGCCTAGCCTTCGACTACTACACCCACTTCACGTCGCCCATCCGCCGCTATCCCGACACGATGGTGCACCGGCTGCTGACACGCTATCAGGAGGGCGGACGCTCGGCCAACCAAGACCACTACGAAGAGCTATGCGAACACTCCAGCGAGATGGAGCAGACGGCACAGAACGCCGAGCGCGACAGCATCAAGTACAAGATGGTGGAGTTTATGGCCGACAAGATTGGGCAGGAGTTCGATGCACACATCAGCGGTGTGCAGTCCTACGGCATCTATTGCGAGATAGACGAGAACCACTGCGAGGGTCTTGTAGGCATGCACGACCTGGACGGCGACTACTATGAGTTCGACGAGAAGAACTGTCAGCTCGTCGGGCGCCGCCACCACGGCAAGTACCAGTTGGGCGACCCCATCCGCATCAAGGTGGCACGGGCCAACGTGGAACGCCGGCAGCTGGACTTCATCCTCGCCGACTGACGAGCTGCATTGATATTTGCGAGTAGAGTTTGTTGAACTGAATAGATTGTATCACTAATTAATATTATTGTATGAAGAAAATGAAATGTCTTAGTGTGCTGCTCTTTGCTGCAGCCATGCTGGTATCATGTTCCCAGAAACCCTCTGGCGAAGAGGAAGCCCAGAACGATGGTAAGTTTCAGATTGAGTACTTCGGCTTCCAGGAAGAGGAAGACGGTCCTTGGGGTCTGATGGCTCCCGACGGCACCGTGCTCGTAAAGCCCAAGTATGACGGTTACATCTCTGTGGTGGTCAACGGCCGCTTCTATGTCAATACCGACGAAGGGTGCACCATCTACACAGCCGAAAAGAGTCCCAAGAAGATTGGAAAGTTCAAGAACTGCGGCAGCTTCACCGGCAACCTCTGCCCTGTGCAGGACATGGACGACAGAATCCTCTACATCGACAAGGACGGCGAGGAAGTGCTCGATGTTACTGAAATAAACGACGAGAAGGTGGTGGCTGCCTACAACTTCTTCTGTGGGCGTGCCATGATCAACACCGAAGACGGCAAATGGGGATTTATCGACGAGAGCGGCGAGCCTGTCATACCCATCAAGTATGCCGACGCATGGAACTTCTGCGAGGACCTCGCCATTGTTTATATCGACACACCTACGTATGAGCCGGACGACACGGGCAAGTGGTGCGTCATAGACACTGAGGGCAAGAAGCTCTTCACCAAGCGTTTCAACGACCTGAAGCCCAGCGAATATAAATTTGCGAACGGACTCCTGGAGGTGACTGACATGGACAGCAACTACCACCTCATCGACAGGGACGGCAAGGAGGTGCTTGAGCTGAAGGAGAAGACCTTCACCAACTTTATCGGTGAAGATGCCATCAGCGTCTATAACACCGAGACCTCGCAGGCAGGCCTCATCGACAGAGAGGGCGAATGGATCATCAGACCGAAGTTCAAATCAACATCGTTCAACGGCAAAATCCTGGCTGCCAGCACGGAAGACGAGGAATACGCACTCTATACACTGGACGGCGAGAAGATTGCCAATCTGCCCCATGGATACGTATATCTGTTCGACAAGGAGTTCAAAGACTGCGACAGCTACCTGCTCGTAGGCAGTTGGGAGAACGGCTACAAGCTGATGGATGCTGAAGGACACAAGGTGAACACCAAATATCCTATCCACGGCTATAGCACCAGCTACAACTGGGGATTCTCTACCGAAGAAGGTGATGGAGATTACTACGAAGACTACGAGGAAGATCCTGAAGGCGAGGACTACGCTGAGGAATAGTCACACCAAGGAGCTAACGGGCATCGTGGCAGCAGGCCACCTCCGTTAGCTCCTTTTCTTTTTACCTATGCTGAGGGACTTCTTCTATATGACTAAGAGCGACAGGCGCATCATCCTGTCGATGGTGGCCGTGATAGGCGCTGCCATTGCCATCATCTACCTCGCTGGCGGCAAGAGCAGTTCGCCAACCGCCACCACGTCACCCGTCTCATCAGACTCATCAGTCCCATCAGCCCCATCAGTCCCATTAGACCCATCAGTCCCATCAGACCCATCAGTCTCATTAGACCCATCAGTCCCCTCCTCCCCCCACCTATTCTCCTTCGACCCCAACACCGCCGACAGCACGGCGCTCCTGCGCTTAGGCCTCTCACGCTGGCAGGTGCGCAACATCGTCAGATACCGCGCAGCGGGCGGCGTCTACCGCACCAAGGAGGACTTTGCCCAACTCTATGGCCTCACCGTGAAGCAGTATCGCGAGCTGGAGCCTTACATCCACATCGGCACCGACTATCAGCCGGCCGCCACGCTCTTCCCCGACAGAGCGCACAGGTATGCCAACAGGGAAAACAGCTACGCTGACAACAGGGTTGGGCACAGCGACACCACGCTCGCGTCACGCCACCGCATGAAACTCACCGACGGCGAGACCATCGACCTGGCCACCGCCGACACCACGCTGCTGCAGCGCGTGCCAGGCATAGGCCCTTATTATGCGCGTCGCATCGTGGACTACCGACAGCGTTTAGGAGGCTATGCCAGCCTGTCGCAGCTCGATGAAATCGATGGTTTTCCTTCTGAGGCTCTGTCTTTTCTCACACTCGAACCTGGGGCTGCGGCTGTGGAGAAACTCAATGTGAACAGTCTTTCACTCAACGAGCTGAAGCGCCATCCTTACATCAATTACTATCAGGCACGCGCCATCGTGGACTACCGACGGCAGAACGGCCCCATCGCCGACCTCAGCGAGCTGCGTCTGCTGCCCGATTTCGGCGATGAGGCCATCAAAAGGCTGCGGCCCTACGTCGCTTACTGATTTGCATACCGCTCCAATATGGGGTGGGTTTTGCTAATAGTTTGCGCAGTAAAAAGTCATGCTGTGGACTAAAAAAACAAGGGCTTGTCGTTTTACTGGTTTTTCAGCCCGCATGTGTCTGTAACCTCTTCGTTTTTATCACTTTTAAGCTGTCCGTATTTTTTCTTTACATTTCGGACTTTTTGTCCGAAGCCTTCGGACGAACAGTCCGAAGCCTTCGGACGAACAGTCCGAAGCCTTCGGACAGAGTGTCCGAAGCCTTCGGACTTTTTTGAGGAAGCCAGATTATAAGACAGGTCGCGCAGCAAGAGTCCCGAAGGGACGACGGATTACAGGCAGGGGCATCGCCCCTGTATCATGCCCCCACCACACAAAAGTCCCGAAGGGACGACAGACCCTGCGCATCGGTTCCGCCGTCCCTTCGGGGCTCATGGTGATGTCAACCATTAGCAGGGGCAACGCCCCTGTATAGCGCAGCACAACATCAAGCCCCAAAGGGGCGGCAGAAGACGATGGTGAGCACCAATCGTCATCCGTCGCCCCTTCGGGGCTTTTCCTACGAAGTCTTCCAGTCGATGATGTTGCGCTCGGCGGAAGAGAAGGCGATGCCTACCTTGGTGACGGGTCGGCCGTCGAGGGTGTATTTCTCGGCATAACCCTTACGGTCGATTTGGCCGATGGCGGCGTCGGCAGTATCGTCATACTTCAGCTCCATGACGTAGATGCCCTTCGGCATGAGCAGGGTGATGTCACTGCAGCCCTTGGCGCTGGATTCCTCGGCGCGGACGTCGGCTCCGAAGGCCACAAGGAGCGTGTAGAGCAGGGCGTGGTAGTAGTGCTCGTTACGGTTGTCCTTCTCCCACTGGTAGGGCACGCCGGCATAGAAGATCTTGACGGCATCGATGAAGGCGGAGAGGTCGTTGCTGCGCCAGAACCGCTTGTAGGCTTGGAAGAGGTCGCTCTTGGTGTCCTCCGCGCCAGGCGCAGCCGCCACATGGCGATAGAGGCAGTCGGCAAAGCCGCGGCGCACCTCCTGGTTGGGAAAGCCCAGCGTGTAGTCGTTGAAGTCGCGGTCGTAGTCCTTAATAGTGAGGTAGCCGCTTTGGTAGAGCACGGGTAGCACGTTGTCGAAGCTCTCTAAGGGCAGGTCGAAAGCTGTAGCAGCACACTCCTTGCCCTCCAGTTCCACGAAATTCACGGGCGGCATCTGCGCCAGCATCTTGATGAGGGCACTGCTGGTGCCGCGGTCGAACCAGTAGTCATCCAACATTGCGGAGGAAAAAACGTTGACCAGACTGAACGGATTGTACATGTCCTGCATGGCGTGGCTGAAGTGGTAGCCGTCGTAGCGGGCCTTCAGTCGGGCCAGCATGTCGTCGTAGGAAATAGCGTTTCGCTGTGCCATCAGTTCGATGTCGGGGCGCATTTGGGTAGTCAGTTCCTCCTCACTGATGCCGCAAAGGGCTTCGTAGGCAGGCTGCATGGAGATATTATTCAAGTTGTTGAGCTTGCTGAACACTCCCATCTGCGAGAATTTCGAGATGCCTGTGATGAAGACGAACTGAAGGTGGTCGTCGAGTCCCTTCAGCGGGCCGAAGAGCGCTGAGAATGTGTCGCGTACATACTCCATCTGCTCAGCGTTGCCGATACTGTGGAGCATCAGTGTGTCGTACTCGTCGACAAGGACCACGGCGCGGTGCCCCGTCTTCTCGTGGGCGCAGCGGATGGCCTCGGCCAGGCTGTGACTCTTCACCATCTGCGTCAGACCGTAGCGCTCCTCAAAGAGCTGCAGCGTCTGCATGATGTATTCCTCCAGCTTGACAAAGTATTTCAGGTTGGTCTGGCTGAAGTCAAAACGGATGACGGGGTGCTTCTCCCACTTCCAGTTGGTCGTGGCAATGAAGAGCTGCGGCTGCTCGGTGCCCTCGTCAGTGGTGAACGCTTCGAACAGCTCGCGGCGGCCCTCGAAGACGGCGGCGAGCGTGGAGACGAGCAGCGACTTGCCGAAGCGTCGCGGGCGGCTGAGGAAGTAGGAACCGCCCTCAGTCATCAACTTGTAGATGAGCGCGGTCTTGTCGATGTAGAGGTATCCGTCCTTGCGGAGCTTTTCGAAGCTCTGGATGCCTACCGGGTATTTTCTCTTCATTGCCATCGTTTGTCTGCTATTGATGAACGGGTGCTGCGAGGATGCGGCGGTATTCGTCGGACGACTTCAGCAGGCGCTCAGCCTCCATGAGCTGTTTATCGTAGTTGAGGCCGGCCTCAATGTAGCCGCGCTGAAAGTAGTAAGCGTAGATGATGTCTAACTCCAGTATCTGCTGGATGTCCTTGCGGTGGCGGTCCAGCTCGGTGGCCACATCGTGGTGCAGCTTGCTCTTGAGGGCATCGAAGGAGTCTTTCAGCTCATCGTAATATCCCTCGAACTTCGCTGCTTTCACCAGCTCGTCAAACTGCTTGAGGCTGAGGTTGTCGTAGGTGAAGCCACTGTCGATGACGCGCTGGCGGAACTCCTGCCAGTCCTGCTCGGTGAGGTGGAACTGGGCAGGCGGGGCTATCTGCTCATGGCGTGCAATGTAGTCGACGATGTAGTCGAACATCACCTCGGTGGAGTCGAGACCGCCGGCGGAGAGATAATACGAGATGTTCGACATGGTGTCGGTCTTCACCTCGATGTCGGGCTTGATGCCGCCGCCGTCGCGCACCTCGCGCCCATTGCGGGTGTGGAAGACGCGGGTCAGCGAGTCGGCGATGTGCTCGGTGTAGGCGGCGCCTGTCTCACGGTTGTAGTTGATGGCCTGTATGCAGCGGCCCGAGGGGATGTAGTATTTCGACGTGGTAATCTTCAGGTTGGCATTGTAGGGCAGGTCGAGCGGCACCTGCACGAGGCCCTTGCCGTAGGTCCTTGTGCCCATGACGACGGCACGGTCCAGGTCTTGCAGCGCGCCGCTGGTAATCTCGCTGGCCGAGGCTGTCTCGCCATTCACCAACACCACCATCGGCATCACCGTGTCGACAGGCTCCAGGCGCGTCTTGTATGTGCGGCAGGCCTGCTCCACCTTGCCGCGGTTCTCCACCACGGTCTGCTCCTGCGGCACCCAGATGTTGACGGTGTTCACGGCCTCCATCTCCGAGCCGCCGCCGTTGCTGCGAAGGTCGAAGACCAAGGCCTTGGCGCCCTGATGCTTCAGCTCAACGAAGGCGCGGCGCACCTCTTTCGCGCAGTCCTCAGTAAACTGGTTCAGGTTGATATAGCCTATCGAGTCGGGCCTCATGCCGTAGTAGGGCAGCTCGGGCATCTTGATGTTGCGGCGGGTGATGCGGAACTTCATCTCCTTGCCGGTGGAAGGGCGCTTCACCTTGAGCACAAAGGTGGTGCCGGCGTCGCCGCGCAGGTGACTGCTGACGTAGCTCACGTTCTTGTCGGTCATCACCGAGTCGTCGATGCTCAGGATGATGTCGCCTTTCTTCAGGCCCACCTCGGCGGCAGGCATCCCCTCGTAAGGCTCGTCGATGACGACGCGCTTCAGGCGGGTGTGGTACTTCACCAGGGCGCCGATGCCCGCATATTTGCCCGTGAGCATCATCTCCAATTCGTTCTTGTTCTCCTCGGGGTAATACTCCGTGTAGGGGTCGAGCGAGCGCAGCATCCCCTTGATGCCCGCCGTCATCGTCTGGCCAGGGTCGAGCGAGTCCACATAGAAGAGGTCGAGGTGGCTGTAGAGCGTGTTGAAGATTTCCAGGTTCTTCCCCACCTCTAAGTTATGGTTCTGTGCCCTCGCTGTTGTCAGCGACAACATGGCGATGAGCAGCAACATTCCTTTTCTTATCATTTTCATTTATATTAAACGGTTCCTTAACGGGGTTCAGTAGCTCACAGAACAGTCGATGCCTGCTGCCCGCACCATTGCGGCGATGCGGTCGAGCTGTTCGTGGGTGGCCTTCAGCAGGCCTTGCGTGGGCGTCTCGCGGTCGATGGTGTAGATCATCACCTGGCGCGGCTGTATCTCCTTGACGGCATCAAGCCAGGGCAGCACATACGCGTCGCCGGTGTTGTCCACATCCTCGCCGTTGCACTCGCCCAGCATGAACATGGTCTGGATGATGGCACGGCCGTGGAAAGCCTTCAGACGCTCTATGACCTGACCAACGTCGTAGGTGCCCTGCGGATGGTCGACGCGCTGAATGTATTCCGGCGACACGGTGTCGAGCTTCAGGATGTTGTTGTCAACACGCAGCAGGGCGTCGTGCACCTGCTGGCGGTGGATGAGCGTGGCGTTGCTGAGCACGCTGACCTTGGCCCCGGGACAATATTTGTCGCGCAGGGCGATGACATCGTCGATTATCTCGGCAAACTGCGGGTGGCACGTAGGCTCGCCATTGCCGGCAAAGGTGAGCACATCGGGCAGACGCCCTTCGTGCTGCATCTGCAGAAGACGTTGCTCCAAGGCCTCGGCCACCTCCTGCCGAGTGGGCAGAGGCAACTGCGGACGGTGCTCCTCGTTGAAACCGCACTCGCAGTAGATGCAGTCGAAGGAGCACACTTTGCCGTCGGCTGGCAGCAGGTTGATGCCCAGCGAAAGGCCGAGGCGCCGACTGTGCACCGGCCCGAAAATAGGTGAGGGATATATAATGGTACTCATATCAATGTAAATGTCTTAACTCCAAAACTCCTTACTCCACAACTCCTAAATAATCTCCATCTGGTGGAGGAAGATGAGCAGGATGCAGGTAGGACAAACGTAGCGGACACAGAACAGATAGATGCCGATGAAGCGTCCGCGCAGCGTGCCTTGGTTGGTCAGCTCCTCGCGAACAATATGCTTCGGCACATACCAGCCCACGAACAGGCTGGTGAGGAAGCCGCCCAAAGGCAGGAATATCTGACCCGAGACAAAGTCGAAGAGGTCGAAGATGGAGCGTCCAAAGAGCGACAGCTCGGCGTGACAGAACGACAGCGAGCAGACGATGCCCAGCATGCTGCCCACAATGGTGACAATAGAAGAAGCCTTCGTACGCGACATGTGCAGCTCTTCATGGATGAAGGCGGTGCACACCTCATGCAACGAGATGAGCGATGTCAGCGCGGCTACCGACAGCAGCAGATAGAACAGCAGGGCCATGAGGTGACCCACTAACGGAATACTGGCGAAGGCCTGATTGAACACGTTGGGCAGCGTGATGAACACCAGCGACGGGCCGGCACCCACATCGCCGCCCACACTGAACACGGCGGGGAAAATCATCAGGCCCGCCAAGATGGCGATGATCGTGTCGATGGCAACAATCTGCGTGGCCGACTTCACCAGATGGGTGTCGCGCTTGAAATAGCTGGAGTAAGTGACGAGGGCGCCCATGCCCAACGACAGCGAATAGAATGCCTGCCCCAAGGCGCCGAGCAGCACATGGGAGTCGACCTTGGAGAAGTCGGGGCTGAACAGGAAACTGATGCCTGCACTGGCACCCGGCAGCAGACACGAGGCCACAGCGATGACGAGCAGCAGCAGGAAGAGCACCGGCATCATCAGTTTCGAGGCACGCTCAATGCCTTTTTCCACGCCACGCGACACGACAAAATGGGAAATGCCGAAGAACACCACAAGCCACAACACGGGCTGCCAGGGATTCTGAACGAAATCATTGAAATAGTTAGTCACACTGTCCGCATCGCCATTGAGGCCGCTGCCCAACGAGGCGGTGACGTACTGCAGGCACCAGCCAGAGACGACACTGTAGTAGCTGACAATGACAAAACCCGTGAAGACACCGAAGTAGCCGATGTAGCGCCAGGGCGTGCCGTTGGCCAGCAAGGAATAGGCGCGCGCAGTGTTGGCCTGGGCACGGCGACCAATGATAAACTCACTGAGCATACAGGGTATGCCGAGCACAATGACACATATTATATATATAAGAATGAAGGCAGCGCCACCGTTCTCGCCCGTCATCGTGGGGAAACGCCACACGTTGCCCAGCCCCACGGCTGAACCCGCGGTAGCTAGGACGATGCCCAAACGACTGCCGAAATTTGCCCTGTTGTCCATAGCTTTTCTTGTGAATCGGTTGCAAAAGTACAACTTTTTCTTCTTTTTAGCGCTAAATTAGTTAGAATTTTGTACTTTTGCATCCAATTTTTGAGAGAAACTTATGAAACACCGCTTGAAATATTTGCTGACCCACTACCCGTTGACGCTCGTCTGCATAGCGCTGGTGTGGTATCTGTCACTTTTCATCGTCATGCCTGAGACGCCCATGGACGACGTGCCGTTCATCGACAAGTGGACACATCTGGTGATGTACGGCGGCACCTGCACCGTGATGTGGATAGAATATATGCGGCACCACGACCGGCTGCATTTCTGGAAGCTATTCCTCTTCGCGTGGCTCGGACCCATCCTGATGAGCGGCCTCTTAGAGCTGATGCAGCGCTACTGCACCACCAACCGCTCGGGCGAGTGGCTCGACTTCGCGGCCAACAGCACCGGCGTCACCCTGGCCGTCGTCATCGGGCTGCTCATCTGGAAGATAAAGAGCCGGATGAAACAAACATCGTAATTGTCATGTAACAAAACAAAAACGGATATGAGCAATAAAGCCATCATCACCGCACTGTTTGCGCTCATTGCGCTGGCGGGACAGGCCAGGACTTACAAAACGATGAAAACGCCTGTGGCCATGTCGCACAACATCTTTAAAGGCGAACTGAAAGCCAGCGAGGTAGTCTTCCAAGACACCGCTACCACAGTTCACTTCATGATGGAGTACCCCGCAGGCGAGACCTTCAGATTCGTCAAGGAGAGCTATCTCATGGACGAAGAGGGCATCCGATACCCCCTGCGCTCGGCCGAGGGACTGAAACTGAACAGCTGGGTGAAGTCGCCAAAGAGCGGATTGACCGTGTTCACCATGCACTTTGAACCGATGCCGAAACAGGTGCAGGTGTTCGATTTCATAGAGGGCGACGTGAACGGTGCGTTTATGCTGCTGGGCATACACGACAAGACCACCAAGCTGGAGGCCCCGACGATGGAGGAGCTGTCGGAAGCCAACCCTTTCACCCTGCCTGCCGACTGGTTCACAACCGACACCATCACCGTCCGTGGCCGAATAGAGGGATACGATGCCGACAGCTTCGGCTTCTCGTCGATGGAGTGTTACTTTGAGGATGTCTTCGAGAAAGACGATGCCACGCTGGTGCTCGACATTGCTGCCGACGGCACGTTTGAGAAGAAGTTCCAAGCCAGCTATCCCATCCAGCAGACCTTCCGCGCCGAGAAGTCGAAGGTGGGATTCGACGAGCTGCCCTTCTTCGCCCGCCCCGGTGAGACCATCGACATCACCGTCAAGAAGAACGAGCAAGGCCAATATCAATGTTACTACAACAACGGCAGCAGCAAGGAAGTGGAACGGTGGCTCAGAACGAGGCAGCAAATCGACGACATGACCACTGCCTTGCACTCCTTCAAGGGTTCATTCAGCGAGGCCAAGGTGAAGGCCGAAGACACTTGGCAGAACATGCTGTATCGGCTGAGCGTGATAAACCGCCACGACCACTACTCGCCGATGGAGATGCAACTGGCACTGGCCGAGGCACAGCTGAGCTTTGCCTACGCACTGATGGACTACGTCATGTATCGAGAAATCGCCCTGATGAAGCAAGAGCAGCGCGACGGCATCTACTACACAGAGATTGTAGACAGCGTGGAGTGGAAAGCACTGTACGACGTCAGGAACTACAGTCAGTTGCACCGCGTAGACTTCGACAATCCGCTGCTGATGGTCAGCCACAACTACCCTATCACGCTCAACCGAATACAGTATGCAAAGCCTGTCAGAGACCAGCAGTACGATGGAGTGACAGACGAGAGCGGTGCTTATGTGATGAATGCAGAAAACGGGAAGCGTAGCCTTGCCAATCTATGTGTGGCTCAGCGCGAGCTAATGGGTTGCGACCACGACAACATCATGTCGCAACTCTGCATCTACAAGAATCTGCTGAGCAACTTCAATCACTGGCGCAACAGCGAGGATTATATTTCCAGTCTCATTGCCGACACGACAAAGACTGAGTCCGAGCGCCACACCGACGTGGCCAGTCTACAGTCGCTCAGCAACATGATGCCTGCCTACCTCGCCACTTTCACCCATCCCTACGTCCGTCAGAAGGCTGAAGAGTTCTATGCTGCCAAGATGGCACAGACAGAGCTCTCCACACCCCTGCCTGCCAACAATCCCTCTGCCGACCTCATCCGCCACCTGACGTACAAATATCCTGGCCGCATCCTCATCATCGACTTCTGGGGCATGGGCTGCGGACCCTGCCGCGCTGCCATTCAGAGCAGTTTGGAGAAGCGGGCAAAGATTGCCGAGCGGAAGGATGTGAAACTCGTGTTCATCGCAGGAGAACAAACCGCCGAGGGCAGCGATGCCTACAAGAGATATGTGGCCGAGTGGCTGAATGGCGAAGCGACGGTATGCCTCACCAACGAAGACTTCACCCGGCTGCAAGAACTCTTCCACTTCAACGGCATCCCCCACTACGAGACCATCACGCCCGACGGCCGCCGCATGCGCGACGATCTCCGCGTCAACGGTTTCCATAACTTCGACTACGAGATGCAGCGACTGACGGACAGGCTCAAAAGCACCGAAGCACCAGCAGCCCCCCAGCAGTAACAGCGCCGCCTACGGTTGGGTGCCCCGCATATTTGCGGGGCGAAGGCTTGGTCCCCCGCATATCTGCAGGAAAAAAGCTTAAGCGCCCTGCGGGAGGAAAAAACAGGGGGCGCCCCGCATATTTGCAGGGGCGCCCCCATTCTTATGGCAAAAAAGCCGTTATCCGTTGTCCTTGCCGGTGATGTTATCTACGGCATCGCGGGCCTGGTCGTTCAGGTTGACATTGCGGGTCACCTTGGCCTCGATGGTGCCGGCACGCATGATGTCGGCCATGTCAACGCCGGTGGCACTCTTCAGCACGTCGAAGGCCTGGCGGATAGCCACGGGCACACCGCCGCTCATAGATGCCACGCCGGCGCCGGTGTCCTGACCGCCACTGTAGACGTGCACGTCCTTGATGGCTGCGATGGGCTTCGCAACGTTCTCCACCACCTGCGGCAGCACCTCAATCATCATCTGCATCACGGCAGCGTTGTTATACTTCTTGTAGGCCTCGGCCTTCTTGTCCATGGCCAGAGCCTCGGCCTCACCCTTCTTCTGAATGGCGTAAGCCTCAGCCTCGCCCTTCGCCTTGATACCTATTGCCTCCTGCTCTAAGCGATAGCGCACGGCGTCGGACTCGGCGTTCTGGGCCAGGGCGTGCTGCTCGGCCTCGTATTTCTGGGCCTCGGCTATGCGCTTGCGCTGCTCCAGGTCGGCGGCGGCGTCCTTCTCCACCTTGTACTTGTCGGCATCGGCCTTCTTCTCAATCTCGGCGGCCAGCTGGTTCTGCTTGATTTCGATTTGCTCCTTCGACAGTATCTGCTCGCGCTTCGTCTTCTCAATCTCGGCCTCCACGGTCTTGATGTTGATGGTCTTCTGCTGTTCCTGCTGCTGAATGGCGTAGGCGGCATCGGCATCGGCCTGAGCGGTGTCGGCTTCCTTCTTCAGAGCAGCACGGCGCAGGGCCAGGTCATTGTTCTTCACAGCGATGGCGGTGTCGGCGTCCACGCGGGCGTCGTTGGCCTCCTTGTCGGCCTTGCTCACCTCTATCTTCACGTCGCGCTCGGCCACGGCACGGTTGATGGCGGCGTCCTTCTTGATCTTTGCCGTGTTGTCGGCACCGAGGTCCTTGATGAGGCCCTCGCGGTCGGTCACGTTCTGAATGTTGCACGAGATGATCTCGATGCCCAGCTTGGCCATGTCGGGCTGAGCCTTCTGCATCACCTGGTCGGAAAAACCGTCGCGGTCGGTGTTCAGCGAGCGCAGGTCGAGGGTGCCGATGATTTCACGCATGTTGCCCTGCAGCGAGTCCTGCAACTGCTGCGCTATCTGGTCGGGGCTCATGTTCAGGAAGTTCTTGGCAGCCAGGCGGGTGCCCTCATTGTTCGGCGTGACGCGAATCTTAGCCACGGCGTCCACGTCGACATTGATGAAGTCGTTGGTAGGCACGCTCTCCTCCGTCTTGATGTCGACGGTAATCTGTCCCAGATAGACCTTGTCGAGTCGCTCAAGGAACGGTATGCGGAATCCGCCCGAACCGATGAGCACGCGCGGCTGGCGGCTGAGACCGGAGATGATGAAGGCAAACGAGGGCGGTGCCTTCACGTATGAGATAAACACAAAGAAAGCCAGTACGGCTACTCCCACGATAATCCAAAATGTCATTTCATCCATAATCATAATTTTTTTAAGAAACACAGCTGCAAAGGTACACATTTTTTATATATACAAAAGAATATCTGTAAGTTTTTTTGTCATAAATAAAAGGTTATTCTTACATTTTCATTACCTTTGCACCCAAATTGTGACTGGGGACAGAAACTGCCCTCGCCATCAGACAATGATTCCAACGTATGAAACGACTCTGCAAACTGATTGCCGACTACATGGGCCTGCTGGTGCTGCTATCGGCAGTAGCCGCTCTGACATGGCCAAGCGTGTTCAGCCAGTTTAAGCCCACCATTATCAGCCCATTGCTGGGCGTCATCATGTTTGGCATGGGACTGACGCTGCAGGCATCCGACTTCCGCATCGTCTTCAGCCGGCCAAAGGATGTCATCACAGGATGTGTGGCACAGTTCACGGTGATGCCCCTGCTGGCATGGTTGTTGGCGCGTGTGTTCCAGCTCGACGATGCCCTGACGGTGGGCGTAGTGCTTGTCGGCTGCTGTCCCGGGGGCACGGCTTCAAACGTCATCACCTATCTGGCCAAGGGCGACCTCGCGCTCAGCGTGGGCATGACGGGTGTCAGCACAATGCTGGCGCCCATTGTCACCCCGATGCTGGTGTGGCTGCTGGCAGGCAAATCGGTGGATGTGGATGTGGTAGGCATGCTGCTGAGCATTCTCTGGGTAGTTATCCTGCCCATTGCCGCTGGACTCATTGCCAAGCGCCTATGGCCGCGGCAGACAGCAGCGGTCACCGACTATCTGCCTGCGGTGTCAACGCTGGTCATCTGCGCCATCGTGATGATAGTCATTGCTGCAAACGCTCAGAAACTGTTTGCAAGCAGCATGATCATCATCCTCGTGGTGATGCTTCATAATGTCTGCGGGCTGGCCGTAGGATATGGCATAGGACGCAGCTTGCAACTGCCGGCTGCCAAGCGCAGAGCCATCAGCATCGAGGTGGGCATGCAGAACTCGGGGCTGGCATCCAGCCTCGCCGCTCTACACTTCGCTGCTTACCCCATGGCTACCATCCCAGGAGCCATTTTCAGTGTGTGGCACAACATCAGCGGCACCATCGTGGCTCGCATGTACACTTGGAGGGACAACAGCCAATAAATCTTCTCGTGCTATACGGATGGAGTGACATAGCTGCGTCGCTGATACCGCTACGCGGCCTGAGAGAAAACCAATAAAAACCAATAAAAACAAGAAAAACAATATTGGTACAATAGCTATCGCCTTGCCCGCCGCATAGCTCAATGCGCAGCCATCCCCTCCCCTTGAAGGGAGGGGAGTGCCTCACAGGGTTCCTGCAGCGGGCAAGGCGCATTGAGCTACGCGAAGGGCAAGGCGCAGCGAAAAGTCCCGAAGGGACGATAGAACTCGGGTAACGAACTGACCTGTTTCGCGCCATAACTATGTCATCCATCCGTACAGCATGTGTTTTTTTTGCCATCTGGGGCTCCGTCCATCCCTCTGCACCAAAATCGGATGCTTTTATGCAAAAAGTTTCCTGGCGAGAAACCTTTGGTTTCCTGCCGAGAAACCGATGGTTTCTCGGCAGGAAACTTTTAGAACCCATGCTGCCTTGAAACTGCAGGATTCTCACATGGGTAGAAATCCGTAGAAAAGCTATTGTACCAATTTGTTTTTCTTGTTTTTATTGGTTTTTTCTCAGGCCGCTTCGCGGTATCAACCCACATAGATAGCGCAGAAACTATGTCACAATTCCATACGTACAAGTCGAATCTTCTTCCAGTGATATATGGGAATATGATTCAACTTTCGCAAGTTTTGGAGTTAACTCTTTTAACTCCTTGTCTTCATCACCTGATTGCGGACTATCAATTACGGGCAAATTCTGGAGGGTACATCACTGCGGCCTCCAGAACTGCCCGGGATAGTTATTTACTAACTATATAAACAATTTGAGATAAAAAACCTAATGCTTGTAGTATGAAATTATTGGAAAATCTTGTCCTTGATAAGCTGCTGGATGTCTGAAGGTGCATTCTTTATCTTGCAGCATTCCACGATGTACTTCACCAGCTTGTCGGGCAGCGAGACTTTCTTCCAGATGTCGTGCCGCTTCTTCCACGTACCCTTGTAGGTGTTCTTGTCGGTGAGGATGACGGCGTCTTTCAGGGGTTCGCGTCCCATCTCCATGTACCAGCCGTCTTTGAGCCAGTAAGTGCCATACTCCTGAGCAATCACCGTGCATGTGCCATCTTTGGTCATGGCGATGCCGGCAGAAGCATATTCGCCGTCGGCTCCGTAATACTTGAACTGCGTGTAGCCCATGGCCTTGCCACAGACAGTTTTCTTCTCGCCCTCCCACTGCATGGACTCCATGATCCAGGTGCCGACAATCTCCTTGTCGTCTACCTTAGCGGTCTGGGCATTCAGTTGCATGACGATTGTCAGCGTCAGCAGCATTGATAAAAGAATCTTTTTCATAGTGTATCATTGATGAGGATTAGTCTGTCACTTGCATGGAGGTTTGTTTCTCGGCTGCAAAGATAGGGCCTATTTCCGTCACGGCCAAGTTTTTTTGTTTGCATTGGTTTTGCATTGACATGCAAACTGTTTACACGCCGATGGAAAGGAGGAATTCGTCCCACTCCTTGGCACCGCCTTTTTTGCCGAACACCTTCTTGTAGAGACGGCTGCGCACGGTGCTGATGGTACTCACGTCGCGGGCCAGCACGGCGGCAATGTCTGTAGGAGCAATACGCAGCTTGATGAGCAGGCACACCTGATATTCCAAGTCTGACATGGGGTGGAGATTGCGCAGATGGCTCGTAAAGCCGGGGTATACCTTCTTCGCCTGTGCCTCAATGTCAGTCCACTCCTCTTCTTTCAGTAGCTGGCCGGAGGCCATACGGCGTTGCAGCGCTACATAGTCATCGGAAGCGAAAAATGCCGATTCCATCGACACAATGGCCTGCCTGACGGGTTGCGGACGCTCGTCGTGCTCTTCGCGTATCTGTTGCAACTGCAGCTGTAGGCGCTGCTTCGCCCTGTGATTGGAAACAGCAATCAGAGCAATGACCACCACCATCACAATAAAGGCGATGACGGCCCACACCAGCCAGTGTATGGTGCTGGCCTGGACGCGCTCCTTGGAAGAAAGCACAAAACAGTCCATCGCATTACTGTTTTCTTTCAAGGCATTGGCAGCGAGGTCGCGTATCTCAAGCCCCCATTCGTTGGTCAGCTGCACGTCGCGATGCCAGGTGTAGAGCACGCCATTGTGCTGGATGATGATGGTTGAATCATTCAGTATGCTTAGTGGATGCGGATCGTTGTCCTCCAGATAAACACAATCGCCACCGCCATTGTCAACCCACATGATGCTGCACTCCTCGTAGGGGCGGACAACCAAGGCCGTCTCCGTCTGCATCAGCCGACACTGGTAAAGGGCAGTGTCGCCATCGTAGATGCGCAGCAAGGTGGAGCCATACTGCGGCAGACGATCCACACCACCCATAGGGTATTCGGCTTGCGTGAGCACCCAGGCACCTTCAAGCGAAAATGGTTTCAAACTCTTGTCCTCCTCCCTACAAGCAGGAAGCAGGGCAACGGTCAGCAACAACAATAAGAAATGGAGTGTTTTCATTCGTTTCATTGTGCAAAAGTAGCCTTTTTCTCAAGTTCTGACAAATTTTCTTGTTTGCAATTTGTTCGCATCTGCCATTTGTGTGACAAAATGACACATTCCACACACGTCGTTCCCTCTTTGGCATACACTTTGCTGCTTTGTAAGTGGCTTCATGCCTCCACAGCCCCTCAACGGGAGTGGGAAACAACAAGAATTATAACACAATTAAAAATAGTACAGAATTATGGGAAAGATTATTGGAATTGACTTAGGTACAACCAACAGCTGCGTGGCCGTGTTTGAAGGCAACGAGCCGGTTGTGATTGCAAACAGCGAAGGCAAGCGCACAACGCCTTCAGTAGTGGGTTTCGTGGATAACGGCGAGCGCAAAATTGGCGATCCCGCCAAGCGTCAGGCCATCACCAACCCGAAGAACACCGTCTACAGCATCAAGCGCTTCATGGGAGAGACGTGGCAGCAGACGGAGAAGGAAATCGCACGCGTACCTTTTAGTGTAGTAAACGAGGGCGGATACCCACGCGTTGACATCAACGGACGTAGGTACACACCGCAGGAAATCTCAGCTATGGTGCTGCAGAAGATGAAGAAGACCGCCGAGGACTACCTCGGACAGGAGGTGACCGACGCCGTCATCACCGTGCCGGCATACTTCAGCGACTCACAGCGACAGGCCACAAAGGAGGCCGGACAGATTGCCGGTCTGAACGTGAGGCGTATCGTCAACGAGCCGACAGCTGCTGCTCTGGCATACGGTATCGACAAGACCAACAAGGACATGAAGATTGCTGTCTTCGACCTCGGCGGTGGCACATTCGATATCTCTATCCTCGACTTCGGAGGCGGTGTCTTTGAGGTGCTCTCAACCAACGGTGACACACACCTCGGTGGCGACGACTTCGACCAGGTCATTATCGACTGGCTGGTACAGGAGTTCCGCAACGACGAGGGCGCTGACCTGAAGAGCGACCCCATGGCTATGCAGCGCCTGAAGGAAGCTGCCGAAAAGGCTAAGATTGAGCTGTCATCGACCACTTCGACGGAAATCAACCTGCCGTATATCATGCCGGTCGGCGGCGTGCCCAAGCACTTGGTGAAGACACTCACACGAGCCAAGTTCGAGCAGCTGGCCCACAACCTCATACAGGCTTGCCTCGTGCCCTGCCAGAACGCAGTGCGTGACGCAGGTATCAGCGTCAACGACATCAACGAGGTCATCCTCGTGGGCGGCTCAAGCCGTATACCTGCTGTGCAGACATTGGTGAAGAACTATTTCGGCAAGGAGCCTTCGAAGGGCGTCAACCCCGACGAGGTGGTGGCAGTGGGCGCTGCCATACAGGGCGCCATCCTCAACCAGGAAACAGGTCAGGACATCGTGCTGCTCGACGTGACACCGCTGACACTGGGCATCGAGACCCTCGGCGGCGTGATGACCAAGCTGATTGATGCCAACACGACTATCCCCTGCAAGCAGAGCCAGACATTCTCGACAGCTGCTGACAACCAGACAGAGGTGACCATCCATGTGCTGCAGGGCGAGCGCCCGATGGCAAGCCAGAACAAGAGCCTCGGACAGTTCAACCTCACAGGCATCGCTCCCGCACGCCGCGGCATTCCTCAGATTGAGGTCACCTTCGACATCGACGCCAACGGCATCGTGAAGGTCAGTGCCAAGGACAAGGCCACCGGCAAGGAGCAGGCCATCCGCATCGAGGCATCGTCAGGCCTCTCGCAGGACGAGATCAACCGCATGAAGGCCGAGGCCGAGCAGTTTGCAGAGGCCGACAAGAAGGAGCGTGAGCGCATCGACAAGCTCAACCAAGCTGACTCGATGATCTTCCAGACGGAGACCTTCCTGCAGGAGAACGGCGACAAGCTCGGTGCCGACAAGGCCAACGTGGAGCAGGCCGTGCAGCAGCTGAAGGACGCCCACAAGAGCGGTGACATCGCTGCCGTTGACAACGCCATGAACAACCTCAACACTGTCATGCAGGCAGCTTCTCAGAAGATGTACCAGCAGGCAGGCGCTCAGTCCGGTGCAGGCCAGGGTGCAGGCTTCAACGGCCAGCAGTCCTCCGGCTTCCAGGGCGGCCAGCAGGCTCACTCCAACCCCAACGACGACGTCCAAGACGCCGACTTCGAGGAGGTCCGTTAGTCCAAAGATAACAAACAATAACAATCGGAAACCAAATCCGTGTAGCTCTCTGAGTTACACGGATTTGCCGTTTTAAGGGGTTTGGCGTTCGTTATCGATTCCTATCATTTCCTATCTCAGACGTGTTCCATATTTGTACCTTAACAAAAAAGTAGAAGTTTTGAAACAAATAATTATAAATAAAAACAAAGTCTAATTTTGAACAAAAATTATGCCAGGAATTGCATTGGAAATCAAGAGAAAATGCAAAGTGTGTGGAAAAGTCTTCCTTGTGAAGAAACTTGACTCACAGTTTTGCTCGAAAAGATGCAGCGCAGTCGATTTGAAACGTAGGCGCGATGCAGAAGTAAAAGAGGCTCGTCTCGCAAAGATAGCAGCCCAAGTGCCAGACATCCGAGAATATATCTCGGTAAGAGAGGCTGTAGCCTTGTACCATATTGAACGTGGTACGTTGTACCGTCTCATACGATTAGGTCGTATTCCAGCAATGAATTTTGGGAAGCATCTCATTCGTATCAAACGTTCGGAACTGGAAGCCAACTTTATGCTTCGCAAAAAAGCGAAACGAGAGAAGGAGAAGCCAATCCCAAAGCTCTACAACCTCGAACCAGAGAATTGTTATACCGTTGGTGAGATATGCAAGAAGTATCGCATCAACGACAGCACCGTATGGTCGCATGTACGGAAATACTCTATCCCCTCACGACAAATAGGCAACTATGTCTATATCCCCAAAGACGAAATCGATAATCTCTATAAATCCGATATATTATGAAGAAATCAATGCTCCACACCAAAGTGTCCGTCAGACTCCGAAAGTCGGAGCTTCGTGACGAGTGGTATCTTTACCTCGAAGCCTATCCTGTGTTCAAGCCTGGGCATGACAAGCCTTGCCGTGAACGCGAGTATCTAAACCGTATCATTAGAACTCCTTTGTGGGATAAGACTCGCCCAGCTCGTATGGATGAATACGGCAACCAATCCTATAAGCCCAAACGTGACGTGAACGGTATCATCGCTTGTCGTTCAAATGCAGATCGTGAAACGTGTGTCTTTGCCGACAATGTGCGTATCCTCCGCCAGCGTGAATATGACAATGCTGAGCTTTATTCTGACACCGAACAAGCTATGGTGGAGAAGAAAGCCAGAGGACAAGAAGACTTCATTGAATATTTCGGAAAGCAGGCAGCTAAACGCTACAAGAATGACACAAAATCCGTCGGTGTCAATTGGGATAGAGCCCACGACTTGCTGAAGATATTTAACAAGAATAAGCCTTTACCGTTTGCTCAGATTGATATGCACTTGATAGAGAGTTTCAGGGACTTCTTGCTAAAAGCTCCGCGAGGGGGCAACAAAAGAGGTATCATCTCTCAGAATACAGCTTCCACCTATTTCACTCTTTTCAAGGCAGCTCTACATCAGGCATTCATTGACAATTATTTCGACGTTGACATTTCCGCTAAGGTAAAAGGCATTTCGGGAGTAGAAAGTCGCCGTGAGTACCTGACTATCGAGGAACTGAACAAACTCGCGGCTACTCCTTGTGATTACCCAATGCTGAAAAAAGCAGCATTCTTTAGTGCTTTGACAGGCCTCCGTCATAGCGATATACGGAAGTTGAAATGGAGTGAGTTGTCAAAAGAAGGAGACCGCTACCGCATTAACTTCACTCAGAGAAAAACAGGAGGTGTGGAGTACATGCCTATCTCGGAACAGGCCTACCTCATCTGTGGTGAGCCAGGCGACCCAGACAGACTCGTTTTTGAAGGGCTGCAAGACCCATCTTACATCAATCGCCCTGTCAAGGTTTGGATTGCTGCAGCTGGTATCAAGAAGAAAATCACATTCCATTGCTTTCGTCATTCCTACGCAACAAACCAGCTTACAGAGGGAACGGACTTATACACCGTATCAAAGATGTTGGGTCATACTAACATCCGAACCACACAGATATATGCCAAGGTTGTTGACTCAAAGAAAGAAGAGGCAGCACAAGCAATCAAGCTCGATCTTCAAAGCGATGTGATATAAACCCACCAGATACCCTACTTAGGTTAAGCCAGCTGTGCAATAGCAAAGGTGGCTTGACCTGTCTTTTAACTTTCATTCATACGGAATAGCCTACGGAAGTGCTCCGTAAGCCATTCCGTATCTCAATTATTTTCGATTTCTATTGTTAAATGATATTTCTGAAACCGCCTGATTTCAAGCGGTTTCGGTTATTTATTGATTGTTGTTAATACGGAACGGCATACGGGAAACTTTTGCCCTTTTTTCTGCCCTTGCGAAGGGCATTTTATCGCACTATCTTTGCAGCCGAATTCAAATAAACGCTGACTGCGCAGTCGCAAAGTATTAACATTAAATTTCATTTAATATGGAAGATAGAAAACATACGTCGAGTGGCGTTCCCACCTTTGACATGATTCCCATGCTGATGGCGAATCTTCTCGAAGACAATAAGATTCTGTCAGCAAAGATTGATGCCCTCAACAGAAAGATTTCGGCATCTGTAGGTAATAGTAAGGACGATGACCAGCGCATGGATGTAAGTGAAGCACAGAAGTACATTCCTGGTCATCCAGCAGTTCAGACCATCTATGGCTGGACATCCAACAATATGATACCATATCATAAGGTTGGCAAGCGCATCTATTTCGTCAAGTCAGAACTTGATGCTTGGCTCTCAAAGGAGCAGCACAAGTCTCAGGAGGACTTGCGTGAAGAAGCTGAGGAATATGTAAACAATCGGAGGAAACAACCAACACTATAATAAGGTATGAGAATCGCTTCTAACATCATCGACACGATAAAGGCAAAAGCCGACATCGTTGAGGTCGTCGGTGAATATGTTCACCTGACCAAGAAGGGGCAGAATTATATAGGACTATGCCCATTCCATAATGACAGCACACCGTCATTAACCGTCAGTTCTGCTAAGGGCATCTACAAGTGTTTCGCTTGTGATGCATCTGGCGACGTGATTAAGTTCCTGCAAGATTATCTTAAAATCTCCTTCGTTGAAGCCGTGAAGATGTTGGCAAAGAAGTATGGTGTAGAGATTCCTGAGGATTCATGCTCTATGGCTGATGATGCAGACCAACGCAAGCGAGAGTCAATGCTCATCATCAATGACTATGCAGCCAAGTTCTTTGCCGAAACTCTATTCAAAGACACAGAAGAGTCGCACAAGGCTTTAGACTATGCTACCAGCCGATGGCCAATTGAGTATATCCGCTCATTTGGTATCGGCTATGCCAGCAATAGTTGGGACTCCTTTTCTCAGTGGGCGAAGGAGAAGGGACTCGACAAAGACCTTTTGCTTGAATTAGGACTTGTCAAGAAGAAAAGCATGAGCGATGATGTTTATGACACGTTTCGCGGTCGCATAATGATCCCCATCCGTGACAAGCAGCATCGAATTATAGCTTTCACTGCAAGGATCCTGCCCGACATTCTTGCCAATGACTCTAATGCACCCAAGTATATTAACTCCTCTACATCTCTTATATATGATAAGGGCAATAGCCTGTTCGGTATTGATGTGGCATGGAACGCGGTATCAAAAGCAGGTGTGATGAACTTGGTAGAAGGTGCGCCAGACGTAATGCGCTTACAGGTCATTGGTGCTTCTAATACGGTTGGACCTCTTGGTTCCTCGTGGACAGAGGCACAACTCAGTATGTTGAAACGCATAACGAGCAGGCTCAACATCATCCCAGATAGTGATATTCCAAAAGAAAGAGAGCACTTTGGAGTTGGGTTTGCAAGTGCCATGCGCACAGGGAAATTGGCATTGTCCCTTGGTTTTACTATAACCATACAGGAAATTCCAATCGGTGATTGGAAAAATGACCCTGATTCATACCTGGTTTCAAAAGACAAGCTGGATGAATTAACCAGACAAGACTTTGTGATGTGGTATGCTGCAAAATCTATAGATTATAATGGAGAAGACATCCCCAAACAGGCAAAAGCTGTCCATGAGGTCGTGGAACTTGTAAAGACAATTCCTGACAAAGTCCTTCAGGAGTCATACACTGACAAACTCATCAATGTCTATGGACATGAAGATATGTGGAAACGTGAAATTCTGGGAATTCAATCGATGCCAGCCCTAGTTGTCAGTTCTACAATAAGTGATGAAGAATATGCTGCCCTTTTCAAAGGCACGGAGATTAAGGTTGGCAACAACTGCTATTATGGTTATACCAAGGAGGGCGAGAAGGAAATCTCCAACTTCATCATGATTCCCCTCTACCTGATTCGTGATGGTGCATCTGCTTCCCGTGTATTCATTCTCCGAAACGTCATGGGCTTTGAAGTTCGTATAGAGTTCAGTATAGAGGAAATGACCGTGTTGCAGAAGTTCCGCAACCGTATTGAACGTGAAGTAAACTTCATGTGGTACGGCACATCGGCCAAGTTCAACAAGTTACGAGGCATTCTCTACTCCAGTATGGAGGTCATCACTAAGATTTCCACTCTTGGATGGCAGAAGATAGGTTTTTTCGCTTTTGGGAACGGCATCATTCTCAATGGCGAATGGCATCCGGTAAACGAAGAAGGCATTGTGCGATTGGGAAATCCCTTAGGCTCATTCTATCTCCCTGCCTTCTCCAAGATGAATGAAGATAACAGTGAGAAGTTCCTCTTTGAGCAGAAGTTCATCCATCTGCCAGAGAGCAAAGTGCGTTTCTTCCAGTTTGCCACGCAAATGCGCTTGGTCTATGGTGACAATGCCATCATTGGGATATGCTTTATAGTGGTATGCCTCTTCCGTGACATTATCATTCGTCATCGTCGAGAGTTTCCCACACTTTTTTTGTTTGGCCCAAAGGGAACCGGAAAGACAGCCTTTGGTGAACTGCTGCAAAGTGTGTTCGTGTATAATGGTGATCATCCGAACCTTCGTACATCTACGATGCCGAGTCTTGCTACTGTCTTGTCACAGGCCGAAGATGCCATCATGCACCTTGACGAATACAAGAACGACATTGATGTAGAGAAGATTGAACTCCTGAAAGGACTTTGGGATTGCCAGGGACGCAGTAAGCTTGACATTGAGACTCGCAAGCGAGAACAGTCAAAGGTACTCAGTGGTGTCATTGTCAGTGGGCAGGAGAAACCAACCGTCGATATTGCCTTGTATTCTCGCCAATGTGTGTTGCCCTTCCATAAGGACACACATACCGTTGAGGAGAAAGAGAACTTCCGTGTCCTGAAAGATGGGAGTATGAAGGGACATCTTACGTCGTTCTTGAATTGTTGCAGGTCAGAACACAGTTTGAGCAATCTTATAAAGACTGTTACGAACAGGCTGTCAAGAGCATCTGCACCTCCTTGACTATCTGCATTGATGAGCGCATCCTTCATAACTGGTCTGTTGTGTTGGCTTCCTATATGGCAGTGCAGCATCATATTCAGTTTCCTTTTACCTATGACGAGGTCTTCAAGACTGTATTGAATGGCGTGGAATACCAGAACGAAGAATGTCTGCACAGTAATGAGCTGAGTATTTTCTGGAAGACCATTGACTATCTCAAACAAGACAATCAGATATACGGACTCTGTGATTACCGCATTCACGAATATACCAGTCTGAAGGTTGACATTAAGATGGATGGCAGACGACAAACAGTAACTAGAGAATATGGCAATGCCAAGAAGATACTCATGATTCCAACCAACAGCCGTATGTTTGCTCTCTATGCACTCCACCTCCAAAAGACTCGTGAGAAGGTTATTCCTGAGAATACACTGAAATATTATCTTGAAAACTCTCCCGAATACATAGGTAAGGTAAACAGCGTAAGGTTTGCATCTGTAGAGAATGTGAAAGACTGGCCTCGTCAATTTTCCGCAAAGTGCTTTCAATGCCAACCACGACTGAGTGAGAAACCAGTTCAGGCATTCTGCCTTGACTTTGAAGCCGTAGAAGCTGCCTATGGAGTCAGTCTGTATTCTGATTACATGGCATTTGACTTGGCGCACAATTCATAATATCCACATACATCTTCTACATTATCTACAATGGTAATAATCAATATGGTATCTCTATAAGAAGAGTTCTTACAAAGAGGAACAAACATCTACACGCTTTGGACTGACAGATGAGTAAGCCCAAGAATGAGAAGTAAACATGAAGGGTGTCCATGCCCATAAAAATTAAAGAAAGAAACTATGCACAAAGAAGATTTATCTTATGGTCTGTTTCTATCAGACCGACAGTTGGATTTCCTGTCTAACTATCCACAAGGATTTGACCGTATGAAGTGCTTTGCAACATTCTTGCAAATGGCAGTGAAGGAGCCGACGCACTATGAGAAGAAAGAATATTCTGTTGACCTAACCCCAGGGCAGTTTGCCATTTCGGAAGTGGAACTTGCCAAGCTCTGGAAATGCAACCGCAAGACTGCCTCCAAGATGGTTGAAATGTTCCATAAGGTGGGGCTTGTATCATCTGTGCCGAATTGCCGTACCACAGTTTTCACGGTCCATTGTCTTGCCAGTTGGTATTTCGGCAATCAAGTCATTCGCAATGCGCATTACTCACGCCATCCTCAGGTCGAGCAACGAATCAAGGCTAACCATAAAAGTCAAGATGTTACCAAAGGAAGTGCTACCGGTGGAGTTGTTGTCAGCGGTACTGTTGTTAATGGTTGTGCTACCGAAGGAATCACGACCAATAAAACTGCTACAGAAGATAGCATGAAGGACAATTCCTTATCCCTTTCTTCAACTGAGATTGATAAGGCGAATATCGCACATCAATCAGATGGGCAAACCTTCGAACAAAGGGATGAGTACACTTCCAAGCATACTGCCCCCGTTAGTCGTGACAATTCTAATGATGGTAACGATAGGGAAAGGAAACAATTCAATGATGGTGACGAGCCAACCATCCCGAATGAAGGAAGCCTTTCCCCATCCATCACCTTGACAGATGCTGCCTATCTTAATGACAGCCCAGAGAACGAGGCGCAGCCATCCTCTGAGCCGTCATGTGAGACCCTTCCAGATGCTACCGCAATCGCTGTTGACGAAACGACACCCGAGGATGCCGGATAACCTTCCAAGGCTTTGGGACAACCCGAAGGGAGCCTGAATTTTCGTACTCTCTAAACAAGAAGTGTCAATGTCTGACAATCCGCTCCACTGCTTGCCCGACTGTTTGACCTCTTGCAATACTCGCAGGCTTGCATTGGGTTGACCAAGCCCAGTTATAAACTACGATAAAAACCATTTAGAAATGAAAAAAAACATAGAACTTAAAGGGCGCAATCCACGCATCACCGTTTGCTATACGCCCGACGAAAATACAATGATTGTCAATATGGCTACAGCATGTGGGCTAAAGAAAAGCCAATATATCCATGATGCCTCTTTAGGTCAAGAGCCAAAGGTGATGATGAGCGACAAGGAGGCTGATGCCCTGATGTCGCTGAAAGCTGCCCGAGGTGAACTGGTTCTGATTAAGAATGCCCTTCATGGCACGACCCAGGAGCAGCGTAAGAAGTACTTCCGCAACGAGCAGTTTATGAAGCAGTGGATTGAAGGCGTAAACAGCCTTATACGCCGTCTTGTTGAAATAGAAGGAATGTTCAAAAGATGATGTTATGATAGCAAAAGCAAAGTCCATACCACATGGCGCAGCCATGACCAACTATGCCACCAAGCATAACCGTGCCGACATTGTGCTGACACGCAACTTTGACGAGGGGCTTACCCCTCTCGCCATGTGGGGAGCGATGGAAACCATCCACCAGAAGTATGCTCCGAAATTCAGGCGTAAGCCCGTCACTAATCCGACCCTTCGGATGGAGGTTTCCCCATCCCTTGATGAGACTAAAGGATGGGCACTCAATGAATGGTACGAGTATGCGCAGCGGTTCCTCGATGAATTTCAGAAAGAGGTCCAAGCCAAAGAAGGAAAGAAGAAGGGAAAAGGCAAGTTCAATCTGGACAGGGCACAGTTGTTCACCTGTCTTCACATCGATGCGAAATCTGGCATTCCTCACCTTCACATCCTCATCAACCGTATTGACCTTGACGGAAATCTTATGAATGACTCCTTCATTGGCGATAGTGCAGTCAAGGCTGCCCATACCATCAACATTGAACGTGGATGGGAGTTGCCCGAGGATATTCACGAAGCTCACGCGAAGGAAATAACGGAAGTCTGTTATGACATCCTTCGTGGAATGTCAAGATTCGATTGGGACAGCTATAAGCATGGTCTTGAAAGTCGTGGTTACAAAGTCCATGAGCAACGAGACAAGCAAGGAGTCCTTCATGGGTACACCATACTTCGTGGTAACTCTCGTTTCAAGTCATCCATATTGGGCAAAGGTCGTAACCTGACTGTCACTAAACTGGAAGCTACATGGAAGAACCTTCACCCTGTCGCTCCAAGTGTTGTGAAACCCTGTTCTTCCGTGGGCACCTCCCAGACTACTGAAAGGAAGCCCATCACAGAACGCAACTCAGAGCGTCAGAGCGTTACCCAGCCCAAGCCGGAAGAACCATCTATTTTCAGAAAAATACTGTCTGTTGACGGAAAGAGTTGTTCCATCAAAATGCCAATGGATGCATACACGGCTATGAAGGATGCCATCGAAGTTCCAGATGAATCCATGCCGTTTGAGAATGTCTTGAATGTGGCTTTGTTTCTGTTCATGAACTATGTCGATGCTGCCACATCCATGTCTGAATTCTGTGGTGGCGGTGGAGACACACCCTCAAACTGGGGCAAAGACAAGGATGAGGATGAACGTGACTGGGCACGCCGCTGCGCCCAACTCGCTAACTGGCTATGCAAGCCTATTAGGAGACATAAAGGACATAGACATTAAAAACAAAACATTATGGGAAATAAATATGATAGCCTTGTTGAGGAAATCAACAAACAGGAAGAGGTCAAGGAAGAAAAGGTTAACCTTGACAATGATATTCAACTTCTGAAACAAGCCATAAGTGACTTGCACGATAACGTTCAAAAAGTTGAGAAAGCGGCCAAATATGGAACGGATATGGTGAAAGCATTGAATGCAGCCAAAGACAGCATGGACACTGCTGTTTCCGCTTTCTGTCGTGCAGTTACCCGAGCCGAGTCAACTGTGTTGAAAGTTGAAATGACCGATGAGTGCTTGAATACCATCAAATCTGCAAGAACGGAACTAATCAAGGCAGAGACCACACTTCTTGCAAACCATAGGAGGATGATGTTACAAGAAATTCGTAATCAGAATAAAGAATTGCTGTCACTCATAAAGTCAGGCAAAGGGGTATACTTGTCACCCAAAGTATTTTGGTGGTGGGCAGGCATCTCGTATCTCACCTCGCTATATTCACTCTGGTGTCTTTTGCAATTGATTCTTCAGTGGTTGAAGTGCTAATCGAGCTTGTCCGGTATAGACAAACGTTGAAGCCACTGTCGCATTTCGCGACGGTGGTTTTATTCTTTGTCAAGTACCTCCCAATGACCACTATAGCCACTACCCACATAACGGATATGTGGCATCTTAGCAATGTGCCGTTTTATAGTTGCTATTCCTTTTTTACTTAATTTAGAAAGTTCCTCTGTTGTGATTTGAGGATTTTGTCTGATCTGATTTTCTATCCATTTATCAAGATTTCTTTCTTGAGTGTCATCTTGAGTATCACCTTGGGTATCATGTTGAGTATCACTTTGGTTATCACCCATTGCTGGTCTCATGAATGTCACCACTACAAAACCGCCATTGATAGACCATGCAGGTGCAGCTACGCCTCTCTTTTGGCAAGCCTCCATGATGCGCTTCACACCTGAACCCCAGTTCTCAATATAGGTCGTGCTATACAGAACATTAGTTATAAGCGGATTGTATGGATATGATATGTGAGGCAGGCGAATGTTATCAGGTGTCATCTGCGGAGGCATTATACCAGGATTCTCAATCTCAATATGGACATCGTAGATGAAAATACCTATGGTCAGTTAGGGTACTGATTGACAGTTTTACTTGCTCTCCAAAAACAAAGGCAGCCCCATCCTCAATGGTCAGAGCTGCCTATTTATGTGCCAGTTTGGGGTCAAGGATTAGTTCGAAAAACTCACAAATCTAGTTACCCATTCATCTGTAAGCCAAAAATTTGTAACATCATCACTAATACCATTATTTTCAAATTGTTTGGCTATACCATGTAAATGATTGAAAACCCAGTAAATGTCAATATTCAAATCTCCAAAGCGATCAACTTTATTTTGATAAACTCTTAACATTGAATGAATTCTGTTGAGAAGGCCATATTTCTCCAGCTCATTATAGTGATAACGAATAATATGATGAATCGTTCCAAGATTTGTTCTCATTGCACTAACCTGCATCAGAATTGCCCTATCAAGGAGTAGATTAAAATCATCCAAGTTTGCTTCTAAGCCTAAGTTCTTTATATCGTTTTCTAAAAGTTTTATGGCATTGCTAATGTCGGCTGATTGATCAGATAACAATTCATTTTCAAAAGAATATCCATTTGATGCATCATCAAGTAATTCTTGTATAGTCTTATAAATATGCTTTAAGAGATCCTTTCTTTCGTCAGATAAACCGTCTATATATTGTTTGATGTCGTAGAGATATTGTATTCTGCTTGAATGTAAAAATGGGTTGTCCCTCATTTTATCTTGGAATGGTTTGAATTTTGAGATATTCGTATCAAGGTTTGCCTTAATGAGTTCAAACTCCTCATCAGTCCATTCAAATTCATTACCGATAATATTCATTCTAATATATTTAGGATCCGAGAATCCATTTCCATCATTCATAAGACCACAATGCCAGATATTGGTTTTAAGAAATTTCTGTTTTATCCTTTTTTGTGAGTTTACATCTCCTTTAAGAAGTAAAAGCATATACATCAAAATAAAAGGATTCTCTGACAAATTATTGTCTGATATTTCATTTATTCTTTGTACTATCGCCTTTTCAACGGATTTGCTAATACTAATTTCTGACTTAATCAAATAAACAAATTCGATTATTCGTTCAGAGTCTGTGTTTTTTATTGTATCAAGCAATAATCCATCGATTTCTTGGTCAAACTCGTCTCCAATATGCTTTATTCCCAAATTATTACTAATGATTGAGCAGAAAGTCTCAGGCGCATCATTGAAATGATATAGGATGTTCTTGAAGATGTATATTGAATGCTCTCGAGTCTTCAGCGCACCAACACCCATCCTAAAATTTTCGAGTAAGCTCTCATTGTTGGAACTATTTATGACATCATTAAAAAACACATCTGCAACATTCTCCTTATATGGTTCAAACCAAATATTCTCATCTACTGCCATATATAGTCTAGCTGACATGATAGATAGTCCTGTTCTGAACAATTGAGGTGTATCTGGATTTGTTAATGCCATCAGCGACTTAACAAGCAAGGTTTTGTTTTCTTCCAACAAAGCTTTACAATATGCAAATTCTTGACCTATACGTCTTAATACATTTTTATCGCTATAGGTGCATGAGTAGAAGAAACATGGAAATGGGAAGTAGCGTAGCAGATTATGCGCAATTACGTACCAATCTTGTATGGATAGGAAATAAGTTCCATAATAATTGGGCAGGAGACCGCTTTCTAACAAGAATAGAATGTATTTTAGACTCTTTATAATATGAGAATTCTGGACTCCCAATTTATAAGATGTACCAATCCACCCCAAAGTGTTTGGCTTTTCTGGTTTCGGGGTTATTTCATGTAAAATAAAAGCTTGTAGATCACCTTGTCCATCATAACCTTTGTCGTAATATTGCCTACAATCATATGGGCGGTTAAACCATTCTCCTGAAATATAATTACCCATGTATGACGCATATAGTTTCTCTCTTGTGGGTATGTTTTCCGACTCGATATATGCGGCAATATCACTTCTTGCATCGTCCAAATATTCTCTATACAGAGAAGCAAGCATGGCATGATTTTGGATTCTATAATCGGATGGCCTCCATTCTTTTAATTCCATCTTGGCATTTGTGAAATCTAAAGAAAAAAACAATCGAATTATATTTTCATAACTTGCGAAATCCGAATTTCCTTCAACTTTTGAGAAATCGCCATTGAGCGTGCTTTCGCGCATACACAACTCTGCCCAATTTGCACATTTCTGAAGAATCTCATTATCATGAACATTCCCCTCAAAGAAAGCAGGCAACTGTCCTGTCTCTTTTACGGCTAGAGAGAAGAGTTTTGCTTCGGTTGGAGTGAACTCAGCTTGCTTCATTCTCTTGAAATGTGAGATTACCCGTTCTTGGGGATATACAATCTTGCACAGTCTATTATTGGGGGTAGCTTGTAAAATCCTTTCGAATATTTCATTGATTGATTCCTTGTTTTCGATTTTATCAGACGCATCTATCCAAAGTTGTCTGTAGGATGCTTGTTCACTGTTATTTTGCAAATTGGCTTCATTTGTTTTATCAGATGCTGTCGAATAACGAGTCGTTTCTGAGCCATCAGTCGTGTTTTTGTGTAAATAGGTAAGGAAATTCGTAACAACCTTTCTGTAATCTTCATTATAGAGTCTTCCGTTGTTCACTTTTTCCCTATACCCATCTATTTCATCATCAGTAAAACCAATTTCTGTCAGAACATGTTCATCCCAAAGGTACAAGACTTCAATATGATGATTTTTGTTGAATAAGGATAATTCTTCAGAACTAGATGGCTTCTCAACAGAAATAAGGTAGATTTTAATATCAGTGTTATTCTTTTCTTTGACAATGATTTCCCTCATCCATTTTAACCATGCTAAATAATTAGCATCAGTGCCAGAGAAACCAAGCAGACAGAACTTACCTGATAACATAGCAATACGCATCATATAAGAAAACGCCTCATGCTTATTAAAATAGGTATCGTAATCTTCCTGCGCTATGATATAACAAAGGTTGTTATCTCCATCAAAACCGAATGTATCATTCTCTCTCAGACTTCCATGTATTTTGATGATATTCTTTTTGCTAACCTTATTCGAAAGCCGTTCTGATGTAATTATTGCCTCTTTCTCGAATACACTACTATCCGTTAGTTTATTAGCTGTTTCAATTAAGTTGTCATAGTTAGTAGTGTAGATATTTAAGAATTTACTACACTTAACCAATTCTAATTGGGCCGATAAGAGAGACTTTTCTAATAGCGTTTTGCTCTCATTTGTTTCTAGAATAATCTCATCATTGTTTATAGAAATGACCGGAGTATGTTTTTCGATATATACATCAACCGCCTCACGAAATCCACACTTTCTAATGTATTTGGAAACGAGACCAAGTAAATCTTCATTTTTTAATCTGCTCTTTACATACTCTTCTTTAATCTCCTTGTCACTTGGCATAATGGTAGTACCCCCTTTGTTGAAGTGCAGGTAATTCTGATAGAACTTTTCAATTTCTTCAGAATACACCTTTTTATACATATCAACAAGTAACTCGTTCCAACTCAGGTATAGAGGAGAAACGTTTTTAGAAAAGCCAGCTCCTACGAGAGCAGACAATTTCCCTTCATTATAATCTAATACGAGACTGTTTAGAATTTCTTTTTGCTCCATTGTTAGAATAACTTATTCCTTAGGTCACTACTGTCCCGTTAAAGTGGACTAATCGTTCTTTGAAATCGCTGAAATAAAGTCTTTTACGAGCAGTTTTAAGTGCGCGACGATTTGAATTTGTAATTTTGCAGCCTTTTAATAGGGATTGCAGATGAACAAAGACAAATATGTATTCGCACAACTGATAGAGTTTCTGAACAATGACAAGTTCCGTCGTCTTGTTGACAAGTACGATGGAAACAAGTATGTCAAGCATCTCACCTGCTGGAACCAACTTCTGGCGCTGATGTTCGGCCAACTCAGTAACCGTGAGAGTCTGCGCGACGTGATAGTGGCTATAGAAGCCCATCGGTCCAAGTGCTTCCATCTCGGCTTGGGACGTAAGCCCATAGCAAAGACGACACTTGCAACCGCCAATCAGAACCGTGACTACCGCATCTTTGAGGAGTTTGCATTCTACATGATGTCGCAGGCACGAGAGAAACGTGCAGAGAGCATATTCAAGCTCGGTGGAAAGGTCTATGCCTTCGACTCAACGACGATACCGCTATGTCTCTCTGTGTTTTGGTGGGCGAAGTTCCGCAAGAAGAAAGGCGGTGTCAAGGCTCATGTCCTCTATGATCTGGAAGCACAAGTGCCAGCCTTCTATCACATCACTACCGCTTCTGTCCATGACTCCAAGGCCATGAAGGCAATCCCTTATGAGACAGATGCTTACTACATATTTGACCGAGGCTATAACAACTTCAAGGAGCTTTACCGCATACAACGGATGGAGTCCTTCTTCGTTGTCAGAGCCAAGACAAATCTGCAATACAGATGCGTCAAGTGGAAACGGAGGTTGCCGAAGAACATACTCACCGATGCCAAGATTGAACTGACGGTCTATAAGAGTGTCAAGGACTATCCCGAACATCTGCGCCTCGTCCGATTCTATGACGAAGGACAAGACAGGAAATTCATGTTCCTGACCAACGCGATGGACTTGACAGCCCAGCAGGTAGCCGACCTCTACAAGAACCGATGGCAGATAGAACTGTTCTTCAAGTGGCTCAAGCAGCACCTCAAAATCAAGAAGTTCTGGGGAACTACTGAGAACGCTGTCAGAATACAGATCAGTGCGGCCATCACTGCATACTGTCTCGTGGCGATTGTCCAGCATGACATGAAGTTGAAACGCTCGACCTATGAAGTCTTGCAAATCCTCAGCATGTCACTTACGGACAAGACTCCGCTCGGAGAACTGTTTGATAAGACTTATTCCAATGATTTCAAAGAGCAATCTGGCCCCCTTATTCCGGGGTTATTTGATTAATATTTAACTCGTCCCAATTTTAACGGGACACTAATGTCCTTAGGTCTTTAATGTAGCATCGATAGGCTCTAACAAAACTTCATGCCATGTTCTTCCAAATACCTTATCAAGTAGGATAAACTGGAATGTGCTATTGTTGGACATGGTTCGATGGTGCCCAATGTCATTGTCAAATCAGACTATACCAAGCAAGGCATAATCGATATGAATAGCAACATTCTTGTTATAATAATCTTACTTCGTCTCATTCCCATAATAATTATAGGTATTAGGATTCTCGCTCATGTTTATTTCTGTTGAGCTGGTCATATTACACTCAAATGTCTGATAACGTGTGTCATTGACATTGTTTTCCTGACTTTCCAATTGTGGTGTCGCACTAATTGCATCAATTAGTTCGTTTGAAAAGCCAACTTCATGTAAAGTGTCTTTTAGATTCTTCATGGCTATCTGGGCATTTGCATTGGAACATTCACAGTTGCACTTCTGATGATACAATAGTTTTGAGATAAGAATATCTTAACCATGGGAGTATTCTCAAACAGCCAATAAAATAAAGCCCACATGCGCCTCATAGCTCGGTCAAGACCTTCGATGGATTCTGAATGTGTGATTTTTAATCTGCATTTATTCCATGCCACATCTCTGTTAATAGCATGACCATGACTCTTCCATTCGCTGTGGTCACAAAGCAAACTAGCTATTCTATCAGCACGATTCTTTTTATCTTCATCTGTTACTTCTACTTCTGTTGATGAATGGCTCTTCCAAGTCTTAAATTTATAATTAATTAGGAAATCCTTGACCATATCTGTTGAATATTTACTTGCGCTTTGAGCCATTCCAATATCCCGTAGGTCAATGTTTCGTAATAATTGTACATCCGTCCAATCGGGTTGCATATGTTGTTTTAGCTTTTCCTCCCCTCGTTTTTTAATATCTTCCAATGCCAATAAAATTGATTGCGCTGGAACAAATCTTCCTTCTCTGTTGGGTATCTGTGGGTCAATCGGACCGAACTTTGATTGTTTTGACATGATTATCTCATCGCCAGACATAATGAAGATTGTTCCAGCACTCATAGCCATATTTAGCAAGATAAAGTTTACTTTCTCAAAACGGGGACGGAGTGCTGTCACAAAATTGTTTACCTGATTGGCCAGTCCACCAGGTGTTACAAGTACGACATCCACTTCTTTTACATCCGCAGGAACAGAATTCACCATTTCATTAAACGGTAAATCATCAGAATTATCAATGGCATTGTTTATACCACCTCTAACGACATTGGCAACATAACAGAGTACATATTTTTTTCTTGTTGCCTCCACCTCTGCGATACTGCGTCTGAGTTCTCCAACTATATTAAAGTTGGGGGCAAACTGATGTCCCACAAGACACTCAAATTCTTGACCATCTCTCATAACGTCCAGTGGAGTGGGAAAATTCTTGATTGGATTCATATTGTTTTGAAGTTTTAATGTCATTCATAACTTGTCAATTATCATTTGCTCCCGACAAAGTCGGAAGAATTCGTCACGGGTCTTGCAGTAACCTCGATAAGCAGCTCTTGCCATTCCAAACTTTGCAGGCTGTTGCAGTTCCTTCCAGTCGGCAATATCAAACTTTATACGGATTGGAAATTTCTCATTGTCCACATGGGCAAGATTGGCCTTGACTACTTTATAATAGCCCTCGATATGACCACCTGGGATGATGGGTGCGATATATCGGACAGACTGAATATCCTTTGTTTCTTCCATGCCCTTACGTCCCATAATGATTGTTGATGCACGTCCTTCCAATACTGCATTCACATCTTGGTTCACTTCCTCATCCAAAGTGAGAATCATGTAAACGGCATCCTTCGGCTCATCATGGGTATAATAGAGTCCCTTCTGCGGAATACTGTCGTCAAGGATCTCTGTAGAAGCCTTTCCTATCAGCGATTCGATGAACTGTACAAGCAACTCTCTGTTTTCTATGTCTTTCGGGCGTAATGGGAATGCGCCGATATTCACTTCTTCAATGGTCTTGTAAAACTTTGACACTTCCACGTCGGCTTTCTGTCCATCACCAGGAAAGAGAATGTAACCGCCAATGACTTCTTTTTTCAGTTCTTTCGAGGAATGTTCCTTATAATAAATAGCATCCCTATAGCGGTGCATTTGGTTGATGGCATCTTCCGGTGGTGTGTCAACACCGTTCACTCTTCCTTCTATTCGATATTTGGCATCAAACAGATAGGTCATCTTCATGTCCTTCTGCTGGTCATGCTTGGTCAGCTGCAAGACGATATCAGGCTTTTGAGCAACGGTAGGAACGTAAAGATTCTCCATGCTGACAGAATCATTTTCCTTGTCCGTATGTTTGGGATTATAGACAAGTTCTGCCAATTCCACATCATCCTTCTTGAAAAGTATTCGAGAATGTTCACCTTTTCCAAGTTCCCATGTGAAGATTCCGTTCATTTCCATTCGATTACGATGATCAA
>JAEEPZ010000032.1 GCA_016285055.1 Prevotella sp.
GACAAAGAGTCCGAAGCCTTCGGACAATTTGGGGGAGCCTGATAAAAGAGGAAAAACAGCAGGCCGGAACAAAAAAACAGCCTGTGCAGTTGAAAAAGGCTTTCCCTTTTCAACCGCACAGGTCGAAACAATTTGGGAAAAAGGTTATCACCTTGACCGCCGCAGGGACCCCATGAGGCGGGCAAGGAACGGCAAAAAGTCCCGAAGGGACGACAGAAGACGATGGTGAGCACCAATCGTCCAGGCAGGGGCATCGCCCCTGCTAATAGGCGACACAAGAATAAGTCCCGAAGGGACGACGGAACCGATGCGCAGGGGCTGTCGTCCCTTCGGGACTTTTGTGTGGTGGGGGCCATGATACAGGGGCGTTGCTCCTGCCTGTATTCCGCCGTCCCTTCGGGACTTATTGCCGGTCAGGGCGATAGCTGTTGTCACAAATTGTTTTTCTTGTTTTTATTGGTTTTTATTGGTTTTTTCTCAGGCCGCTTCGCGGTATCAACTGACCGACTTCGCGACGTAACTATGTCTGATTCCAATCTCCCAGTACGTAATTTACTTTACATTTCGGACTCTTCGTCCGAAGCCTTCGGACTTTTTGGGGGATGTACATATTAAAAACGCAGTGTGTTTGCAAAAATAAAAAAATGGCCTGTGCTGTTGAAAAACACAACCGCACAGGTCGATAAATGCGGGGCAAAGCCACCATCATCCGATGCTCCTTCGGGGACTATTACACTTTAGGAGACAATTTGCTGCAATGACTAACCTGCCAGGAGGAAGCGCTCAGCCTCGATGGCGGCCTGGCAACCGGTGCCGGCGGCGGTGATGGCCTGCCGGTAGACGGGGTCGGCACAGTCGCCGGCCACGAAGATGCCGGGGAGCTGGGTGCGCGGCGTGCCGTCGGTCTTCTTCAGATAGCCCATCTCGTCGGTCTCGAGCCACGGCTTGAAGATGTCGGTATTGGGCTTATGACCGATGGCGAGGAAGAATCCGTCGATGGCGATGTCCACCAGCTGCTCGTCGGCCTCGCCCTTGCGCTTCACCAGATGGGCTCCCTCCACGCCGTCCTTGCCAAAGAGGCCCAGGGTGTTGTGCTCGAAGAGTATCTCGATGTTCTCGCGCTCCATGACACGCTGCTGCATCACCTTCGAGGCACGCAGGAAAGGCTTGCGCACGATGAGATAGACCTTCTTGCAGAGGCTGCTCAGATAGAGAGCATCCTCACAGGCGGTGTCGCCGCCGCCTACCACGGCCACTGTCTTCTTACGGTAGAAGAAACCGTCGCAGGTGGCACAGGCCGACACGCCCATACCCATGTATTTCTGCTCGTCGGGCAGTCCGAGGTACTTCGCCGAGGCTCCGGTGGCGATGATGACGGTGTCGGCAACGATCTCATTGCCGGCATCGTCCTTTGCGCGATAGGGCCGCGAGGAGAAGTCCACCTCGGTAATCTCGCCGTCGCGGATGTCGGCGCCGAAGCGCTCGGCCTGCTGCCGCAAGTCCATCATCATCTGGTTGCCGTCCACGCCCTCGGGGTAGCCGGGGAAGTTTTCCACCTCGGTCGTCTGCGTCAGCTGTCCGCCGGGCTGCATACCGCAATACTCCACGGGGCCAAGGTTGGCGCGTGAAGCATAAATGGCAGCGGTATACCCTGCGGGCCCGCTGCCAATAATCAGGCATTTCGTCTGTATCATAGAAGACATCTATTTCAGCAGTTCCTCGATTTGCTTCTCAATCTCAGCCATAGCGGTGGTGGGCTCGAAGCGGGCCACGACCATGCCCTTCTTGTCGACGAGGAACTTGGTGAAGTTCCACTTGATGTCACTCTTCTCCTTGTAGTCGGGGTCTTCCTTCGACAGCATGTCGTCGAGGATATGGGCGATGGGGTGCTCCATATCCCAGCCTGCAAAGCCCTTCTGCTCTTGCAAGAACTTGAACAGTGGGTCGGCGTCGGGGCCGTTCACCTTCACCTTCTTGAAGCGTGGGAACTCTGTGCCGAAGTTGAGCTTGCAGAACTCGTGGATGCTCTCGTCGGTGCCGGGAGCCTGCTGTCCAAACTGGTTGCAGGGGAAGTCGAGGATGGTGAATTCCTGCGAGCGGAACTTCTCGTAGAGTTTCTCCAACTCTTCGTATTGCGGGGTGAAGCCGCACTTCGTGGCTGTGTTTACGATGAGCAGCACCTCGTTGGCATACTCCTTCAGCGACACGTCCTTACCTTTTCTGTCCTTGACAGTGAAATCATAAACTGTTTTCATTGTGTTGTTGTTTGGTTTTATGCTAATAGACTTGTTTTGTTCACTTATTACATATTACTTATCACTTCCTACTTCTCACAGCCCCCAAGCTCGCCGCACGTTCTCCACGGGCAGTGTCTCCACGCGGTTCTCCACGTCGTCAGGGAGGTTGCAGAAGAAGTCGATGCCCGTCTTCTCCTCCAAGTCGCGTATGTTGACCGCCCAGTTGCCGAGCGGCTCGTAGCTGACATAGCTGTCGCGGTGCTCCATCCAGAAGCCCACGGCCTTGTATCCCTGTGCGTTCTTCAGCAGCAGCGCCACGAAAAAATACTGTGGCACGCGCATCTCGCCCTTCACCAGTGTGGGGCGTATCTGGTCGTCCTCTATGGTGCCGCCCTTCACCACGTAGAGCACCTCGGTGGCAGTGGCCTTGGTCCAGCTGCGTATCTGGCCCTCCAACCGGTACCACGGGCTGTTCTCGGAGGCGTTGAAAGCCTTCGACTGCGGCTGCATGTTGGTGAGGAAGAAAGTCTGATAGTTGGCTTCGGCCGAGTAGAGACGGTCGGCCGAGGGGCAGATGTGCCCGTGGTCGAAGCCGCTGTTCCAGAAGCAGTCCTGCGTGAGGTAGGCATTGTTGGGCAGCAGCGGGTCGAATGGATACTGATTTTCCTTGGAGTAGTAACGCGATGTCTTCTGCGCCATGGTGGCCGTGGTCATCTGGTAGGCCGACCATCGTTGAGCCTTTTTGTCGCAGTCCCATTCCACCGAGTAGTTGATGCCGTAGCTGTCGTTGGTGGTGTGTATGAGCACGATGCTGTGGCCGCCCTTGACATGCGGGAACTCCAGGCGCTGCAGTGCCGGTTCCTTATCGATGGGGTTGGCGTTGACATTGGCGTTGGCTGACGACTTGTTGTCGTCCTCGTCATCACTGCTGTGACAGGATGCTATGGTCAGCGCAAACAGTGCCAAGGGCAACAGGCGACAAAAAGTCTGTAGTTTCATGTTTGGGCTTTTAGAAAAGACAAAAGGTGCGCTCAAGGTATATGCAACTACCTTGGACGCACCTTTCTAAGTCTTCATGGTGTGTGTTGAAAGTATCTTACTTCTTCGCAGCCTTACCGTAGCGGCTCATGAACTTATCGACGCGTCCTGCCGTGTCGACAAGCTTGCTCTTACCTGTGTAGAAGGGGTGAGAGGAGCTGGAGATTTCTACTTTTACCACTGGGTAAGTCTCGCCTTCGAATTCTACGGTGTCATTGGTCTTTGCGGTAGACTTCGTAAGGAACATATCGCCGTTGGACATGTCTTTGAACACGACGGGGCGATAGTTTTCGGGATGAATTCCTTTTTTCATTGTTCTGTTAAAATGTTGATAATGTTGATTTCAGCGTGCAAAGGTACGAACTTTTTTCCGTCCCTGCAAACTTTTCACATTATTTTTTTTAGATTATTCCTTAGACCAGAGCATCCGCCGCATCCTGAGGCTCAAAATGGAAAAAGAATGATGAGGATTATTCCTGCTCCTCTTTCCTCAGTTTATCCATCTCGATGGTGACAAGGCGATGGGCACGGAAGAAACCGCTTAGCTCAGCTCGCAGGTAGGCTTCAATATTAGGTATGTCAGGGAAAAACAGCATACACTTCTTGCAATGCACGTCCACATTGTTGCCTTCCTCATCGATGGTGTAGATGGTAGTGACGTTGCAGTTGACGTTGGCGGTGTTGATGGCCTTACGCAGCCGCGAGAACTCGTCAATGTCATACAGTTCCACTTGTCCCCAGAACGTGTCCCAAAGCTGCACATAGCACCGCTCGTTTGAAGCTTCGGCTATGAAGTGCTCGCCTTGATAGTCAAAGACGATTCTGTCGTTCTCTTCATCAGTCTCGTACTGGCACCCTATCTTCGTCAAGGTCTCAAGAAACGAATCCCTCGACCTGGTGTTCACAGTCTGCTCCTCGTTGTTCTCTTCCTTTTTCTCCTTGTCTTCACTCTTCTCCTTGTTCTCTCTCTTCTCCTTGTCCTCTTTCTGTTCCATGGTTTCTGTCGTTTTTGTTTCCAGTTGTGGTGTGTCTTCTTTCTGCTCTTCGTCCTTTCCTGTTGCTCCGGCCTCCTCTGCAGCTATGGCCACAGCGTCATTCTTGTCGCCCTTCCGCATCAGGATCAGGGCGACAAGAACAATCAGGATGATAAATGCAATACCGTATGGCATGATGGTTGTTGTAGGGACTGCAAAGTTACAACTTTTCTTTTAATCCAGCAATTATCTTTTGGATAAAAATTTTACGTCGTTTCTTTACAAGACTCCATAGACATCTTTAGCCTATATAATTCATGGTTATTCAATCGTTTTTTATAAAACACGAATTATCAATAATTGATCACGAATTATTCATCAATTTATTATTTATGAATAATTTGTGTTTAATTCATGGTAATTCGTGTGAAAAAGAAAGAGTTAACGGCATAGAGTTTAATTGCCATGAATAATTCAGGTTAGACAACTCAGGCGGCCTAATCGCCAAGGTATCCGTTACTGATTTGTGTATCTGACCATTCTTCCTCAGTAGCCAATCCGTCATTTCAGATACTTCACCTTGATGACTCTCTTCTGGTTGTCTATTTCAATCTTGCCAGCTCGCGAGAGGACGGTCTGCCCAAGCAGCAAGGGGGCTTTCTGGTTCCTGACCACACTGGCACGGACATTGTCCAGCTCAAGGTCGCCAAACTTCACTTTGCGCAGGTTGATGACCGTTCCCTCGCTGATATTTCCCAAGGCATCGGAGTAGTGGGCGCTGCCAACCACATCGTTCTTATCCAGATAGCCATTCTTCATCATGAACGTGGCTTCGACCATAGAGATAGAGACTTCGGAGGCACCAGTGTCAAACACGAAACGCATAGGAAGCTCATTGATGGTACACTTCACGTTACAGCACCCGTTTTCCAGAGTAAAGGGAATCTCGCTGGTGTGTTCCTTCAACTCTCCTGTCAATCCTTCTTTTGTTCTCTTCGCTTTCTGCTCTTCCTGGAAGCGGGTCTCAAATTCGTTCATAAGGTTCTTAAAGCCTTGCATGTCGCGTATGCCATCCAAGTCATCGTCGTTCCTGATGTGGGCAAACCGCGTAAAGCCCTTCTCCAGACAATTCCTCAGATAGTGAAGGGCAGCATCCTTGTCACCTATTCTTGCATAGAGGCAAGCTGCATCATAGTAGTTCCCGGCAGATGCGGATTTAGCCAAGATGGAATCTTCAAAAGCCTTAGCCTTGTCTATGTCGCCTAACCCCAGAAAGGCAAATTGTGCACAGTTCGATTCGCCCACGAGGGTGTCCAGGGCAACTACCATTTGATAGTCTTTTATTGCAGCCTCCTTGTTCCCCTTTAGCAAAAACTTGTCAGCCCTTCCCAAATAACTATATGCGTAATCCGGGCTCAAGACGATTGCCGTAGAATAGTCTTCTATGGCTCCGTCTGTATCATTGAGATTGTCTTTGATAAAGGCCCGACGATAATAGCCGAACCAATAGTCAGGTTCGGCTTTGATGTACTTGTCATACGTTTCAATCGCCTCCGCACCTCTACCCATTTCGTAGAGATAATTAGCCTTACTCATGACATAGTCATTGTCGCTCGGATCCATTTCTATGGCCTGATTGATGCTTTCCAATGCTTGTTCATATTCCCCCAGCTCACTATAGCAATTTGCCATTCTGAAACAACACACGTCATTGGACTCAATGGCCATGGACTCCTTATAAGCCTCAATAGCTTTTACATAGTTTGCATGGCCTTCGTAGGCGTTCCCTATGCAGTAAGACCAAAGACCGTCGTTGGGATGCTTGGTCTGCTGAACCTTCAGCTTGGTAATCAGTGTGTTGACTTCCGGCTCATCAATTGCCGACATCAAGTAATAGGCCTTTGTGTTTCCATCTAAGTCGAGCGCTGTAATGAGGTCATCAATACTTTCATTCACCCGCCCAGATTCAATCTTCGACTCTGCCCGGAAAGCATACGCCTGCGAGGAAGACGGGTCAAGCTTGATGCAGTACGAGAACCAATTCTCAGCTTCCTTGTACTTTTCAGTCTTCAAGGCGTTACGCCCTCTGCCCATATAGCCCAAGGTGTTCCCTTTTTGCAACTGACATATCTTCTCAAAGTCAGCATCCGATTCGGCAAACATATTCTTTAGATAGTAGTATTCCGCACGGTCACTATATACGTCAACATCCTCGGGGTTTGCCTTTATAGCCAGCGCCCAGTCGCTGAGCGCTTCCTCTTCGTTGCCAAGCTCCAGGTTCACCTTTGCCCTCAAGGTATAGGCAAACGCCAGCCATTCCTTGTCTTTCTTCAGATAGGAGATAGCCTTGCATAGTGGGTCTATGGCATTTCCCGGCTGTTCCTTCTTGATGTAAATGCCTCCCATCATCCAATGCGCATATCCGTTTTTCGGATGCTCCTCTATCTCCTTTTGCAAATAGCCAAGAGCCTCGTCAGAGTCCCCTTGGTTATTCACAATTTCCAAAGCCCTCAAGTAGTTATAGCTGTTCTTCAGCTGCTCGGGTTTCTGGGCCACTGTCGCGGTTGAGAACACAACTCCCAACACCATTGCCATCAATATCTTAATCTTGTTCATACCATTGTTTAATTGTTAATACTTTATTGCTGTCTACATCATATAATACCCGTAAACGCAAAAAGGTAAACATCGAATGTTGTCGTTTTATCTATTGCCAAGGCTTCAAACCTTAGCACCTCTGTCTCAGTAGGAGATAAAATCTTCATTCCACTTAACGCAATCTCTGCTTTCCCTTCGGCTGTTATAAGAAAAACAGATTGGGCAAAACGCACATTCCACCTCAATTCGCAAGTCTCATTCTTTCCTCTTCTAAGTTTCCGTTTAGAGCATTGGATGTCGAAAGATGGTTTGTCTATTACTGATACAGATATTATCTATGCAGCCAAGAATAGCATTCTCGGAGAACGTAAGTTTCGGTTGATGAATCAGCGCGACATGGAGAAGCTGAACGAGGATTATCACACAGAGAAATATCTCCGACATCAGCAGATACATGAAACGCTTGACCTTCTCGCCTTCTTTGAGAAACCTGACACGGCGAAGCTGGTTCGAGAGGTCGCAGTTGCTCTCATGGGAGGTCGCTATGTCAACATACCTTGTGCTGGTGGTGGTTCTGTCAGTAGCGAGACTGGCTGGGACGGTCGCAAGAAAGACGAGGAGAACGAGGACTTCCAACTCCGTTGTTGGCTTCATGCAGCAAAGACCATCAAGGCTTCGCAATACGTGCCAACAAAGAGGAAAGGGTATGGCAGATAATTTGCTTCTTATAGAGCACTCACATCTGATAGGGAAAGGTGTGAGTGCCTTCTTTTTTATACGTATTCGAGCATCTTGTTCGTTTTTACAAGTCTTTTCCCTCATTTTTCTCACAAAAAATCATAAATATAGCAGATTCTCGCTCCCTTAATTGCGATAGTTTGCAATTATTTTTATATCTTTGTGGTCAGAATTTGGCAATTCTCTAAGGGTAAAGTCGGTATTAGAATGAAGAATCCGTATATATCACAAATCCTTTCTATTAAGGAAGAGTTAAAGAAGCAACTTCCCTATGGTCTTGAGACCACAGCAGATATGCTGTTGGAGTTTATGAGTAAGAGCAAGGATGAACAGCAGAGAGATACTGCAGCCTTCATCAAAGCATCTAAGAAGATGCCAGAGATGATCATGGTTTTCGATTTCGCCATGTCTTTGCTACAACACGATGTCAATCTTATTCGTGAATCCATTTATGACACAGGCATTGATGGAATAAAAGAGCTGAACGACTATTGGGCAGACAAGTATGGAATAGATGAAATCCATAAAGGCAGTACTAAAACACACAATTTTTTCAATTGGTTGGTTCTGAGATTGCCGGCGAAAGAGGAAATGAAAAGGTATGGACTGATATACTAACTACTTACAATATACACTAAAAGATGAAGAAGTTAGACAAATTTGCACTCATTCAATTAGCTCCTCTACTGACAGGACATCGTAAGCCTATCGGTATTGATTTGAAAGGTAAAGAACTTGTAGAGCTATTCAACAGGTGTGGTGATTTCCGAGACGTGTATGATAAGGGGTTGCCTCAAGTTATAGAAGGACTTAATGCGTCCAAGAAACAATATGCAGAAGATAGACTTATAAAGATGATGGGAAATGATAATCTTAGACTTATTATTGAAGAAATCATTAACAAATCCGAAGAAAAGGGAAAAAGCGCAGAAGAAGTCAATGAGATTATTTCGCCATGTGGATATAATATTTCTTTAGTAGGAGACCACTATGTTGTATGCGGTATCTCAGTAAAAAAGAAATTAGATATAAGCAACAAAGCTTCATTCGATAAAATCCAAAACGACATTCTTTTTGCATTAGACAAAGCCAAAATCTCAGTCAATTTAGCTATTGCTTGGTTCACAAACGAAAGACTTTACAAAAAGTTGTTAGAGAAGAAAGAGTAAGGGGTTGAGGTCAAAATAGTGATTTATAAAGATGGAATTAACCATAAGCATGGTGTTGATCTATCCGTATTTGATACCACAGAGATACGGGGAACAAGGGGAGGAATTATGCATAGCAAATTTTGTATTATCGACAATCAAATAGTTATCGAAGGTAGCTATAATTGGACTGACAACGCAGAATACAAGAATGATGAACACATTAATATTATAGAAGGGGATAATTCTTTAGCAACAGAGTACTCCTTGAGATTTGTTTCACTAAGAAAATCGAGCAATTGATATCAGACACAAAATCCTGCACACTACTTGTATGAACTATTATACAACGATAATAACATATGGAAGAAGTAACAAACAATACGTCTATGTTGGATGACATCAACTTACCCCACTCTCTGCGCCGTTCTATATGGCTTATCAGAGATGAGGAAGAAGGTAATGATTATACGGCAGACGAAGTTCTGGACGATAAGCCACAAGACATAATCTTCAATATGCGATCGACTTTAACGGCTGCATATAAAAGTGGTGAGTCAAAATATGTTTGCCCATTCTGCGGAGAACCTATCGGTCTTAAAGTTAGAACTAACGAGGGGGATTTCTTTCCTTTCTTTTCTCACTATCAAGACAGTGATGATTCTTGCCCACTTAAAACAACTAATGAAATAGACCCCACTCGAATTATCATATCTTCAGAGACAAAATTCAAAGAATCCTTTTTGCATCAAGATATGGTAGCAAAACTGAAAGAGGTTCTTGAATTGTCTCAGTTTTTTAAGGAAATTGAAGTTGACAAAGTAATTAGTACTCCCGAAGTGACTGGTTATCGTCGGCCTTCTATATATTCTGTGTATCGCAATGAAGAAAAAGTATGCTTTGATGCACTTGTCAGTAATCCACAAATTGGTTTGTTGGTAGGTAGAAATGCTTTCTATAAGATGCAAAAAATGTTTTATCTGTGGGTATTCCCCGATTTCTCAACCAAGCACCAACGGATGAGTGAGAAAGACATCCTTTATATGAATAGGCGCAATGTGTTTGTGTTTGATTCGATTGATTATTATAAAAACGAGAGTAATAAAAAACATCTAGGTATCACAGAACCTAGTCATATTTATGCCTATGAAGAATCCATTCGTCAAAAGCGTTTGATGCTTAATTGCTATTGGCAAGTCCCCGTAGTGGATGAAAAAGGAAATGTATCTATCTCGTGGAAAGGACCAGAGTTGGTCGCATTTGAAGATTTAGATCTGGAAAAAAACAGTTTTGAAGCATACTATCATGATAGCGACCAGGATTTTTATCACTCTTATTCTCCAGAAAAACAATTACTCATCGATGAGTGGATGCGCATTAAAGCTGATCGTTGGAAAAAAATATTTGACAGTATTGAAAAAAGGAAGATTCAATACGAACAAGTATTAGCACGAAAAGAAAGACGTGAACGATTAACTTACTATTATCCATTGATAGAGTCCGGGGAAATTATACCAATGCTATATGAAGACGAAAAGACAGGCTTATGGGGCTATAGAATTGATGATCTGGATATCATTACAGCATCATATTATGATGCATTCCCTTTTTATTTTGGATATGCTTGGGTTAGAAAAAAAACAAAGTGGGGGATAATAAATTACAAAGGAGATAGAATATGTAATTTTCAATATGAAGAGGTTTCAGATTTAGGAGATGGATTGTTTTCTGTAAAAAAAGGAAGCCATTATGACCTAACAAACTATAGCGGTGATGTTATAAGAGATTACTTTGACTCGATTTGTCAATTTTCTAATGGTAAAGCGAAAGCAAAAAGATATGGAAGATGGGGTGTAATTGATGTTAAAGGACAGGAGGTATATGAATACACGCCTTTAAGTAATGGACTTGTAAAATACCGCTCCGCTTTTCATAAGAGTGAAGGGCTAATGACAAATTCAAATGAAGAAATCTGTTCTTTAATCTATGATGAAATTGAAGAATTTCAAGATGGTCAAGCAAAAGCTAAGAAAAATGACAAGTGGGGAATAATCAACGAAAAAGGAGAAGAAATATATGAGATTTCCCCTCTCAATGAAGGATTTTATAAATATTACTCGAATTACCAGGATGCATATGGTTTGATGAACAATGAAAAAAAAACAATTACAGAACCAAAGTTTAGCAAGGTGGGGGATTTTGGTGATGGTTTGATTAATATTCAGATAATGAGTGGTTATAAAGATTATAAATGGGGAGCAATAAGCACTATTGGAGATACCGTAATTCCTTGTATTTATGAAGCATTCAAACCATTTGTAGATGGAAAGGCCAAGGTTAAAAAGGATGGCGTTTGGAGTATAATTGATACTATAGGGAATGAAATACCTGAATACTTTATTTTAAACAATGGATTTGTCGTTTATAAGTCTCTCTTTAATAATCGATGCGGACTTATGAATGCTTCAAGAGAAATAATTACTGAGCAATTATTTCTTCAGATTGATGATTTTTGTGAAGGTAAAGCAAAAGTTAAAATTGGAAAAGGTTCTGGAACTGCATGGGGGTATATCAATGAAAAAGGTGAAGAAGTTTTTAAAGAGCAATTATTAAATGGTGACATAATTAAATACGAATCTGTTTTACAAGGTAAATGCGGATTAAAGAAAAAGTCAGGCGACATTATAACAGATTTGATATATGACGACATCAGACATTGTATAGATTCTGTTGTTGAAGCACAAAAGGAAGATAAGTGGGGGATAATAGACGTTAATGGTAATGAGATAGTTCCTTTTATTTATAAAGACATTCAAATAATTAGTAGTGAATTATTTAAGGTTGCTATAACTGAAAATATTTATGGTTTCTTTTCTACAATAACAGGCCATAAGAATAAATGGGGGCTTATTGGTAAAGAAAATAATGTTATTGTGCCTCTTGAATTTGAAATAATCGAGGATTTCAAAAACGAAATTGCCAAAGCGATGAAATATGAAAAGTGGGGAATTCTAGACATTCACGGCAATACTATAATTCCATACGATTATGATGAAATAGAACTATTTGAAGATGGCGTTGCAAAAGCTAAAAAGTATGGCAGATGGAGTAAAATAAATGAAAAGAATGAAGAGTTGTATACATTTACGCCTTTGGAAAATGGATTGATTATTTATAAGTCTGATTTTCTTGATGCTTATGGCATTATGGATAGTCAGCATAACCCCAAAACGCCTCCTTACTTTTCGATTATTAAGGAATTTCATGATGGAGTTGCATTGGTAAAAGAAGGGGGGAGTTGGGGCAAATGGGGTCTTGTCGATTCATTGGGGAATGAGTTGACAGGGTTCAAATATGATGAGCTTAGAGAATTCCAAGATGGGAAGGCAATTGCCAAAAAAGATAATTATTGGGGAGCCATTAACAAAAGCGGAAAGTGTGTGGTTCCATTTAGATTTAGTGAAATGAGAGATTTTGCTAGTGGAAAAGCTTGGGCATATAGTGAAAATGCTGGCGAATATGGAGGATGGTGCCTAATTAATGGAAAGGGAACTATATTGAAATCTTCAATACCTTATGATATCGATGAGTTGGAAGAATTCGTGGATGGGAAGGCAATTGCATATGGTTATGATGAGCATCACGAAAAGCATTATGGAGTAGTTAGTCAGGATGGCAATATAATTGTACCATTCGATTATTACTTTCTTTTATTAACAGAAGATGACCTTGTGATTGCACATTTGCAAGACAAATATGGTGTTATAACTTTAGATGGCAAAACTATAATTCCTTTCGATTATGATAATATAGAAGAACCTATATATCAAGGAAAAGCTATTGCGGAACTAAGGGGAAAAGTTGGAGTAATCGATATTTCTGGTAATGTTGTTATTCCATTTGAATATGAAGAAATAAAGTATTTTGACAAAGGCTATGCAAGTGCCAAGAAGAACGGGAAATATGGAATCATAGATGAAAAAGGCGAAGTCATTGTGCCCTTTGAATACATTGATACATCTGTTAAATCTTCACATGAGTTTGAAGTAATAACTAGAGTAGTTGGATATGGTTGGAAAAAAACAAAGTATTATAAAATTATCGATATTGATAAAGAACATGCAAAACCTGCACAAGATAATAAGAATACAATTTTAATTGAAAAAATCTGTAAAGATGAGATATATTTAGCTAAAGTAACAGGAAGAATAAAGTTTGGCGTTTTTATTAATATACAAGATTTAGGAAATGCTCTTATTCCCGCTAAATATTTAAAACAGATTGGAAAATCCATAAAAGACTACAAAAAAGGCATGCAAGTAAAAGTTCAACTCTTACATATAAATGAGGAAAAGCAACAGGCGACCTTTAAGATAGTAGAGAATATATAATATCAACACCTTACTTTTTATTGACATGAATCCAAGTCATAACTTAAGAGAAAGGAAACCAGATTTGTCTCCATTCCTATTCCATTTCACAAGTGGTGAGGACCCTTTTGGGAATATTAATTCAATTATTGATGAACAGCGTCTTGTATGCAATAGTAGTGCAGAAGATTATCTGAAAGCAGTATGTTTTACAGAATCACCTCTAACACTGTCTAAACAAGTGTTCAATTATATGAATTCATGGTCTAAACCGCGTTTTTCCAAATATGGAATAGCGTTTAAGCGTGATGTACTAATACGAGACTATCTAGCACGTCCAGTTATTTATGGTGATGAGCATGAATATAAGCTATTGCCAGATGAATTAAAATGGAGATTTGAACTTTTGGATGTTAATCAACATGATTTCCAATGGTTAAGGGAATGGAGAATTAAAGGAGAAATATTTAATTTTTCAAACATCTCAACAGATGATATAATCATTATCACTCCTACGACTGAAGACTTGGGAAAAATTGTTGCATTTCAAGAATTTGATGAATTAGATTTTGAATTTGATCATGGTGAGAATTTTCCTTATCCAATTTACAAACTCTCAAGAGAGTGGAAAGGAATTTCTTTTGAAATGTTATCTTCTTATTCAACAGACAGAGAGTTAGAAAGAGATACTGATTTACAAAAAATTGGAGAAACTATACAAATGTAAAATATATGACCGAACTCGAATTACAACAATATCTGCTCCGTGAGTACCCGCAGGAGAATGCTCGGTGCGAGTGGAAGGAATTTAAGAATCTGAAGAACTCGTTCTGCGGGGACGAGAAGGACGACGTGGTTTCCTACGTGTCGGCTATCGCCAACATGGAGGGTGGTTTCCTTGTGGTGGGTGTGCATGACAAGACGCTGGAGATTGTCGGCACAGACACCTATAACTATGACCGCCAGAAGGCAATCCTTCGACTGACGGAACGTTGCACGAACCTGTCGAGCGAGGGACTGGACATCGAGGAGTATGTCACAGACGACACCCAAAAGGTGGTGTGGGTGATTCATATTCCTAAACATCTACCCAAACGTCCTGTCTATGCGCACGATAAGGCTTGGCAACGGATTGAGGACTCTTTGGTGGAGCTGACACAAGAGCGTTTGAATGCCATTTTGGATGAGCCTTTGTTCACAGATACCGACTGGTCGGCCGTCATCGTGCCAAATGCCACGATTGACGATTTGGATGAAGTGGCCATTGCCAAAGCAAAGGTGATGTTCAAGAAGGTACACAGCCGTATTCCTGTAGCAGAGGTGAATGCGTGGTCAGCAGAGGAGTTCCTGAGTAATGCAGGAGTGATGATTGACGGTGGAATCACTCGTGCCGCTATCATTCTGCTGGGCAAGCCTGTGTCTGTGTTCAAACTCCGTCCTGCCGTAGTGAGAGTTACTTGGTCGCTACGTGATGAACACGAAGATGTAATTGACTATGAACACTTCACGGCACCATTCATCTTGACAGTTGACCAGATTCTTGCCAAGGTGCATAACCTGACGATGCGTGAAATGCCTGGCGGCACGATGTTCCCCGATGTGATGCAGCAATACGATGACTATTCCATGCGCGAAGTGCTTCATAACTGCATCGCACATCAGGATTATACCCTACAGGAGAGAATCAATCTTGTGGAGAATCCAGGATTCCTGTATTATGCCAATGGTGGCAGTTTTATTCCTGGCTCCCTGCAAAAGGCATTGGCAACACATGGTCCACAACGCCACTACCGCAACGAATGCCTTTGCAATGCGATGGTGAACTTTAATATGATTGACATTGTTGGCCGTGGCATCCGCAAGATATTCAATGAGCAGTGGAAACGCCATTTCCCTATGCCTGACTATGAGATTGACGCTGCCAATAAGGAGGTTGCCGTCCGTCTGTATGGTAACGCTATCAATGAGAAGTATACCAGACTTCTGAAAGAGAACAAAGACTTGTCGTTGGAAGACTGCATCTTGCTTGATGCTGTGCAGAAAGGACATCGATTGAGCGAAACTGATGCCAAGAACCTATTGGAGCGTGGTTTGGTAGAGGGTGAATATCCAGACCTGACCATATCCCTGAGCATTGCAAGGCAAACGAAACAATTGCCAGAATATACCAAGGTGAAAGGACTTGAACGCGACAAGATAAAGCAAATGGCTTTGCAGTTCATCCAAAATGCTGGAGAGGAAGGAACTAAACTTGATGCAATCCTGGAATACATAAAAGACGTTCTTCCTTCAACGAAGTCCATGGAACAAAAGCGCAGGCTGCTTCGACACATATTGGAAGAAATGAAAAATGAGAATATGATTCAGGTCAATGGCCGTACTTGGTTTGAAAATGGCTATAAAAGCTAAACTTATGGCCAAATTATAGCCAAGAACTAAAATATGGCCAAATTAATGGGCAAGACACGACTAGTTGGCCATAAATAACGACTAGTAAATGACTAATCGAAGGCTTCTAGTCGTAAAAGTAGTCATTTTCCAATAGTTTAGTCGAACTATTAGTCGAAGTTTAGTCGAAGTATAAGACGAAAAGAAACAAAATATGATATTCGGAAAGAAAATAAGAGAGCTCAGAGATGAGCAAGGAGTGCTGCAACGACAGTTGGCGGCACTATTAGAGATTGACACACCAATGTTCAGCAAAATTGAGCGAGGTGACAGACGGGCAAAGCGCGAACATGTAATCAAGCTCGCAAAATACTTGCATCAGGACGAGAAGGAGATGCTTACATTATGGCTAGCAGACAAAGTACTCGATGCAGTAGGCGATGATGAACTTAGTAATGATGCAATCACTGTCGCCCAAGAACAGATTAAAAAGTGATAACAGCAAAACGGCAATTTGATGTGTGAACAACTGCAAATTGCCATTCCGTAGTAAAAAGTCTCATAGTCATCTCTTGTGAATCAATTGCTATAGGTGTTATAACTTGGGAACATTGTGGTATCAGTGCATCAAGTCGTCACTTGTAACGTACTGATAATCAATATCGGCAAAATTTAATTCTGGTTCAATCGTGGAGCCAGTTCTGTGCCCGGTCCACGTGTTGAGGCTCTCGCATTGCCCTGATAGTCTACCGAGCAACGCTGAAAGCCCCACGTTGATGTATGTAAGAATACACATATATAATAATGTGTAAGGATACTACACCCCCAAGGGGCGTTCCCGTTGCTTTGGTTTTGACTATCAGTCAGAGGTTGCGAGATTCCAACACGTCAAACCCAAAGCGTCCAGAAAACGCCTTTAGTATGTATGTGCCCCGCCGCAGGTGATTACTCCTCAAGTCGCTTTGGACTTGCCATACCAACCATGGGATTGCATCTTACGGAAAGACTTGGCAAAGGTAGTGATTCTTTTTCTACCAAGCAAATAAAACATACATTTTTTTCATAACATTGTAAGAAATGACCTTAGGGTGTTAGATGTTTTTTGGGGTACACTGCATCTCTTTCAATTATAGGATGCCAGGGTGACGGACGTTCAGAGATGCCGCTTAAAACACCTTTACCGTGGTGTTCGATGCCACGTTGGCCTGGACCTCATAGCCGGCAGGCAGTTCAGCCCTTGAGCCGCAGATGAAGCATGCAGGCCACACCAAGCAGAGACTCAGGACAACTGTCAGTGGCGTGCGGTTCTTTCCCGTCACATAGACATCGCCATTGGTGAGGGGAATCATCTCTCCATTCGGACCATACAGCTCTGTTATCCTGATGCCGAGGCGGCCTTTGGTTCCCCACCAAGATGACCTCTTAGCTTCATAGACGGTGCCGTTGACAATGGTTCCGAATGGGATGGCGGTAACGCCTTCAACGTTGATGTCACGATTCACCTTGAAGGACACCTTCTGGCCTACTTGTACTTCAGAGGCCCTTGTCGGGGCTGAAATCTGAAGGGGAACCAGTGTTCCAGCCTTCACTGTTACTTCTTTTTGAGCCATCATCGTGGCGGACAACAGGCACATAGCCATGCAAATGAAAAACTTTTTCATGTTGTTTGAAAACCTTTTTGTGCCGACCAATCCCCAGACATCGGCAATGATTGTTCCAGAACGAGGGACTACCGGCCCTTGTGCGTAGATGGGCCAATCGTTCTTCTTCGTTTATGCAAAAGTAGTAAGAAACTCTAATGAGGTGCTTCTATTTTATTATTCAATGTACGAAACGTGGCGGAGCGGGTACGGAACTACATGCTCCCTGCTGTTTCTGACAACTTCTCCATCTCCACGATTAGCGTATCAAGGGCCTTCGCGGTTGCCTTGATTGTTATTTTCTGGGTCGTCCCTAATTGGTTGACTCTGAAGGTGAGCAGTTGCTTGCTTGGCTGGATGCGGAGCACGTAGTCGGTATTCACCATGTAGGATCGGCCGACCAACACGAACCGTTTCCTGCAGTCATCTGGCAGCTGTTCGTCCATCATCCGTGCTATTTCCGCCCGCTGATAGGTGAGCGTGTTAATCACGCCCCCATCAGCCAGATGGATGTCGCAGTAGTTCCCGTCGGCCTGGATAAACAGGATGTTGTCCTGTCGCAAGTAGAGTATTTCGCTCTTGTTCTTGATGGTGAGCATCGGCTGTTGCGTCATGTCTTCTATTTAAATAATGTGAGCTTTTTGTTTGTTGTTTACGTCTTATATTACCCGTATTCGGGAAAAGGTAAACATCAAGGTGAAGTTTTTTTTGAGAATAAAGATGAAAAATGACAAAAATGCTGTAACTTTGCAATCAATAAATAAATGATTATGGTCAGAAAGATATTTGCCGTTATACTATTTACAATGTGTTCTACGATGGGGCTTGCCCAAGAGTTCGATTACATCAGCACAGCCAATCGTAAATTCAAGCAGATAGACGAACTTATTGTCGAGGGAGACATAGAAAAAGTTCGTGAGTTGCAGAATGAAATACTTCTGTTTGTTGATAAAATAGAAGACTTAGAAACTCGTTTCCTTGTATACGGTTTTGCTATCAACAACTATATATCAACCCAATGCTATGAAGAAGCCATTGCATTGAGCATAAGCGCAATAGACAAAGCAAAAGATTGTTTTGGCCCAAAGCATAAAGAAGTTGCAATGTTATTAAACCTTCTCGGTTTAAGTTATGCTCAAAATCAACAGATTCAGTTAGCTATAGAGTATGGAAATCAATCTGTACAGATGTATGAAGACCTTAAAGAAATTGAGGACGAGCCCTACCTTATGGCTGTTATCATGCTGAATCAATATTACGGAGAGAATAATCAATATCCAGAAAGCATAGAGATGTTGAGGAGGGCTCTTAAGCTTATGGAGTCACATGAAATACCATCTGAAAGATTGGCAATTGTATTGCGTAGTATAGCTACGAGTTATTCAAACTTAAATAATTATACTATGGCTCAAATATATACAATTAAGGCATTACGTTTATACAAAGATAAAAAGTCTGCAAATTACTGGGAGCTAAAACAGAATCTTGCCTTGCTTTACGACAATAATGGCCTACATCAAGAGGCTATACAAACAATAGATGAAGTCTGCGATACGTTAAGAATGTTTGGGGCTAGTATGTTTTACGCATCAGCACTATGTGATAAAGCATCTATCTATATTCATACGAATGAAACCAAAAGAAAGATTGAGGCAATTCAGATTGCGGAGGAATCTGCTAAGTTTTTTGAAAGCGCAAACGATACGCTATCTGACGAATATATTCACTCTTTAATGACAAAAGCAGAAGCCTATCGCTCTCTTGATTTGTCGGAACGTGCCCAGGAAATATACAAGCGTGTTTACTGTCTTCAAAAATCTTTTCTTGACACAACCGACATAGACGATCTTGAAATCCTTTCATATTCGGCTGTATTGGCAAATGACCTGCAAGGTGGGTTATCCTATTTTCTGATGTTGAAGAACTTGATCTTGCAAGAAAAAGGAGAAAATAGTGTGGATTATGCCAATATCGAATATCGACTATCAGAACTTTATTATTTGTTACATGATTATGAGAGTGCGATAACGAATATAATGGATGCTCTGCCCATCATGCGGAGTTCTTTAGCAAAATCCTTTTTCATGCTTGAGGACAAGGAAAGGACTGAGTTTTGGAATAAATATATTTCCATTTTTAGTGAGTCTTTACCTAAAATGTGTTATGCAGCTGATAATCCCCATTTCTCTGGATTAATGTTTGACGCATCCCTGTTAAGTAAAGGACTATTATTAAATACGGAAAGGTTGAAGAGAAATCTAACGCAAGGATATGCGCAAGTTGATGATTTTGTAAAACCATTCTTTCTAAACTGGCGAGATGTTCAGGACAAGCTTAAAGAAGATGACATAGCGATAGAGTTTGTTAGGGTCAATCTTTATCCTGACATTCCAGTTTATCTTGCTGTCGCTATTCGTAGTGGGTATGAAAACCCCAAAATTACCAAATTGTTTTTTGAAGATAATTTGAAACACGCATCCGATACACTCTATTATCAATGCAGCGAGATGGCCGATTTGGTCTGGAAGCCATTGCGGGCGGAGCTGGAAGGAGTCAAGACTATTTACTTCTCTCCATCCGGTGCCTTATATAATATAGGTATAGAATATCTGCCGGGGATGGAGGACTACAACATCTACCGGCTGTCATCCACACGTGAGCTGGCTTCAGGAAGGAAAGAAGAGACCAACAATCGCGCCGTGCTGTATGGCGGACTGGACTATAACGCAACACTTCCTGTTTTCCGCAGGATTTTGTCATAAAAAAATCATTTTACTGTAAATAAGACAGTTATGTCCAGATAGTGGGTCGTTTTGGGTCACCTCGTTTCGGCATTGAGGCTGTTTTTGGAGGGCATCTGCCAATAAACCTCACCTCGCTTGGTGGCATTTGGGGAATAAGTGCTACCTTTGTGGCATGTTTGTGGAGAAGAAACTGAACAAATCGGGCAGTACCTCTGTTCGCGTCATGCAGAAAGTGCATGGCAAGCGGAAGTGCGTCAAGGTGATGGGCTGCAGCAGTGATGCAGAAGAGATAGCCATTCTCATCAAGCGCGGGAATAGGTGGGTTGAGGAGCATCAGACGGGTGTGCCTCTTTTCGAGTTCGATGATGAGGCCGTAGCTTATGACAAGGTACTGGCAGGCTTACGCCAAAGCCAGCTCAGGCTGGTTGGGCCAGAGCTCGTCTATGGCACATTGTTCGACCGCATAGGCTATAACAAGGTGAAAACCGCTAACAACGCCCTGTTCCGTGCTTTGGTAGTGACACGGCTCTACCGCCCTGGGAGCAAGCTCCGGACGGCGGAGTACATGGAGCGCTTCATGCATCAATCCTATTCGCCGGATGCCATCTACCGCTTTCTTGACGAGCTGTGTGCAAGAGGCAAGACGGCAGAGGATATACGTGAGGCTGCTGACGAGAGCATCGGCGTGAAATGGCAGGTGGAGCAGATAGCGTTTGAGCACACGAAGGCTGTCATGGGCGGCCGGGTGACAGTGGCGTTCTACGACACGAGCACGCTATATTTCGAGTCTCAGGAGGATGATGTGCGTGTCCCCGGCTACTCCAAGGACGGCAAGAGCGAGAATCCACAGGTGGTACTGGGACTGCTTGTCGCAGCGGGCGGTAATCCCATCGGATATGAGCTCCACAAGGGAAACCAGTATGAAGGTACGACGCTGCTTCCGATTATCAAGAAGCTGGAGAAACGCTTCAGCCTGTCCCATCCGATTATCGTGGCCGACGCAGGATTGCTGAGCAAGAAGAACATCGAGCAGTTGGAGGAAGAAGGCTACGAATACATCATCGGTGCAAGAATCAGGTCACTGTCAAAGGCAGACAAGGAGGCTGTGCTAAAACTCGGCCTGAAAGACGGCTGGCAGAAATCCATGACCATCAAGGACAGACGGTATGTAATATCAATGAGCGACAGGCGTGCCAAGAAAGATGCCAGAGACAGGGAAAAGGGTGTCAAGAGGCTTGAGAAGCGGTTTGCCAGCGGAAAGATTACAAAGGATTCCGTAAATAACAGAGGCTACAACAGGTTCCTTACCCTGCAAGGAGAAACAACAGTGACCATAGATCAGGACAAGATAGCCGAGGATGCACGTCTGGACGGTCTGAAGGGATATGTGACCAACAGCAAGATTCGGAACAAGGCTGTTGTCGAGAATTACAGGAATCTATCCTTTATTGAAAGGGCGTTCCGCATGAACAAGACCGACCTCGCCATACGGCCAATCTACCATCGGCTATTCAACCGCATCGAGGCTCATGTCTGCATCTGCTTCACAGCATACACCATCCTGCTGGAACTGGAACGGACGCTGGTGAAAACCGCAGACAAGAAAAACAAAAAGCCTGGCATCACCATCTACCGTGCAAAGTTTCTGGCCGAGAGCCTCTACAATATAGAATATGTGAACCCCTACAACGGAAAGAAGATGTCCGTCATACTCCGCACAGACTACGATGAGGAGGTCACGAAGCTACTGGATGCTATCGGTGTGAAACACTAAACCCCGATTTGGGTCACCCCGTTGCGGAAAACAGGCGCCGTGCTGTATGGCGGACTGGACTATAACGCAACACTTGATGCAAGTGCAGCGGCTAAGAGCGTCGCTCTTTTGGATGAGTCGTTTAAGGAGCGGGCCGACGTCCGGGGAATGGGCCTGCGCGGTGGGAAGGGATACCTCGAACATTCTAAAGTGGAGGTTGGCATCATCGGGGAAGAGCTGTCTAAGGCACAATGGGAGTGTGTGCTGGATACAGCCGCCTTGGGGACGGAAGAGTCTTTCAAGGCTTTGTCTGGCAGGGGGATAGGATGCCTGCACATCTCTACTCACGGATTCTATTATACCGAAGAAGAGGCCGATAATGCCCGTTACCAATTCATGCTGACAGACGATGCCGTGTTCTCGACTGAAGACAGGGCGCTGACCCGCTCGGGCTTGGTCATGTCAGGAGCGAATCACATATTGAACGATGAGGAACTGCCTGACAATGTTGAGGATGGCATCTTGACGGCCAAAGAGATTGCCGATGTCGACTTGCGTGGCCTTGACTTGGTGGTTCTGTCAGCTTGTCAGACGGGGTTGGGTGACATTGCACAAAGCGAAGGTGTCTTCGGTTTGCAGCGTGGCTTTAAAAAGGCTGGTGCTAACTCCATCCTGATGAGCCTATGGGAGGTCAAGGACGATGCCACCCAGATTCTGATGACTCAATTCTACAGGAACCTTCTTTCTGGCCAGAACAAACGACAGTCGCTCCTGTCTGCGCAAAAGCATCTTCGTGAAGTTGAAGGTGGAAAATATGACAAGCCTGAATGTTGGGCTGCGTTTATACTACTGGATGGGATAGAGCAACGTTAGTTAACGGAAGCTACAGCTCTTTTAGCAGCTTTGCCGCTTCTGCATCACCATGCTCTGCCAGTCGCTTCAGCAACTCTTTCGCCTTGTCTGTCTGATGGTCCTTGACATATGCCAATGCCAGATACCAAGCGATGTCGTTCTCGTAATAACTGTAATCGGCGTAGGTGTCGCTGTTTGTCTGGATACCATCATAGATGGTTTGCAGCCGAGTAATAACTGGGGCAATGTCTTCCGCAGTTCCCACTTTGTTATATAGTTCTGCAAGCTCCAGCTTGATGGCTTCGTCATCGCCACCTCTGGCTTTAGTGGTATTGTACGATTCGTAGTTGGCATCAAACACCTTGTCCATTCTGTATGAGCTGTACCATAGGTGGGCACCAAAGACAATGGCAAAAACGGCGGCGATGGATGCTATCCATTTTACAAGTCGGATGGCTTTGGCGTGACTTGCAGTTGCCGGTATCTCTTGTGCGACGGCTTCATCTTGCTTGGCCTGCTCATCCTTCATTTCCTTAATGAGCAAAGCCATCATCTGGGCCTCTTCGCGAAGTTCCTTGTCATTTCTGAGGTCGTTCAGAAATGCCTCGCTTTCCTCCGGAGTCATTTGTTCACGGAGGTATCTGTCAATCCTTTCGCTATTGTCTTTATCTGTCATAGAGCAACGACCTTAAATAGTTGTATTTCTCTTTGAATGTCTTGCGGCATCTTGAAGCCTGTGTTTTTGCAACATCGGCATTCTTCAGGCCAAATTGCCCTGCTATTGTAGCCCAGCTTAGCTCGTCGGCATAGTAACTCCAGAGCAATTCCTTGCACCGTGTGGCCATTTCGTTGAGCGCATCGTGGACAAGCTGTTTCTTTTCATTGATGACTGCCTGCTGTTCTTCGCTGACCTGAAGGATACTCTCTACCTTGTTCATTGAGATGGTGTTCTTCTGCTGAATGTCTGTATCGTTAATACCTACTATGGTGAGGTTGCCTTGCTTGCGAAGGGCCTTTAATGAGAGGTTGATGCAAATCTTAAGAAAGTAGGGGTATTGGGGACCATCCACTTTTCTCGCTTTGATATTGTTATGCAGCGCGACGTAAGCATCCTGGATAATGTCTCTTATACTCTCATTGGGCAGGGCAGAATATGTGGAACTGAGGAAGTTAAGCGTTTTCTGCTCATTCCTCTTGATGAATTGTTCAAATGCACTTTCTTCCGCCTTTTCCATAGCTGGTCAGAGTGATTCTTCTATTACTAACGTTTGTGTCCTTGGCCAGCGACCGGTCTCTTTGGTCGATGCTTCAACGCAGGCCTTGAATAAAGCTTTCGAGTCTTTGCCAAAAGTGGGCATGACCCTAAGGGCTTGCCAGATGTTGTATGACAATGCGCCGTGGTCCTTGCCTTTAATCCTGATTTCTGTATTTCGCTCGCGCGATTGGCAGGCCTCCATGAACAAGGCTGAAGCCATGTCTGCCGATGTCGCGACAGGATAATGCCTGATGTCTTCTTTTGGCGGATTGTACTTCGCGCCCGCTTTTGTCAGCCCTTCATTGGTGCCTCTCACGGTTTCAAGTCCTTTGCGCGATATAGTGCCAGCATGACAAGCATCCATAGCCACATAGAGCATGCCTGTTGGGCCTATCTTCTTACGAAGCATAGTGAAGTAGCCGTTCAGCTCGTCATCAGTGAGATGCTTCTCTCCATTGTAAGCTGTATTGTATTCTTTCCCGGCATCTATGGGGACGATGGCTTCATCCCAACCGTCTTGTTCGTCTTTGGCCATTCCGTTGAGACCATCTTCAACGGGCTGGCCATGACACGAGAAGTGCAGATAGACGACGTCGCCTTCCTTGGCGCGGACAGTGACATTTTCAAGCGCATTACGGATGCCTTGACAGGTTGCACTTTCATTCGTCAGCGACTGCACTGCGAACCCTTTCTCTTCCAATACCGGAGTCAGGAGTGCAACATCCTCGGCACCATGAATGTTGTCCCACACCTTATATCCATTCGCATGGTAGTTGGAGATGCCTACCATCAAGGCATGCTTCCGCTGGGCATGACACAAAAATGGGACTGCGACAAGAAAGACGAGCAAGAGCGTATTCCGAGCCATCTTTGAATAACATCGTAGCGGTGCGTCTGTTGCGCCGAGAATGGCGCCTTAGCTGTTCAGCAGGGCGGCGGTGCGGACGCGGGAGAGGGTCTCGGGCGTCATCTGCAAGTAGCTGGCGATGTAGACCAGCGGGGCACGGAGTACGAGCTGTGGCGAGCGCTTCACCAGTTTGGCGTAGCGGTCCTGGGCCGTCTCGAAGCGCAGCATGTCGGCATGGTGCTGGCTGATGATGAGCGACTCCTCCAGTATCTTGCGGTAGAGCATCTGGATGTTGACACACTTGATGGCGGCAGCCTCCAGCTCTGCCTTCGGGATGGAGTAGATGATAGAGGGCTCCAGCGCCTGAATGGTCAGCAGCGAGGGCTCCTCCTTGAACAGGCTCTCAATGCACATCACGATGCTGTTCTCGGTAGCCATGTATTCGGTCAGCTCTTTCTTGTTCTTGTAGTAGTACTGCCTCACGAGACCTTTGACCACCCAATAGATGTTCTCGCAGGTCTCGCCTTCGCGCAGGATAATTTCGTTCTTTGCATACTTGCGCGGAATCAGGATGCTCTCCAGCACGTCCAGCTCGTCATGCGTCATTGTGCTGTAGCGTCGGGCCAGCTCACGGGCCACGTCTCGGGGAGTTAAACTTAGGTTAGCCATTGTTTTTTAATGCTTAATGCTTAATTGTTTCGTAGTTTTTTTTAGATTGACTTCACGTTGCTGCTTTCCTCTGCCCACTGCCTTTTTCATTAAGCATTAAGCATTAGGAATTAAGCATTGCTTAGTCGAGCTTCAGCACGGCGAGGAAGGCTTTCTGGGGCACCTCCACGTTGCCAATCTGTTTCATGCGTTTCTTACCTCTTTTCTGTTTCTCAAGTAGTTTGCGTTTACGTGTGACGTCGCCTCCATAACACTTGGCCAGCACATCCTTGCGTACCTGCTTCACCGTCTCGCGGGCTATAATCTTCGCCCCGATGGCAGCCTGGATGGCGATGTCGAACTGCTGACGCGGGATGAGTTCTTTCAGCTTCTCACACATGCGTCGCCCGAAGGAGACGGCGTTATCCTGATGGGTCAGCGTAGAGAGAGCATCGACAGGCTCGCCGTTGAGGAGGATGTCAAGCTTGACAAGCTTCGAGGGGCGGAAGCAGTCGATGTGATAGTCAAATGACGCATAGCCCTTTGATATGCTCTTCAGCTTGTCGTAGAAGTCGATGACGATCTCGCCCAGTGGCAGCATGAAGTGCAGCTCCATGCGCCCTCCGCTGACGTACTGCTGGTCGATGAGCTCGCCGCGCTTGTCGAGGCAGAGCGTCATGATGGGGCCTATGTAGGCCGAAGCGGTGATGATGCTGGCCCTGATATACGGCTCCTCAATGTGGTCGATCATCGTCTGGTCGGGCAGGCCGCTGGGGTTGTGCACCTCCTTCACCTCGCCCTGCTTGGTGTAGCACATGTAGCTGACGTTGGGCACTGTAGTGATGACGTCCATGTCGAACTCACGGTCGAGTCGCTCCTGTACAATCTCCATGTGCAGCAGTCCGAGGAATCCGCAGCGGAAGCCGAAGCCTAATGCCACCGAGCTCTCGGGCTGGAAGGTCAGCGAGGCGTCGTTCAGCTGCAGCTTCTCCAATGAGGCGCGCAGGTTCTCGTAGTCGGTAGGGTCGATGGGATAGACGCCGGCAAACACCATGGGCTTCACCTCCTGGAAACCCTCTATGGCCTTGTCGCAGGGCAGTGCCACGTGGGTGATGGTGTCGCCCACCTTCACTTCCTTCGAGTCCTTGATGCCGCTGATGATGTAGCCCACGTCGCCGGTGCGCAGCTCCTGACGGGGAATCATGTCCATCTTCAGCACGCCCACCTCGTCGGCATCATACTCCATGCCGGTGTTGAAGAACTTCACTTTGTCGCCCTTGCGGATGACGCCGTTCACAATCTTGAAGTAGGCAATGATGCCTCGGAACGAGTTGAACACCGAGTCGAAGATCAATGCCTGCAACGGTTTCTGTTCGTCGCCCACGGGATGGGGTATGCGGTCGACGACGGCGTTGAGGATATCGTCAACGCCCTCGCCGGTCTTGCCGCTGGCACGTATGATGTCCTCCGGGTCGCAGCCTATGAGGTCCACTATCTCGTCTTCCACCTCGTCGGGCATGGCGCTCGGCATGTCTATTTTATTGATGACGGGGATGATTTCCAGATTGTTGTCGATGGCCATGTAGAGGTTCGAGATGGTCTGTGCCTGCACGCCCTGTGTGGCATCGACGACAAGCAGTGCTCCTTCGCAGGCAGCGATAGAGCGGCTCACCTCATAGCTGAAGTCCACGTGTCCCGGGGTGTCGATGAGGTTCAGTATATACTTCTGCCCATTGCGCTCATACTCCATCTGTATGGCATGGCTCTTGATAGTGATGCCTCGCTCACGCTCCAGGTCCATGTCGTCGAGCATCTGACCCTCCGTCACCTGGATGGTCTTCGTACGCTCCAGCAGGCGGTCGGCCAAGGTGCTCTTACCGTGGTCAATGTGTGCGATGATGCAGAAGTTGCGGATGTTTTCCATTCTTTTTTGCGTATTTGGGTACAAAATTACTAAAAAAACGCGTAAAAAACAAAAAATCTCGTTTCTTTTTTTTGCTATTTCAGCATGAAAATAAAAAAAAGGCCATTTGCCGGCCGTTCCCCTCCTTTTGGAAGAGGAGGAGAATGGCCAGAGGTGGTTTGTCAATACTGTCACAACCTATTTCCAAAGGAGGGGTCAGGGGTGGTTTGTCAATACTGTCCCAACCTGTTTTTTCATGGCATGGCACCTGTCGAGAAAAGTAAAGGACTGTTAAACCTATGTACACACTGTACAGAGCCTCTGTACACTTCTCGCCGGCTTTCCCCGTGAATAACGCAGTGATGCCGTAAATACAGAAACACAAATAAGGCATGAATAATCCAAGTAAGGAAGGATGGGAATGGCTACGCCGTTATGTGCCCGCCGCAAAGGTAACTTATTCCCCCCCTTGCAAAGGGGGGGGCAAGGGGGGGATTGCTTCTGTGCAGATGAATCCCCCTCTAACTCCCCCTTTGCAAGGGGGAGAATAGGGTTACCTCAAGCCTTTGACTATCGAATATATTCAACTATCAACTTACCTAATTAGCGGCGTACCTATGCCTTACTCCATCCGCACAGCACGGTTCTTATTGGTTTTTTCTCACGCCGCTTCTCGGTATCAACTCACATAGATAGCGCAAGGTCTTGCATCCTTTCATAGTTTTTGTCTGAAGAAAATCCGCGGTAAGAATCCTGCAGTTTCGAGGCAACATGGGTTTTAAAAGTTTCCTGCCGAGAAACCATCGGTTTCTCGGCAGGAAACCAAAGGTTTCTCGGCAGGAAACTTTTGCATTAAAGCCCCAGATGGCAAAAAGACACATGCTGTACGGATGGAGTGACATAGTTATGGCGCGAAACTGGTCAGTTCGTTACCCGAGTTCTGTCGTCCCTTCGGGACTATTTACTGCTTTGCCCGCCGCAGGGACTCCGCAAGGCACTCCCCTCCCTTCAAGGGGAGAGGTTCTTGCCTTGCAAGCGTCCTTCGGCCGAGCGAGGGGTGGGGTCTGTAATGTCTGTAATATTTTATCAGCGAAGAAGGGACAGCGAAGAAGAGGCTGCGAAGAAGAGGCTGCGAAGAAGAGGCAGCGAAGAAGAGGCAGCGAAGAAGGGACAGCGAAGAAGAGGACAGCGAAGAAGAGGCAGCGAAAAAGTTACAGACCCCACCCCTGCCCCTCCCCGTAAGGGCAGGGTTCAAGAGGGGATGGCTGCGCATTGAGCTTTGCGGCGGGCAAAGCGATAGCTGTTGTCCCAAATTGTTTTTCTTGTTTTTATTTGTTTTTATTGGTTTTTTCTCAGGCCGCTTTGCGGTATCAACTCAGGCCGCTTCGCGGTATCAACTCACATAGTAACCGGCGTAACTATGTCTAATGCCATCCGCACAGTACGGATTTTTGTCGGACAAATCTTTTTTTCTTGTTTTGTTTCGTTTTTAGAGCCTGTTCATACAATATTTCTGAAAACTCTGCGTTTTTATAATCGACGTGCTTTGCGCACATAGATAAGGAAACGTGAAACGGCTGGCGTGCATCCTATTGCTTTTGCTGGGCGTCGCGGCAGTGGCTGTGACGGCCCAGGAACGTCGTGACACCATCCCCACGGCACGATGGCGCATCCAGCCGACGGTGCCCGTGGAGGTGGCCGACCTCGACTCCTCGGCCCTCGACCTGAAGATGCCGGAGAACGTGAAGCAGGTGGTGGAGTACGACGACTCCACCGGCGTGTACTACATCGGCTCAAAGATTGGCGACTCCTTCCTCAACGCTCCCATCCTGATGACGCCGCAGGAGTATATGCGCTGGAGCGAGCGAAAGGCCCGCCAGCAGTTCTTCCGCGTGAAGGATGCCGAGAATGTGAAGACGAAGGGCGAAGACAAGTTCTCGTTTGCCGATATGCACTTCGACCTCGGTCCCGCTGAGAAAATATTCGGTGCCGGTGGCGTACGTGTCAAGACGCAGGGCACGGCCGAGCTGAAGATGGGCTTGACGAAGAAAGACATAGACAACCCCTCGCTGCCCATCCGCAACCGCAAGACCACGACCTTCGACTTCGATGAAAAGATCAACCTCTCGGTCAATGGCAAGGTGGGCGACAAGGTGAACATGAACATCAACTACAACACCGAGACCACCTTCGACTTCGACACCAAGAGCCTCAAACTGAAATATGACGGTAAGGAAGACGAAATCATCAAACTTGTCGAAGCCGGCAATGTCAGTTTCCCCTCCAACAACTCCCTGGTACACGGTGCCGCCTCGCTCTTCGGCTTACGCACCGACATGCAGTTCGGCAAGCTGAAGCTGCAGACCGTCGTCTCGCAGAAGAAGTCGACGTCGCAAAGCGTCTCCAGCAAGGGCGGCACGTCGACCACCCCCTTCGAGATTGACGTGGCCGACTACGAGGAGAACCGTCACTTCTTCCTCAGCCATTTCTTCCGCCAGCAGTATGACAGGGCCATGCAGAGCCTGCCCAACCTCACCTCGGGTGTCAAGGTGAACCGTGTGGAGGTGTGGGTGACCAACAAGACCGGCACGACCAGCAACTCTCGCAACATCGTGGCTTTCACCGATTTGGGCGAGAACCAGGTCATCAAGAATCCTTTGTGGAGCGCTACGGGCATGGATGTGCCCAGCAACCTGGCCAACGACGAGTACAGCACCTTGGCCGCCAGCATCGACTCTGCCTCGCGCAGCATCGACGTGGTGACCACGCGCCTTGAGACCATCGGCGGACTGGTGGGCGGCGTGGACTATGAGAAGCTGTCGTCGGCCCGCTTGCTGACCCCCTCGGAATACACCGTCAACGAAGCCTTGGGATATATCTCCCTGAAGACCGGCCTGCAGACCGATCAGGTGCTGGCCGTGGCCTTCGAATACACCTACGGCGGACTTACCTATCAGGTGGGCGAGTTCTCCACCGACGTGACGCAGGCCAGCCGATGCCTCTTCGTGAAGTCGCTGAAGAACACCAGCGCCAACCCCTCGCAAGGCAACTGGAACCTGATGATGAAGAACGTCTATTACCTCGCCTCTGCGGTGGAGAAAGAGAAGTTCCGCCTCGACATCAAGTACCAGAGCGACACCACCGGCACCTATCTCACCTATCTGCCCGAGGAGGCGCTGAAGGCCACGACGCTGCTGAAGGCGATGGGCCTCGACCGCTTGGATGCCAACATGAAGCCCCACTCCAACGGACAGTTCGACTTCGTGCAGGGCTACACCGTGGCCAACGGTCGTGTGTTCCTGCCCTCTGCCGAGCCTTTCGGCGACAATCTGCGTAACTTCTTGAACCAGAAAGGCATGGGCCATCTGGCCGACAAATACTGCTTCGACCAGCTCTATGACTCGACAAAGACCGTGGCGAAGCAGAATGCCGAGAAAGACAAATTCATCCTCGTGGGCCAGTACAAGGGTACGGCGGCCAACGTCATCCAGCTCAACGCCACCTACATACCCCAGGGCAGCGTCGTCGTCACTGCCGGCGGCGTCACCCTGCAGGAAGGCACCGACTACACCGTCGACTACACGGCGGGCGAGGTGACCATCCTCAACCAGAGCATCCTCGACGCCGGCACCAATGTCAACGTCTCGCTCGAGTCGAACACCGATGCCTGGCTGCACCGCAAGACGATGTTCGGCGTGAACTGGGAGTATGACTTCAACAAGAACTTCTCTTTGGGCGGCACCCTGCTGCACCTCTCTGAGCAAGCCCTCACCACCAAGGTGTCGATGGGCGACGAACCGCTGAACAACACGCTGTGGGGCCTCAACCTCAACTGGAAGCAAGAGAGCCAGTGGCTGACCAACATGCTCGACAAGCTGCCGCTGCTCAGTCTGACGCAGCCTTCGCAGATCACCCTGACGGGCGAGTTTGCGCAGCTCATCGCCGGCCATGCCAGCGGCACGCAGGACAATGCCTCTTATATCGATGACTTCGAGAATACGAAGAACCTTTTCGACGTCAGCGACCCGAAGGCGTGGGTGCTCTCGTCGGTACCCTCGATGTTCTCAGAGTCGGCCGACAAGGAGACGGTGTCATCGGGCTACGGCCGCGCCCTGCTGTCGTGGTACACCGTCGACCCGCTTTTCACCCGCCGCTCCTCCTCGCTGACGCCGGGCCACATCAAGGGCGACCTCGAGCAGCTCAGCAACCACTATGTGCGTGAGGTCTATGTGCGCGAGCTCTATCCCAACCGCGACCAGTCGAGCTACAACGGCGCCACGTCGACGCTGCCCGTGCTCAACCTCAGCTACTATCCACAGGAGCGCGGACCCTACAACCTCACCCTCGACTACAACAGCGACGGCACGCTGAAGAACCCCTCGGCGAAGTGGGGCGGCATGATGCGACGGCTTGAGACGACCGACTTTGAGCAGTCGAACATTGAGTATGTGGAGTTCTGGCTCCTCGATCCTTATATATATACACGCGCGCAAGGCACCGCCGCCCAGCACTCAGGCGAGCTCTACATCAACCTGGGTGAAGTGTCGGAGGATGTGCTGCGCGACGGCAAGAAGTTTTACGAGAGCGGTATGCCCGTTGACGGCACCTCTACCTTCGAGGAGACCCAGTGGGGCAAGATTCCCGTGCAGGCCACACAGACCTATGCCTTCGCCACCACCTCCGGCTCGCGCGAGAAGCAGGACGTGGGCCTCAACGGTCTCACCGACGAGGAGGAACAGCAGTTTGGCGCCTATGCCAACTGGCTCTCGCAGGTGGGCAGCGTGGTGCAGAACGACTCGCTGCTGCAGGCCTGGCGCCAGGACCCCGCCGGCGATGACTACCACTACTTCCGCGGCTCCGACTTCGACCGCGACCAGGTGAGCATCATGGACCGCTATCGCCGCATCAACAATCCACAGGGCAACTCACCCTCCAGCGACAACCAGACCGAGAGCTATGACTCCAGCTATAAGACCGGCCCCGACGTGGAGGACATCAACCAGGACTACACCCTGAACGAATACGAGCGCTACTTCCAGTATCGTATCCCCATCAGCGACGACGAGCTGCAGGCCTACAACCGGGGCATGAAGAGCGACGACTCGTACATCGTGGATCACCGCGACTACAATGCCAAGCTGCGCAACGGCGACACCTGCACCGTGCGCTGGTATCAGTACCGCATCCCCTTGCAGGAATGGGAGCAGAAGGTGGGGGCCATCAACGACTTTACCAGCATCCGCTTCATGCGTATGTTCCTCACAGGCTTCGAACAGCCCATCACCCTGCGCTTCGGCTCCCTCGACCTGGTGCGCGGCGAGTGGCGCCAGTACAAGCAGAACCTGCAGACCGGTGCCGGCACCGAGACTGGCACGTTGGAGATGAGTGCCGTCAACGTGGAGGAGAACACCGAGCGCCAGCCTGTGGCCTACGTCCTGCCGCCGGGCATCACACGCGTCACCGACCCCAACCAGCAGCAGCTCACCGAGGACAACGAGCAGGCCCTCTGCCTCACGGTGAAGAACCTGTCGCAGAACGAGTCGAAGGCCGTCTATAAGAACACCAACCTCGACCTGCGACAGTACAAGCGGCTGCAGATGTTCGTACACGCCAACTACCTCGTGCCCAACAGCACGCAGCTGGAGGACAACCAGCTGGCCGTGTTCATCCGCCTCGGCTCCGACTACAAGAGCAACTACTACGAGTATCTCATTCCGCTGAAGCTGACGCCCGAGGGCCATTACCACTGGAATGTGTCCTCCGACCGACCGCTGGTATGGCCTGAGGAAAACATGCTCGACATCAACCTCTCCGTCTTCACCGCCCTGAAGAAAGCCCGTAACAAGGCCCGCGCCGAGGGACTGGCCAGCTACACACAGCTCTATAGCGACTATGATCCTGACAAACCCAACAACCGCATCAGCATTGTCGGCAACCCGTCGCTGGGCGAGGTGAAGACCATGATTATCGGTGTGCGCAACCTCAGCCCCGCATTGAAGAGCGGTGAGGTGTGGGTCAACGAGCTGCGCCTGCGCGAGGCGAACAACGAAGGCGGCTGGGCTGCCAGCGGCGCCATGAACATCCAGCTGAGCGACCTCGGCTCGGTGAACATGACCGGCCGCTACATCACCGACGGTTTCGGCGGACTCGAGCAGACCGTCATGCAGCGCAGCACAGAGACCGAGAAGTCATACTCCATCACTGCCAACGTGGAGTTAGGCAAGCTCTTCCCCGAGAAGGCACAGGTGTCGGCGCCGCTCTACTACTCCTACACCAAGGAGACCATCGCTCCGAAGTACAACCCCTTGGACACCGACATGGACTTGGACGACGCCTTGGAGAGTGCCGGCAGCAGCCGCGAGCGCGACTCCATCGAGAGCATCGCCGTGACGAAGCACATCACCCGCAACTTCTCGATTTCCAACGCACGCGTGAACATCAAGAACAAGAAGCACCCGTTGCCCATCGACCCCGCCAACTTCTCGTTCAGCTACAGCCACCAGCACCGCAACACCTCGGGCGAGACCACCATCTATGAGAACGAAGACCAGTGGCGCGGCTCCCTGAGCTACAACTATTCGCCTGTCTATAAGACATGGGAGCCCTTCAAGAACTCCAAGAGCAAGTCGAAGTGGATGCAGTTCCCCAAAGCCTTGGGCCTCAACTACCTGCCGCAGAGCATCTCGTTCAACATGGACATGACGCGCAACTACTACGAGCTGCAGGAGCGTGACTTGGAGAATACCGAAGACCCCAACCTGCCCATCACCTTCTCCGAGCAGTTCCTCTGGAACCGCGACTTCTCCCTGCGCTGGGACCTGACGAAGAACCTGCACATGAATTTCCAGAGTGCCACCCACGCCGAGATTGAGGAACCCTATACGCCCATCAACAAAGACCTCTATGCCGACCGCTACGAGGCATGGAAGGACAGTGTGTGGCAGAGCGTCCGCCACTGGGGCACACCCCTTGACTATCGCCAGACGTTCAACGCCAGCTATCAGCTGCCCTTGGACAAGCTGCCCATCCTCGACTGGACCAAACTCGATGCCAAGTATGACGCCACTTACTCATGGATGCGCGGCACGCAGCTCGACGACGGCACATCGCTGGGCAACACCATACAGAACAACCGCTCCATCACGCTCAACGGCAACTTCAACTTCGAGACACTCTACAACCACATCCCCTTCCTGAAGAAAGCCAACGAGCAGTCGAAGAAGCAGCCGCAGAAGCCTGCCAGCAAGCCCAAGAGGTCTGTCCTCAAGCCTGGCAGCAAGGAGGGCGAGGACGACTCGAAGGACAAGGACAATGACGCCAAGCAGCAGTCGAAGAAGAAGAACACCTTCCAGAAAGAAATCACGCTGATACCCGACTCGGTCATTGAGGTGCAGCACGGCAAGAAGACAAAGCGCATCATGGTCAGTGCCCGCAACAAGGACGGCAAGGTGGTGGACGTGAAATGGAAGGTAGTGGACGAGAACAAAATCAAGGTGTGGATCAAGGCCGAGCACAAGAAGCGTGCCGCTGACGTCGCTCAGGAGAATGCTGACAACCAGGAGCTTCCTGCCGACAGCACGGCACAGCAGGACAACAAGCTCTTGGGCGACAGCACACTGTTGTCGACTGCCGACAGCACGGTGATGCGAATGCTTGGCAACAGGACTAAGAGACAGACGACCAGGAAGGTGCAGCCGCGTATCCCGAAGAAGGATGTTGCGGACGACATGGCCGGCATCACCGTCAAAATATCGGTCACACCGAAAGAACCGCTTGAGAACCAGTGGTGGTATAAGCCGGCGCAGCAGACGGCACGCTTCCTGATGATGGTGCGCTCGGTGAACTTCACCTATCGTAACAACCGCTCCATGACGTTGCCGGGCTTTATGCCGGGCATTGGCGACATGTTTGGACAGCGCACGGGCGACATCCTCTCGCCGGGCCTTGACTTCGCCTTTGGTCTCAATGGCGACGACTACGTGGACAAGGCCTTGGCACGTGACTGGCTGCTTGTCAACGAGAATGTCGCCACACCCTCGTCGAGCCAGCTGACCGAGGACTTCCAGCTGCGTGCCACCTTGGAACCTGTGCGCGACCTGAAGGTTGAGCTGAATGCCTCCCGCACGCAGAACCGCGCCAAGAGTGTGCAGTTCATGTATGAAGGAATGCCCACCACGCAGAGCGGCACCTTCACCATGACCACGCTCTCACTCGGCTCCGCCCTCGAAGGCATGGGCAACGCCAACAACGGCTACCATTCGCCCACCTTCGACCGCTTCTGCACCGCCATTCCCGAGTTCCGCAACCGCGTGCAGGCACAGTATCCTCCTTCCAACAGTGGAGGCCACAGCTCAGGCAGCCAGTTTGCGGGCGCCAACCCCGTCGATGCCTACAGTGCCGACGTGCTTGTGCCGGCGTTCCTCAGCACTTACACCACAGGCGCAGGTAAGTCGCTCGACATCTTCCCGGCTCTGTCGCGTATGCTCCCCAACTGGACAGTGCGCTACAGCGGACTGCAGAAGATTCCCTTCTTCGCCAAGACCTTCAAGAGCGTCAACCTGAACCATAGCTACAAGAGCGTCTACAGCGTTGGCTCCTACGCCTCCTTCAGCTCGTGGATGGAATACATGGGCGACCTGGGCTATGTGCAGACGGCCGACGGCTCCTATACACCGTCATCGCCCTTCAACATCTCAACTGTCAGCATCAACGAGGCTTTCTCACCCCTGCTGGGCATGGACGTGACGCTGAAGAACAACATGACGCTGAAGTTGGAGTACAAGACCACCCGCGTGCTCAACCTGTCGATGACCAGCGTGCAGCTGAACGAGTCGCTGTCGAAGGACTGGGTTATCGGCACGGCTTACAAGATTACCAATTTCAATATCTTTGGCTCTGGCACCAGCCACCGCAAGGTGAAGGGCAGCAAGAAGGGCAACGACAAGGAGGATGACAACAAGGCGAACAACAGGTCGCAGACCAACAGCAACCGCGGCGGTGTGAACCACGACCTGAACATGCGCCTCGACATCTCCTTCCGCAAGCAGGCGGCCATCACCCGCGACATCGCCACCGGCGTCAGCTCGGCATCCAGCGGCAACTCAGCACTGAAGATCTCCTTCGCCGCCGACTACACCCTGTCGCGTTACCTCACCCTCACTGCCTACTACGACCGGCAGACCAACACGCCGCTGCTCTCCTCCAGCAGCTATCCTACCACTACGCAGGACTTCGGCCTCTCCATGAAGTTCTCGCTCACCCGCTGATGATGCCCATTCCTAGCCTGCGGTTGGCTTTTTTACTTGGACAGGCGTAGCCTCATCGCTATTTTTGTGATTTCCATAACTCTTTTTTGGGGGCCACCAATATGGCATTTTGCTGAGAATTAGTAAAAAATCTGTGCGGTTGAAAAAGTCCGAAGGCTTCGGACACTCCGTCCGAAGGCTTCGGACTCGTTGTCCGAAGGCTTCGGACTCTTCGTCCGAAG
>JAEEPZ010000033.1 GCA_016285055.1 Prevotella sp.
GTTTTTATTGGTTTTTTCTCAGGCCGCTTCGCGGTATCAACTCACATGATTCGCGACTGTTTGTCCGAAGCCTTCGGACAAACAGTCCGAAGCCTTCGGACGACGAGTCCGAAGCCTTCGGACGGAGTGTCCGAAGCCTTCGGACTTTTTGTGCCATGTCATTCTTCTGCTGCCATCGGCATCTGCATGTCCTCTTCCTCCCATGGTTGATAAGGCACATGCTTGACGGCGTGATCCTGCAGCCAGATGTGGTTGAGGGTGAACGCCAGCGAATCCAGGGTCTGCTCCCTGACCTTGGGTTTCAGCTCACACTCCCATACGGTGATGCAGTGCCAGCCCATTTCTGCCAGTTGGCGCTGCTCCTCTTTGTCGCGCTCTTTGTTCCGGCGAATCTTCGCCACCCAAAACTCGTGGTTGGTGGACGGTATCTTGCAGCAGGCGGAATTGGCCATCGTGTCTTTGTCTACCAGATGTCCATGCCAGAAGCAGCCGTTGATAAAGATGCAGGTGCGATATTTCCTCAGCACCAGGTCAGGATGCCCAGGCAACCGCTTGTGGTTCAGCCGGTACCTGAATCCGCGTTTCCACAGCCCTCGCCGCACAATCATCTCTGGCTTCGTATTCTTCGAGTGAATCGCCGCCATGTTCTTGCTGCGCTGTTGTGGAGTGAGATGATCCATACCTTCTTTTATCAAGTCAATGTCGCCATGCCGTTTCTTGCCGTTTTGATTCAATAGGCTGCAAAGATACAAATTTATTCTGGATTCCATCACCGAAATACTTGGAAAATCATTACCTTTGCAAGCAAATATGAAAACGACGCTGACCTTTCTTCTCTGTTTGCTGTCCTTCGTGCCCGTCGAGGCACAGCAGCGGCACAGCGATGCGCTGGACGATGTGTTGCAGCATGTGCCTATGGCTGCCGTGTTCGGACTGCGTGCTTGCGGTGTGCAGAGTGCTTCGCCTTCATGGACGGAACTGCTGGCTACCACGGCCTCGGCCTATGTGCTGAGTGCCGCCACGACCTACGTGCTGAAACACACCTGCCATGAGCTGCGCCCTGACAAGAGCAACCGCCGCTCGCTGCCCTCGGGTCATGCCACCTTCGCCTTCGCCGGAGCCACTGCGCTGATGCATGAATATGGGCATGTGTCGCCCTGGATTGCTGTTGGCGGCTACACCCTTGCCACCCTTGTGGCAGCCGACCGTGTGCGTCGCGACCGTCACTATGTTCACGATGTCGTGGCAGGCGGCGCCATCGGCTTCGGCGCTACTGAGCTTACCTACTGGTTGAAGCGTAAGGTCATAAAAAACCGCAACATCGACCTCAGCTTCAATGGCTTCCAGCTCGATGTTGCGGTAAAGTGGTAGTAAAACTTTCTTAGAATTTTGCCATCTTGATGGCTACGACGGCACACTCGTCGCCTTTGTTGCCCAGTCGGCCGCCGGCGCGGTCGCGAGCCTGCTGCATGTCATTGGTGGTCAGCAGTCCGTAGACCACGGGGATGCTGCTTGTGGCGTTCAGGCGTGCGATGCCTGCTGTGACGCCTTGACAGATGTAGTCGAAGTGTGGCGTCTCGCCGCGGATGACTGAGCCGAGGATGATGACAGCATCGTAGCCGTCGTTCAGCGTCATCTGGTGGGCGCCGTAGATGAGTTCGAAGGAACCGGGCACACGCTTCACATGAATGTTCTCGGGCAGTGCGCCGTGCTTCTCCAAGGTGCTGACGCAGCCGTCAAGCAGTGCGCCTGTAATCTCAGGGTTCCACTCGGCCACGACAATGCCGAATATCATGTTCGACGCGTCGGGCACGCTCTGTGCGTCGTAGGATGACAGGTTGCTTGTTGCCATTGAAGGGTAGGGGTGAGTGTTGAGGATTTACTGCGAAACGCGCTCAATATACTCGTCGATGAGATCGACGTAAAGCGATGACTGCGAGATGCCTTCCACGCCGCTCACGCGCTCGTACTGCTTCACCTTCTTGTACAGCTCCAGTGCCTCAGCCTTCTTGCCCTGGCTTTCCAGAATCTCGCCGGCCTGAACGTAGTAGATGGGAGTGAGAAGAATGTTGTTAGCCTTCTCGCCAGCCTTCTGCAGCGTCTTCACGGCGTCGTCCAGCTTGTTCACATGGGCGTAGGCATTGCCAAGAGCACCGAGTGCTGCGGGCGAGATCAGCATGTCGCCGGCATCGTCAAACTTCTCCAGATACTTCACTGCATCCTCCCACTTGTCCATGTGTGCGTAGCACAGACCGGCATAGAGGTTGGCCACGTTGCCGGCAGGTGTGGATGAATACTCATCGGCAATCTTCAGGAATCCCATGCTCTTCGTGGCGCTGTCGCCATTGAGGGCTGCCAGGTAGTTCTGCTCGCCAAAGTCGCTGATGCCACTCTGCAGGGCGGTCATAGCGGTCTGCAGGCTCATCTGTGGCACCGATGAAGCGGTCTGAGCTGCTTCGAGCTGGGCTTTCTTGTGGTTGTTCCAGAAGACGATGCCTACGATAATCACTACAAGGGCTGCGATACAGCCGATGATGATGTTTTTGTACTTGAGGATGAAATCCTCCCTCTTGTTGAGGGCGGGCTGAATCTCTTCGCCGCCCTGTCTCACAATTTTAATTTTGTCTGCCATTATAAGTGTGTTTTTTGTTCTGTTTTCTGTTCTTTTGGCTTTTGCGGGCGCAAAATTACTGAAAATCTTGCAGATGGTGAAATTTATTTCCCACTTTTTTTGCTTTTCAGCGTCAAAAGCCGTAATTTTGCACAAAATTTATGGTTTTAGAGCAACTTTCCATCGTCAATTACAAGAATATTGAGGGAGCCACGCTGACTTTCTCACCTAAGATAAATTGTTTGATAGGAAACAATGGGGCTGGTAAGACCAATGTGCTTGACGCTGTCTATTTCCTCAGCTTCTGCCACTCTGCCAACAGCAATCAGGATGCCCTCGCCATCCGCCATCAGGAGGAGTTCTTCGTATTGGAAGGCAGCTATCTGCAGCCCCTCACCTCCAGTTCCTCACCCCTCAAAGTCTTTTGCGGCATGAAGAAAGGGCAGAAGAAGCACTTCCGGTTGAACGGGAAGGAGTATCAGCGTCTGTCGGAACACATTGGACTTATCCCGTTGGTGATGGTGTCGCCCTCTGACACGTTGCTCATTGAAGGGAGCAGCGAGGAACGCCGCCGGCTGATGGATCAGACCATTGCTCAGCGCAATCACCGCTATATCGATGCGTTGAACCGCTACAACAAGGCTTTGCAGCAGCGTAACGCCTTGTTGCGTGACGAGGACCATGAGCCCGACGTGCAGCTGATGGAGCTGTTGGAGGAGGAGATGGCCCGTCATGGCGAGGCCGTGTCAGCCTGCCGTAGCGCTTTCGTCGATGCACTGACCCCCAGCTTCCAGCTGTTTTATAATAAGGTGAGTGGCGGCCATGAGCAGGTGTCGCTCAGCTATGTGTCTCACTGTCAGCGTGGGCCATTGCTCGATGTCATCCGCCGCGACCGCCACAAGGACCGTGCCGTGGGTTACTCCCTGCACGGCATCCATCGCGACGACCTCGAAATTCTCATTGATGGCCACCCCATGCGGCGTGAAGGCAGTCAGGGGCAGCAGAAGACCTTTGTCATTGCGCTGAAGCTGGCGCAGTATTTGTTCTTGGATGGGACGAATGGGACTAATGGGACTAATGAGACAAATGGGGCTGATGGGACTGATGGGACAAATGGGACTGATGGGACAAATGGGATGGGGCGGCATCCTATTCTGCTGCTTGATGATATTTTTGACAAGCTTGACGCACACCGCGTGGAGCAGATCATCCGCTTGGTGGCCAGCCAGCAGTTCGGACAGATTTTCATTACTGACACCAATCGCGAACACTTGGACCAGATTCTCTCACACGGCGACTGCGACTACCGCTTGTTTCACGTCAGCGACGGAGTCATTGAATAAGATGTTCAATATTCAGATATTTTGGAGTTAAAGGAGTTAAGGGAGTTAAAGGAGTTAAAGACAATAGCTTTGCTATGGATTTTGCCCCAGAGACAAAGGCTTTTCATGGAGGGCCATTTGTCTTTAACTCCTTTACCTCCTTCTTTAACTTCAGCATTTGTCTTTACCTCCTTTACCTCCTTCTTTAACTTCAGCATTTGTCTTTAACTCCTTTAACTCCTTTAACTCCTTCTTTATCTTCAGCATTTGTCTTTAACTCCTTTAACTCCTTTAACTCCTTTAACTCCTTTAACTCCTTTAACTCCTCTAACTCCTTTAACTCCTTCAGCATTTGTCTTTAACTCCTTTAACTCCTTTAACTCCTTTAACTCCTTCAAAAAAATATGTTTAAGCGAAGAGAACAACCTGTAGAGAAGCTGGTGATGCAGCAGTTGCGGTTTCTGGGCTTAGAGACGCCGCTGCTGCAGAAGCGCCTTGTGGAGTCGTGGCCCACGGTGGCAGGCGAGGCCATTGCACGCTACACCACGAATGTGCACATACAGAACCAGACGCTTTTCGTCTCGCTCTCCGTCCCTGCCTTGCGAGCCGACCTGAGCATGCGTCGCCAGGAGTTTGTACAGCGGCTCAACCAGCATGTCGGTGCACAGATTATTGCCGACATACGATTCTGCTGACCTCACCCACCTTGAGTATGAGGTGGCTGTTGCTGCCCGTTGGCATCAGCGCGTCGTCACCTCTGCACACGGTGCTGCCTACGAGGATGCCGCGCAGGTCGTAGAGTGCGATGCGTGTGCCCCTCTCCACGTTTTTGATGAGAAGTTGTTCGCCGTCCCACTGCCATGTCCACGGTCTGGAACTCATGGTGGTGATGGCCGCCGCTTCACCCATGATGGGCGTGATGTCTAATCTTGCACACTGCGGCATGGTGATGGCCAGCGATGCTCCCGTGACGGAGCGCGTGGTGCTTGTGCCGTCGGTGGCTGTCTGTGCTATCTGCCATCCCTTCACCTCCATGCCGCTGCCTTCTGAGCCTTCCAACGTGATGTCGCGCCCGGCGAAGAACTGCCCGTCGAACATGCCGTCCGACAGTCGCACACCGTTGAATGTGATGCCTATGTCGGGCGTCAGCGTCCGCTCCCAACTGACTGTCATCGGCACGGGTGCCCCCAGGTGATAGTAGTCGGCCAGCTGCCGGTAGAAGATGTTTGGACGTTGGGCCAGCCATGTGCGTGCCTTGTTCAGTTCATCGTCGTAATTAGGCCACCAGCGGTTGATGAGCTCACGGTGATAGGGGTACTCGTATTTAATCTCCTCGTACATCGCGTCCCATATCTTCCGCACTTTCTGCAGCGTGAAGATGTCGCCCATATAGACGGCGGTGCGGTCGATGAACATGCGGCTGAAGTCCTTGTCCTCCATCAGCCGGCGAAACAGCCGTGTGCTGCTGCTGCCGTTGGCGCCCCAGTTCTTGTTGCTGTCATAGCTGGGGTTGTAGAGCCATTCCAGTATCTTGTAGTCCACGGGGTCACCATAGAGGCCCATGACGTAGTCGCAGTCCTTGGCTATCCAGCGCCAGCGGCCATCTTCCGTCCTTGGGCGCCACATAATGATGTTGTTGCCGGGGAAGTCGAAGTTGTTGTAAAACAGGTTCATGGCCATCAGGTTGATGAATTCCTCGCAGTCCATCCACTGCTCGTACTCAGCCAGGGTGTGACCGTGCTCGTCATAGAAGGCTTTGAACTTGTTGAGCTCGTCCAATGTGCCTTCTTTCAAATCTTTCCAGTTCTCAATGAGGTCGATGTCCTCCAGTCCGTCGTAGTGGGTGTAGATGTTATGCTCATTGCCCCGCTCGCGTATGTTCAGCATGCTGTGATACTGTCCGTTGATGTAGACGATGGCGGGTCGCCATGCCTGCCAGTCCAGGTCGTGCCAGGTGGCCAAGGAGCGCTGCACGATGGCATCGCGCATGTAGAGATAGTCGAAGTCGTTGCCGGCGTTGCGCAGCATGAGTGACTTGTAGTCGGTGAGGCCGGGGCACTGGTCGGGGAAGAACTCATACTCAAAGCGCTTGGTGCCAAAGCGCTTGTGGGCGTAGATGACCATCGACTTCATCATCGCATCGCGTGAAGCGCCGCCGCTGACGCGTGTCTCGCACAGCTGGTTGAGGTTGGCCGGGGTGTTCTCGCCGTCCATGAAGAACTCGATGTTGATGGGGCGTCGCCAGTCGTTGCGCTTGCCGTTGCCGTTGTTCGTAAAGATGCCGATGCGGCTGTCGTTGAGGTAACGGTTGTCGGTGACGATGGACACGACGGGCAGCGTCAGCCGTCGCGGGAAGAAGATGTAGCTCTGCGTGACGGAGCGTGGCGACAACCATCCCTCGCAGAACAGGCGCGCCCTGATGACGCACGAGCCGCTGATGGTGATGGGAGCGGTGTAGGGTGTGCTGTGTGCGGATGGCTCTGTGCCGTTAAGGGTATAGCAGATGGTGGTGCCTTCGGGTGAGTCATCGGGGACACTGAGCGACAGGGTGAAGGGCTGTCCGTCGGTGAAGACGCGCCCTGTCATGCTGAAGAGCGGGTCGCCCAGCAGGTGGTCGTAGTCGCAGACACCGCCAGAGTTGGGGCTGCCGGGCGTGGGGCGCAGCTCATAGCCCCATTCCGTGCTGCCGTCGCTGCTGCGGCCATAGGCGATGTTGGGCGCAGGCTGCTTCTTCAGACCCGTCAGCTCATCGATGACCTCATCTTCACAGAACAGGTAAACTTGACAGCCCTTGCCCGACTCGAGTCGGAAGTTGGTGTGGAGACCGTTTCCCACGTTGTCGCAGTGGATGACGATGCGTCCCTTAGCAGCAAGGGTCTTGTCGGGCAGCGGCCAGGCCTCGGAGGCGTCGGGCGTGATGCCGAGACGATAGTGCTTGAGGTTGACCCCTGTGGTGCCGCCGTTGTACAGCTCCACCCACGAATCGGGGTAATCCATCAGGTCGTCCATCAGATAGTCGATGTTCGACTGCATCAGCTCGTTCAGCAGCAGTTGGGCATCCTGCGCCTTGGCGGCGTAGTAGCCTGTTCCCGGTGCGGGCCAGCACCACAGCATCGCCAGCATCAGGATGAGAAAGTTCTTCACGCGGAACATGCGGCAAAGGTAATGAAAAAAACAGACAAACAAGCAGTATTTGCCAAAAAAAGATTCAGTCCGCAAATTTTCCTTACATTTCGGACTGACAGTCCGAAGCCTTCGGACAAATCGTCCGAAGCCTCCGGACAGAGAGTCCGAAGCCTTCGGACAAAGCGTCCGAAGCCTTCGGACAATTTGAGGGGTGTCTTTTTTTTCATGCCACCCCTTTGTTTCTTCAAAAAGTAGGCTCGATGTCAGAAAAAATGCGTACCTTTGCACCAGAATCAAACAGATGATTATGAAACACTGCATTACATTACTTGCATGGCTGTTGGCAACTACCGCCGCAGCCCAAGAGAAGACCGAAGTTACTGAGTTTAACCTGGCAGGCCCTTTTGCCGTGAGTCAGCCCTTTGCCGCTGACACGGTGAACGTGGGTGGCAAGCAGTTTGAGGAAACGTCGCTATTAAACGCCCTGTCCCACGACGCCGTGCCCACCGCCACCTGCCAGGCCGGGCTGCTGCCCTCGCTCGCCGAGAGCCAGAGCGTGGGCGTGCTCAGCTTCTTTTTGAACAACAGCGACTTTGTGAAAGGCACCATCAAGGTGGAAGGCCCCAAACACTATAAGCTGTTCGTCGATGGCAACGAGGCTGGCGGTGAGCTGAAGCTGGCTCCCGAGCACCACACCCTGGCCGTGAAATATCTGGCCCAGCCTTCCGACACCGACAGCATCCGCATCACCATCGATGCCAACCGCCTCGTCGTGCCCACGCTCTCGAAGGAGCACCCCTACATGGTGCACGACCTGACCGACGGGCGCCGCGTGCGTGGCATCAGCCTCTCACCCGACGGGCACTTCGTCTCTATCAGCTATCAGACGACGGAGCGCGGCGGCAACAGCCGCTGGGAGTATGAGCTGCGCGACATGAAGACACAGCGCATCCTCAGCCGTCCCACGCAGAATGTGCGCTGGATGCCTCGCACGTGCGCGTATATAGAAGAGGTATGGGAGAACGGCAAGCGGATGCTCTACAAGGTGGAGCCCTTGACGGGCGTGCGCAGCGTGCTGGCCGCCGGCGTGCCGAAGGGCGGCTACACCGTCAGTCCTACCGAGGACTATCTCATCATCACCGACGATGAAGAGGGCCCGAAGGAGGACAAGGACGTCTTCGAGGTATTAGAGATGGACGACCGTCAGCCAGGCTGGCGCAACCGCAGCTACCTGACGAAGATGGACCTGGCGTCGGGCATCGCCCAGCGCATCACCTTCGGCAACAAGGGCGAATACCTGAGCAGTATCTCGCCCGACGGCAAACAGCTGCTCGTTGCTTCATCCTACAGCCGTCTGGCTCAGCGCCCCACGGAGGTGACTGACTATTATCTGCTTGATGCACAGACGCTGAAGGCCGATACACTGCTGCAGTGCGTGGGATTCCTTGGCACTGCACAGTTCTCGCCCGACGGCAAGCAGCTGCTCTTCACTGGCAATCCCGAGGCCTTCGACCGCATAGGCTGCCAGTTGCCTGCCAACGTCACGCCGAGCATGACGGAGAACGAGCTGTTCATCTTTGACATCGCTACGAAGCAGGTGACGCCGCTGACCAAGGACTTCAATCCCTCCGTCGAGAGCGTCGACTGGTCATGGGACGACGGCCTCGTCTATTTCTCGGCTGAAGACCGCGACTACGTCAGCCTGTTCCGCCTCAACCCCGCTACGGGAGCCATCGAGCAGCTGCCCGTGCCCGGCGACTATGCTTATCGCTGGGACCTGGCCGCACACGCACCCGTGTTAGCCTATTTGTCGTATAAGACGCTGGAGCCGGCATCGGCCTATGTCACAAGTCTGAAACCTCAACTCAAGAAAATCAGCTCACAAGTCCTCTTTGACGGCAAGACAGCGCTGGGCGATGCCCAGGTGGGCACGTGCCAGGACTGGAACTTCACCAACTCGAAGGGCGACACGGTCTATGGACGCCTTTACTTGCCTGCCGACTTTGATGCCACGAAGAAGTATCCGCTCATCGTCTATTATTACGGCGGCTGCTCGCCTGTGAGCCGATACTTCGAGTCACCCTACGCTCCGCAGATGTGGAACTCGCTGGGCTACGTGGCTTATATCCTGCAGCCCAGTGGTGCCACCGGCTTCGGCCAGGAGTGGGCATCGCGCCATGTCAACACAGCGGGACACGGCCCGGCCGAGGACATCATCGAGGGCACGAAAAAGCTGTGCGCCGAGCACCCGTTCATCAATGCCGAGAAGATAGGCTGTATGGGTGCCAGCTATGGCGGCTTCATGACGCAGTATCTGCAGACCGTCACCGACATCTTTGCCTGTGCCGTCAGCCACGCCGGCATTGCCAATCATACCAGCTATTGGGGCGAGGGCTACTGGGGCTACAACTATAGCGAGGTGTCGATGGCCAACAGCTATCCGTGGAGCCACAAGCAGCTCTACGTAGACCAGAGTCCGCTGTTCAATGCCGACAAGATTCACACACCGCTGCTCTTGCTCCACGGCAATGCTGACACCAATGTGCCGCTCATCGAGAGTCTGCAGATGTTCACGGCCCTGAAACTCTTAGGCCGTGAGGTGGCCTTGGTCGAGGTGGAAGGCCAGAACCATCACATCACCGACTATGGCAAGCGCGAGAAATGGCTGGCCACACAGATGGCCTGGTTCCAGCGCTGGCTGAAGGACGACCCCAGCTGGTGGGAGACCCTGTATCCTAAGAAGCATCTGTAGGGTGTCCTCTAGCGTCCTCTTGCGTCCTCTAGCATCCTCTTGCGTCCTCTTAAGTCCTCTCAAGTCCTCTCAAAAAAAAATGAAAAAGAACATGCTCCAATGGGTGGCTGACATCATCCGCAGCAAGGACGTAGCAGCCATTCCTGTGATGACACATCCCGGTATCGAGATGATTGGCCACACCGTGCGGGAAGCCGTCAGCGACGGACGTATCCATGCCGAGGCCGTCGTTGCGCTGGCCAAGAAATACCCTTCAGCAGCGGCATGCACCATCATGGACCTGACGGTGGAGGCGGAGGCTTTCGGTGCCTCGGTCGTCTTCAGCGACGATGCCGTGCCTGCCGTCAGCGGCCGACTGTTGAACAGCATTGAGGACATCGAATGTTTGCAGGTGCCGTCGCTCCACGCAGGACGTGTGCCTCAATATCTTAAGGCCAATCTTCTCATTGCCGATACCTTTCAAAAGGAAAAAGTAACTTCTCCCCTCCCTGCAGGGAGAGGGTGGGGGAGGGCCTTCTTCGCCGGCTGCATTGGCCCGTTCTCTCTGGCTGGCAGGCTCTACGACATGGCAGAGATGATGATGCTGATTTATGAGCAGCCCCAAGCAGCTCATACGCTGTTAAGCAAGTGTGCGCAGTTCATCGCCAAATATTGTCAGGCACTGAAGCTGGCCGGTGCCAACGGCGTGCTGATGGCTGAGCCCGCTGCCGGTCTGCTGTCTGATGACGACTGCCGCACGTTCTCGTCGCAGTATGTCAGGCAGATAGTGGAAGAGGTGCAGGACGAGTCGTTCATCGTCATCCTGCACAACTGCGGCAACACGGGCCATTGTACCAAGGCAATGGTGTCGACGGGCGCTGCCGCCTATCACTTTGGCAACAAGTGCAGCATGGAGGATGTCATCCGTGATGTGCCGCCTACGGCCCTGGCTATGGGCAACCTCGACCCCGTCTCGCTGTTCAAGGACGGCACGCCGGAGCAGATGCGCTGCGCCGTACATACCCTGCTCGACAAGATGCGCCCTTTCTCCAACTTCGTGCTCAGCAGTGGCTGCGACACGCCGCCGCACACACCACCCGCTAATATTGAGGCCTTCTTCAGCGCATTGGGGCTATAGGTCCTATGGGACTTATGGGGCTTATGGGTCTTATGGGGCCTATGGGTCCTCTCCAGTCCTCTAAAATCCTCTTCAGTCCTCTTCAGTCCTCTCCAGCCCTATGACCCACACCATCCTGTCTTTTGCCGACCTCGCCATCACTCCCGCAGACATCTTTGCCCAGATGGGCTATGGCAGCACTGTGCCCGACGCACAGACACAGCGTGAGACACAGGCTGTGGTGGACGATGTGCGCCGCTGGCTGCAGCCGCAGTTCTGCTACTTCGTCTGCCGAGAGCTGCCGCCGTTCAATATGGGCGGCATCATCGAGAGACAGTTGCGGGGCAGTGAGGCCTACGCCTGCTTCGTCTGCACCGCCGGCATGGAGTTTGAGGACTGGCAACAGCGGCTGAAGAAGGAAGATGACATGGTGTGCTTATTCATTGCCGACGCCTTGGGCAGCGTCATAGCCGAGAAGTGTGCCGACAGGATGGAGGAACACTTGCAGCGGAGCATTGACAAGCTGGGCTGGCATCACACCAACCGCTTCTCGCCCGGCTACTGCGGCTGGCATGTCTCGGAACAACAGCTGCTCTTCCCATTGTTTGAGGGGAAGACCTGTGGCGTCCGCCTGACCGACAGCTCGCTGATGGTGCCCATCAAGAGCGTCAGCGGTCTTATCGGCTTAGGAAAAGAAGTCCGCAGGCTTGACTACACCTGCGGACTCTGCGATTTCAAGCAGTGCTATAAGCGTATAAAGAGTTAATCTCCCCGCCTCTCTCCTCTTACTTCTTACTTCTCACTTCTTACTTATTACTTATTACTTCTCACTCCTTCCCCCCCAGCAACTGCTTGGCTACAGTGACAGCCGAGTTCGCATTGTCGCTATAGCCGTCGGCGCCAATCTCGTCGGCAAAGCCCTGCGTCACGGGAGCACCGCCCACCATCACCTTCACCTGCTGACGGATGCCGGCGGCTTCCAACGCGTCGATGACCTCTTTCATATAGCCCATCGTCGTGGTGAGTAAGGCGCTCATGCAGAGGATGTCGGGCTGATTCTCGCGGACGGCCTCGATAAACTTGTCGGCTGAGACATCGATGCCGATGTTGACCACCTCGAAGCCGCAGCCTTCAAGCATCGACGCCACGAGGTTCTTGCCGATGTCGTGCAGGTCGCCTTTCACCGTGCCGATGACCACCTTGCCCAATGATGTTCTCTCCGTGCCGGCCATGAACGGCTGCAGCACCTCTAAGGCAGCCTTCATGGCGCGCCCGGCCATCAGCAGCTGTGGCACGAAGGCCTGGCCGTCCTGAAAGCGGCGGCCCACCTCGCTCATGGCGCTGATCATCTGCTCGTTGATGAGCGTCTGCGGCTCTGCACCAGCGGCGATGGCGCCTTTCGTGGCGACGATAGCGTCATCGCTCTTGCCATTGAGAATAGCAGAAAAAAGCTGCTTGCTCGGGGATTCCGGGTGACTGCTCTCCTCAGTCACCTGCTGGGTCTTTTGGGACTCATAGGTCTTATGGGACTCATAGGTCTTATGGGACTCATAGGTCTTATGGGGCTCATAGGTCTTATAAGACTCATAGGACTCATAAGACTTATCAGCCCCATAGCTCAATGGCGACAGCCTGATTCCCTTTACAGGCTCGATAGCCTTTGCCATGAGGGCGATATGCTGGTCAGTGGTGCCGCAGCAACCGCCGACGATGCTCAGGTGATGACCTTCGAGCAAAGGCCAGAGATCGCGTAGCAGGCTCTCGGGCGTCTTGGTGTAACGGCCTTGGGCATCGGGCAGGCCGGCATTGGGATAGAGGCTGACGCATCTGCCATAGCGGGCGAGCGACTTGACGAGCGGCGTCATCGCAGCTACGTCGGTCACGCAGTTGATGCCAATGCTGACTATGGGGCAGTCGGCCTTGACCTCACCCTCTTCTATCAGCATCTCTTCTATAAACTCCACGATGTCCTGCCCCAGCATGTTATGGCCGTCGGCTGTGGCCACCGAGAAGCTGAGCATGATGGGCAATTGCGGTGCGACGGTTTGGGCTGCTTCGATGGCCACGCGGGCGTTCTCCACATCGAAGATGGTCTCGATGAGCAGCACATCGACGCCGCCGTCGGCCAAGGCTTGTATCTGTTCTTCGTAGGCGGCTTTCAGTTGAGAGCTGAGAGTTGAGAGTGTTGAGCTTGCTTCCGCCGTCCCTTCAGGTGTTGGCGTGGCGGTAGCTGGTTCTTCACTCTTCACTTTCAACTTTTCGTTTAACAGCGATTGGCTGGTAGGGCCGATACTGCCGGCGACGAAGCGGGGCTTGTCTGGCGAGGCGAACTCGTCGGCACACTGGCGGGCGAGGCGGGCGGCGGCGAGATTGATGTCGCGCGCATAGTCTTGCAGACCGTAGTCGGACAAGGAGATACGCTGTGCGTTGAACGTGTTTGTCTCGATGATGTCGGCGCCGGCCTTCAGGTATTTGCGGTGGATGTCGTTGACGATGAAGGGCGCAGTCAGCGAAAGCACATCATTACAGCCTTTTAGGTCGATGGGATGGTTGGCAAAGCGGGCGCCGCGGTAGTCTTCCTCGCGCAGCTGGTACTGCTGTATCATCGTGCCCATAGCACCGTCGAGGAGGAGAAGACCCTCCCCCAACAGACCCACCCCCAGCCCCTCCCTGTGAGGGAGGGGAGAAGTTACTTGGTAGGCAGATTCTGCTTCTCGTGTACTGCCCGATTCTACTTCTCTTATAATGTCTTCTACCCGATGTTCTGCCTCGTCCTCACCCGAAAGCGGTAATCCCTCCCCTCCCTGCAGGGAGGGGTAGGGGGTGGGTCTGCTGTGTCTCCTCACTATCTCCATTGCCTCCTCTACCTCCTGCTCGTTGTGAAAATCCATCTCGATGTGTACGCCGTCGGTGCCGATGGCATCGAGCAGTGGGCGCAGCTCGGGCAGTGTCACCCAGCAGGCCATGACGCTCTTGCCGGCGGCGAGGATGCGGCGGTAGAGGTCGTACCACTTCGGGCTGCCGCCTTGTGGCTCGCCAACGCCGGGCGTCCACTGGATGGCGTCCAGCTTGTCTATCTCTAATAGGGCGTCGAGGTGGTGCATGGCTCCCACGCCGTCCAGATGATAAAGGGTGTAGGGAATCTTCTGGCACTGTTCGCGGATGAAGGGTTGCACGAAGCGGCGGTAGTCGTCGGTGCTGATCATCGTCGAGATGTCACTCTGCAGCTTCGTCATCTTCCCAGGTGCCCAGCAGGAGAAGTAACAGAAGGCCATCTCGTCGCCTTCGCGGATGATGTCGTAAAGCTCGTCGAAGACGCGGAAGTAGATGTCGTTGATCTGTTGCAGCTGGCGCTCCAGCACCTCGGGTTGCATCACCGTGTCCATCAGCACCTGGTCGGTGCCTTTCAGGGCGGCTAAGACGTCGAGGCCCTCCATGAGGTCGGGCATGCCCACGTAGTAGTGGCCCTGCGCCTTTCGTTTGCAGGCGCTGAGCAGGTCTTTGTGCAGCAGGTAGTTGGGGTGATGCGGGTTGAAGACAATGTCCTTGGTGGCATGGGCGCTGAAGTCGGGGTCGGGGTGAATCCAGATGGTGTCGTCGCCGCCTTCGAAAACGCCGCCGAGGATAGCCGCTAAGGAGCCGGGCCCCAGCTGCGTGTTGGCAACGGGCAGGATGTCGGCCTTCAGGCACGAGTGAGCCACGTACCAGTCGAGATAGCGGGCGCGCCACTCTGCGTCGAACCATTTCTGATGAAGGTCGCGTGGCGGCTCGGGCATGGGCACGTCAGCATGGGGCGTGACGCCCTGCTGAAAGTGCTCCCACATGTTGAGCACGATGCCTTTGTGGTGCCACCAGTCGACGTAATGTTGTTTTGTCTCTTCAAGATTAGTTTTCCAAGTATTCATGCTGTTTGTTTCAATTGCCTATTCCTATAACAGACCGGCCAATCGCTTGAAGGCGGGCTGCAAGAGGCTTGTCTCCAGTCTTTTGCCTTCGGGCGAGCGGAAGACGCATTGGTGCTCGGCGGCATTAAGCCGGCTGATATAGCTGATGTTCACCAATGTGCTGCGGTCGGCACGCACGAAGTGTGGCGCATCCAGCTGTTTGGCCATGGCGCCAATGCCCATCATCACCATGTCGGTGCTGTGGAAGGTGACCAACTGGGTGTAGTTGCCGTCAGCCTTCAGATAGACGATACTGTCGGCGTCTATCACCAACGAGCCTTTTACCGTGCGCAGGGTCAGTCGTTGCGGTGCCGGCGTGGCGTCGGTCATCTTCACGATGTCCTGTGCCAGCAGAGCGTTGTCGGCTTTCATGGCTTCTTCGCGGATGGCACGGATGAGCTGCTCGCGCTCCTGTTTCTCACGCTGCACGCGCAGCAGTTTGCGGCGGCTGCGGCGTTTCTCAATCCATCGGGCCAGCTGCCAGATAACGATGGACAGGAGGATGACTGCCACAACCCACACCCACCAGTGCTGCCACCACTTCAGCGGCGGCGCAATGAAGGTGTCGGCCTGGCTGTCGGCTACCAGGTCGGCCGGAGAGAACGAGGTCATCTGCTCCAGTCCGCAGAGCCACACCCTTCCGTCGGCATCCTCGGCCATGTTGGCCATCAGCGGCTCTACGACGGTGAAGCCGTTGAGATGGTTGAAGAAGCAGATGTCAGTGAGGCGGTAGTCGTCAGTGATGCGGCATACGAAAAGCCCGTTGAGGGTGGCTACTGTCAAGAATCCGCGGGGCGACACGTGCAGCGAGCGTACCTCGTGTCCGTTGAGCTGTGGCATCTGGCTGCTCAGCTCCTCTACTTCGCCCTTGCGGATGAGAAACAGGGAGTCATTGCAGGCTAAGAAGACGGTGCCCTTCGGGTCGCTCTCCATGGTAGTGACAGGCCCTATAGGGCTTATAGGTCCTATAGGACTCATAGGACCCATAGGACTCATAGGCCCCATAGGCCCTATGCGGAACAGCCCGTAGGTGCTGCCTATCCACAGGCTCCCTTCACTGTCGGCGGCGGCGCACCAGGGGTGGGGAATGTCTGTGCAGAGAGTGTCAAGCTGCTGTGTCACTGGGTCGTAGGAGGCTATCAACTGGCGGGTGCCGATGATGAGCCGCCGCCCTGCCTCGGTGATGAACTGATAACGCTCAAAGGGCAGCCCGAGCCACGTCACGGTGCTGTCGCTGACACAGGCGATGTCGTTGCGCCCGGCCAAATAGACGCTGCTGTCGATGACGGCAGCGCAGGGCTGGAAGAAATCATTGGGGTTGTCGTAGATGATGCGCCCTCCGCTGATGATCTTGCCGTTGAGCGTACCCATGATGGGCTGGGCCACGGTTTGGCGGGCTGTATCCGTTGATGGTGACACCCCGACGCCGCGCACAATGTCGTCGGGGTCATCTAGCATGTGGTTGGTGAAGTGGCGGTTGAAGAAGCAGTACAGCCCCTGATAGGTTGTCAGCCACAGGCGGTCCCAGCGGTCGACGAGCATCCCCTTGATGAGGTTGAAGCCGCCAGCCAGCTTGGTCACCCTGCCGCTCTTGCCCGAGGGTGACGGTGCAGAGGGCTGCGGGTTGGGCGTGCTGTCGTAGATGTAGAGGCTGTGCGCATCGGCGATGAGCAGCGTCCCGTCCTTTGCCGGGCGCACGGTGAGGCCGTAGTCTGCCTGCCACTCGTCGAAGGGCGTCAGCAGCCTGACACTGTCGTCCTCAACGCTGTAGATGCCGTCCTGGGCAAAGGCGTAGAGCGAATGACCCTGTCGGCAGAGCGAATAGAAATCAGGGTTGGAGGATATCAGCTGCTGGTCACGATAGAGACCCTCGGTCGTGGGAATATAAAAAGAAGTGCCATCTACGTACAGCTTGCGGTCAGGCAACATCTGGTCCAGCCTCTCATTCTCATAAAACCTTGTGAAACCTTGTGAAACCGTGGCCTTCCCTACCCATCGGTGCTGTTCCTGGTCGTCCTCGAACAGCAAGTAGCCGTTGGGCAAGTCTGAGGCGTTAAAGTTGTTCAGCAGCCAGTGCCCTTGCGGGTCTATCGGACTGATGCTGGCCTCGTCGCCGTCGATGCGCCACTGCCGTCGGAAACTCAGGGCCCTGACGCCCTCGTCGTCTTCCATGAATTGCACGATGTTCCACCGATGACCCTGAAGGAATGGAGTAAACGTGCGGCCGTCGTAGCGCACCAGACCGGACAATGTTCCCACATATATATATCCGCGCGCGTCTTGAAACAGCGTCTCCGTCATCATCTGGGGCAAACCGTCCTGTGTGGTGTAGCGCCGGTAGCTCAGCGTGCCCGTCACTTGTGCTGGCAGACTCTGTGCCAGCAGAAAAGCCAAAACGGACAAAAACAATCTCTCGAACCAGTTGGATTTCATGTCTGCAAAAGTAAGCGAAAAATGTGAAAAGACCAAACTTTCGCACAAATTTATTTGCCACCTACTTTGAGTTCGTCCAAAAAAAGGGGCAGTTCGTCAAAATTTTGCAGAAAAAGGCGGTTTTATCGGAAAAAAGTAGAAAAAAAAGACAGCTGTTTTGAGATTCTTTTTTTAACTTTGCGGTTGTGAAACTTAAAACTAAATCCATAATAAACATGAAAACGCTCACCATTTTCCTCACCGCCTTGGCCCTTTGCATGGCAAATGTGGCCCTGGCCGACGACGTCGTCATCCCGACGACCGACGAGAACCCCTTCGACCTGACGAAGGGCGTCATCACCAGCGACGACCCCCACCAACACTTCACCAATAATGGCGTGGAGTGGATGATGGACGGCGACAAGCTGGTCTACACCCTGCAGAACCTTCAGGACGCCGACTTCTACTTCGCCTCCGTCTGGTTTGACACGGGCGTCAACGACGTAACCGTAGACATGAACCTGAAGAGCCAGAGCGGCAGCGTGGTGGCCGACACCACCTTCGCCGTCACCCGCAGCGGATGGAACAACAAGAACTATATGTACCGCGTGAAGACGAAGAAGATGACGAAGGGCAAGTACACGCTCACCTTCACCTTCCACTCCACACCCGGCAACAACACGGCCAACATCAGTCGCATCAGATTCGAGACCGTGCCGCAGACCGTCACCATCCCCAACACCGACGATAACCCCTTCGACCTGACGAAGGGCCTGCCCGTCAGCCGCAGCATGAACAGCCATTTCACCGACAACGGCGTGGACAACATGTACAATGACGACCAGCTGTACTACGCGCTGCAGAACCAGAGCGCAGCCGATTATTATAATGTATTGCTCGACATCAGTACCGACCGCGGCGGTGCATCCGTTGACTTCCTCCTGACGAATGAGAGCGGCAGCGTGGTGGCCGACACCACCCTCAGCCTGGTGAACAAGGGTCGCAACACCCCTGTGACCTATATTGTGCAGGTGCGGCCGATGACGAAGGGCAAGTACATGATGACCCTCACCTACCACTATCCTGACCGCAACGACTGGATTGTGGCCTACATCAAGAGCATCGCCTTCAAGAACCCGAAGAACCTGCAGGTGGGTGACGAGGTGGAGCTGCAGAACCCAGAGTTCAACGACGGGCGCAACGGCTGGACCTACACGGGCTGCAACCCCAGCACCAGCGGTGAGGTGTTGGGCAACCGTGTCGGATGGACGGGCAACTCTGAAAAGGCGTTCTACATGGAGCAGACCGTGCTCAACATCCCCAACGGCCTCTATCTGGTGCAGGTGAATGCTTACGACCAGGTGAGCAACAGTGCCAACACGGTAGAGCAGGTGCTGGCCGACAACGGCATCATCCCCTCCTATCTCTACGCCAACGAACAGGAGGTGCTGCTGAAGAACATCTTCGACGACGCGCTGACGGGCCAGAACCGCTACCGCTGGTATCAGGGTCTCGCCATGAACTACTTCATCGGCGAAGGCAGCACCGCCTTCATGCCCGCCATCAACGACGGCACGTCGGCCGCCTTCTCACTGTCGCACCATCCCTTCGTCTACCTGAACAGCCTCGTCGTGGCCGTCACCAACGGTCAGCTCACCATCGGCGTGAAGAAGACCGACACCGACCGCTCTTCGCAAATCATCATGGACCACTGGCGTGTCACCTATCTCTCGAAGGACACGAAGCTACCCACCAAGAACGGCCGTGCCTACAACCGGCAGCTGCTCGACGACGCCATCCGTGCCGCCGGCGGTACGGCCGTCAGCACTGAGAGCGACAACGCCGCCCTCAACCGCCTCATCGCCCTCGAGGACGAGAACGAGCGCCAGAGCTACCAGCTGCTTGACATCACCGTGGAGCAGCCCGGCACCCTCGGCGACGAAATCTTCGGCAAGCTGGGCAACGACTTCAACCTGGCTGATTTGAAGCGCATCAAAATCAAGGGGCAGCTGAACGACGCCGACCTCACGACGTTGCGCGACCGCTGCCCCAACCTCATTGAGGTGGACATGGCCAAGGTGCTGAACACCAGTTTCATCGATGCACAGTTCCGCAACCACTACTACCTGCGCTATGTCGTGCTGCCCGACCATCTGGAGAGCCTGCCCAACAACGCCTTCAACCAGTGCTACAACCTGAACAGCGTCACGTTGCCCGCCACGATGAATACCATTGGCAACGGTGCCTTCTACCGCTGCTACAACCTGCGCCAGGCTGTCATCCCCGAGGGTGTGACGAGCATCGGCAATGAGGCCTACCGTGAGTCGGGCCTCTGGCAGATACAGTTTCCCTCGACGCTGAAGGTCATCAATTCCAGCCTGTGCTACTACTGCTACGAGCTGACCGACATCGTGCTCAACGGGCAGACCGGCATCAACGAGAGCTATGCCTTCGCCAACTGCACCCACCTGCGCCAGGTCGTGATGCCTGCGACGATGGAGCACATCTATCATCATTCCTTCCAAAGCTGTACACGCTTAGCCGACGTGCAGCTGAACGAGGGCCTCGTAGACATCTGGCACAACGCCTTCGACAACTGTCCAGCCCTGACGCAGATTACCTTGCCCAGCTCAGTGCAGGCGCTCTATGGCTGTCCCTTCAGTTCTTGCGACAACCTGCAGAACATGACCTGCCTCAGCGTGGCGCCACCCTACACCATTTATCCTGCTAGCAGTGGCTCTGCACGTACCAACCCCTTCGGCGGCTACGATAAAGACAAGAACCGCACCATCAGCGTGCCCTACATCTCGCAGAGCGTCTACAAGCAGACGGCAGGCTGGGACTACCACAACATCGTCGCCCATTCAGACCTGCCGAAGAGCGTCTATATCAACATGCCCTACAACATGACGTGGCCCGCCGAGCTGATGGCACAGTGGAAACCCAACATCTATATCACCCCCAACGCGAAGAACACCCCATCTGAGGGCGGCAACGGCGGTATGCTCACCTACGGCAAGCTCTATGTGGGCACGAAGGCCGCGTTCTCGGCTGACACGCTGAACCTCTACTACAGCTATTACGCATTCAAGGAAGCCGACAACCGTAAGTTCTTCACGCCGATGCTGGTAAACGGCACGGGACGCGCCGATGTCATCCGTACGGAGATTAATGTGGCAAAGAACTACTGGACGTTCTTCAGCTTGCCCTACGACGTGAAGGTAAGCGACATCACCTCGACGCATCCTAACGACCCCTTCGTCATCCGCACCTACGACGGCGAGAAGCGCGCCAACGGCCAGCTGGCCGAGGCCTGGGTGAACGTGCCCAAGGACGGCATTCTGAAAGCCGGACAGGGCTACATCATCCGCACCACCAACGGCGACGGCTACCAGTATTACAACAATTACTTCCTGCCCTCGGTGAACAACGGCAACAAGACACGTTACTTCACCACCGAGGACGTGGTGGTGCCCCTTGAGAACTATCCCACGGAGTTTGCGCACAACCGCTCGTGGAACTTCATCGGCAACCCCTATCCCTGCTTCTTCGACATCCGCGCCATGCAGACCACGAGCCCCATCACCATCTGGAACCGCTCGTCGCAGTATGAGACCTACTCGCCGCTTGACGACGACTATATCCTCAACCCAGGCCAGGCGCTCTTCATCCAGCGCCCGCTCGACCAGAGCCAGGTCATCTTCCTGAAGGAGGGCCGCCAGAACGACCTCGCCATCCGCGACACCATCTATTATAATAGTTCGCGCGCGAGAGTGGCCGGTCACCAGCGCCAGGTGTTTAACCTTCTGCTGCAAGTCCCCCTGTCGTCTCCCGAGGGGGACATAAATGTGGGCATGCCCGGTAATGAAGCCCCCTCGGGGGCCGTAGGGGGGGCTTCGACTCCTCTTGACCGCACGCGCTTCGTCATCAACGAGGCCGCCAGCTGTGGCTATGACATCGACTACGACGCCAGCAAGTTCTTCAGCACCGAACCGGGTGTGGCTCACCTCTATACGCTCGATGGCGACGTGCAGTATGCCATCAACGAGCGACCCATGGCTGACGGCGAGATATTGCTCGGCCTGCAATTGCCCAGCAGCGGCACCTACACCATCGCCCTCAACGTACCCAACGGTCTTGCTGCCGAGGCCGTCACCCTTGTCGACAAGCGGACAGGTACCGAGACCGACCTCACTGCTGCTGCCTACACCTTCCAGGCTGACGCAGGCACGCTGAACAGCCGCTTCGTCATCCGTCTGGGCGGCGCCACCGGCATCACGGACAATAACCGTGAAACAATAACCAATAACCGCTATTTCGACCTGCAGGGCCGCCGCATCAGCCAGCCGCAGAAGGGCATCTACGTGAAGGACGGACAGAAGATGGTCATCAAGTAATGGCCTGTCCCAGTTGTTGATATTGTCTTTAATAATCATTACGGCTATGAAGCGAATACTATCTTTCTGCATGTTTCTGCTGCTACAGTTGGCGGCACATGCGCAAGACACGAAATACACTGTGACACTGAATGTGCCCGAGAATGGCACGCTCAGCGCCTACGCCGGCATCAAGAGCGGCGACTACATCAGCCGACGCTCCGAGTTTGCCGCCGGTGAGGAGGTGCACCTCACGGGTAGCCTCAAGGCGGAGTACAGCAGCACCGGCTGGACCGACGAGCAGGGCCGCCAGGTGTGCGACTCGCTGCACTACATCTTCACCATGCCCGCCCGCAACGTCGTGCTGACGGGCCACACCACCTACGACCCCGCCAACCCACCGGGACCGCGCGAGGACGGCTACACCGACACCTGGAACCGCCTCTACCTGCGCTCCAACCCCGAGTATGGCGGCGCCTTCACCTGGGGCTTAGGCGCTGAGAGCGCCCAGAACTGGCTGGTGTGGACGGGCTATGAGTTCACCGTGCAGGCCTACCCCGCCACGGGCTTCAAGTTCATGGGCTGGCAGCTCGACGGTGAGATTGTCTCCACCGACAACCCCTACACCTTCATCATGCCTGAGCGCGACATGACGCTCTACGCCATGTACGACTACGACCCCGAGACGCCGGCCAACCCGCATGGCAACGTGTGGAACAAGGAGAGCGGCGAGCTCATCATCAGCGAGTTTGTGCCTGGTTACCTCTATAATAAAGTCACCGACGTGACCAGCCGTGACCCGTGGCACAGCGACTGGGACCTCATCAAGAGTGCCATCATCGACGGGCCGAGCACGGACGCGAGCCTCACCTATGACTACCCTGTTGACATTCGTGCCATCACCTACTCTGCCAACAATGTGGAGTATGTGGACTACAGTCGCACCAGCGGCATCACCAAGGTAACTACCGGATGCTTCAGCAAGAAGTCGCTCAAGCAGGTAGTGCTGCCCGCTACTATTACGACCATCGGCGAGTATGCCTTCTATAACTGCGAGTCGCTGACCGACGTCACCTGCTTCGCCACCACACCGCCAACGTTTGAGGGGAAGATGCCTGGCGACAACGGCTACGATAAGAATAGCTACTATGTCAAATGGGCTTTCGCGGATTTGAACCTCGACAACATCATCGTCCATGTGCCTGCCGAGGCCGTGCCGCTCTATCAAGAGGCACGCGGATGGAAAGAGTTCATGATCCTGCCCATCACGACGGGCGTGCAGAAGCTCACCGTCAGCCTGCCTCAGACCGGCAGCTATAAGGACATGTTCCTCGAGCTGGTGAACACGAAGACGCTGCAGAGCCAGCGCTATGTCATCACCAGCGCTACGAGCTACACGTTCAACAACCTCATCAAAGGCACGCAGCACTGCCTCTACCTGAAGAACCAGCGCGGCGACGTGCTGGGCACCGTCGAGGGCATCGACATTCAGGACAAGGATCTTCAGGTCAGTTTCGCTGACCTGAAGACGCCCATCGACGTCGCCCTGCGCCTCCAGCTACCCAATGGCAACTACCTCCCCTCCCTTGAGGAGGGGTCGGGGGTGGGCATCACCTGGACTGACCGTCAGGGCACCTACCTCGGCCAGGGCGCCACGCTCAGCGACCAGTTAGAAGGCACGCAGGTCGTAGCCAAGGTGAAGCTTGACGAAACCTTGGGCCGCCAGTATCAGAATCCTGCCGACACACTATTCAACGTAAGCAAAGGCACCGCCTTGACCATCCCCCTCGCCGCCATCCCGCAGCTGACGCTCAGCGGCACCGTCACGGCCGAGAGTACGGGCAATACTGTGCGCGGAGCCACCGTCACCGTCGGCCAGATGCTGAACGGTGCCTATCCTGTGACACAGATTGTGAAGACCGACATCGACGGCCATTGGACTCTCGCCGTCTATGATGTGCCCACCACCGTCACCGTCTCTCACAGCGACTATTTGAAGGCCTCAGTGAACGCGACGGCTTTGCCGGCGGATGAGCCTCTCGACGTCGTTCTCAAGGACATCACCGGCACCATCGTCGACATCGACCTCTCGTACACCGCTGCCGTGGCTGACAGCGAAGAGGCAGTAACCGAGGAGGGCTACAGCCAGCCGGAGAACATCACCTACACCGTCTATGACGAGACGCACGGCAAGGAACTGACCGACATCAGCTCGCAGTATCCCATCCTCGTGCTCCTTGGCGACGAGCTGGCAGGGGGCACCCGTCTGCGCATCACCGCCACCAGCATCACCGGCGACTTCATGCCCATCACCACCACATGCACCGTCGACAGCAGTGCACGCGCCACCGCCATCTTCGGCATCAAAGAGATGGGCCAGCTGAAGGCCACCTTCGAAATGACCGACAACACACAGGTGATGGGTGTGCTCTACGACGGCGACGGCCAGCTGGTGGGCTGGGCTCCGTATAAGGACACGGAGCTGACGGCAACGCGCCTCGGGGACGGCGACTACACCCTCGTGACCATGGGCTACAGCCAGCTCTTCACGTCTGTCAGCTCACTCGACAACCTTCTGTCCTTAAACGGCATGGACGAGCAGCAGATGGTGATGAACGAGGTGACCATCCGTAGCGGACGTATCACAAAGGTGACGAACCACAGCATCCCCGTGCTCGACGAAGACCGCTTCCGCTACACCAGCGACGCCACCAGCGTGTCGGTGAACAAGAGCGAGGTGACCGTGGGCAGCTATGTCACCGTGCGTGCCGAGCTGGGCTTCAAGCCTGCCTACGTCGACGCACTGAGCAAGGTGCGTCTGCAGTTCGACATTCCCGAGGGTTGCGAATATGTTGACGGCTCAATGATGGTGGGCAACCACACCGCCGCTTGCGAGCAGGAAGACCGCCGCATCACCGTACTCATCGAGGACCTGAACGATGGCGTGCGTTTCTGCGTTGTGCCTACGCAGGGCGGTTTCCACGAGATTTCCGCCGGCACGCGCTTCCATGTCAACGGCGTCACGACGATACAGCCTATCGGTGCCGTCAGCTTCAAGGCCAGCGACCTAACATTCAACGTGGTTGCCATGACTGCACGCCGCTACGTTCCTGTCAATGGCATGGCCGTGCCCTTGTCAAAGGTGGAGGTTTATGAAGGCAGCACCCTTATAGGCGAGACGACGTCCACCGGCTCTGGATATTGGAACTTGATGTGTCCGCTTGTCAAGCCCTACAATCTCTCCGAACACAGCCTTTACGCCATCGTCACATCACCCGAGGGCCTACAGATGCAGTCTGAGAGCAAGACGGTGAAGGTGAACCGCGGCAATCTGACTCCTGTGGTGAGTTGCTGTCTGCAATCTGACAACTTCGAACATCGGCAATTTGTCTTCAAGTGGGACTTCCGCACCAATGAGGTGACGCCAACGTATGCCGCACTTACAACTGCGGCTTTCAATGACTGCAGTCAGACCTTTGAGGTGAATTTCTACGATGAAAACGATATGGTGGCCAACGACACCACCGTCATCCGTGACTTGACACTCTATGTCAAGACATCACGTGGCGATGTGCGCACATATCCCCTTCATTACAGTGAGCGCCACAAGAGTTGGTGGCTGCATCTGGACTGGCATGACCGTCTGCCCATCAATGTAGACCTGGACTACACCGTCGTTGCAGGTGTGGCATTAGACCGCCAGCAATTGGAAGACGCGATAGCTGAGGCAGAGGCTATCTATGAGGAGAATCGCCAGATGATAAAGGAAGTCTATGCATCCTTTACACCTGAAGGACTGGATGCCGAGCAGGAGGCCGCTTTCCGCGAACTTGACAATCTGCTTGGCAGGGATGACCTTGACGATGCAGCCCTGGCACGCCGAGACAGCCTGTTCAACGTTATTATCGACGATCCTGACATCATTGCCAAGGCCGAGGCCAAATATGCCGTCGACTTTAGCGAGGTGGATGCTCTATACAACTCACTCGACCCCAGCAATCCTGATCCGGAGACAGTGCTGCTCATCAGTAGGAGAACAAAAGAAATTATGGCCGCAGCCACTCAGCCTGACGATATTCCCAGCGAGGAGGAGATGGCAGCAGAACGGGCATACATGCAGGCACTGACCGACAGTATCGTTACGCACGCTGGAGTATTCCGTGATGTAATGCTCAATAGCATGGAATGGCTTGTGCAGACAACTGACACCACTGCCCTTCAGAAGCCTGAAGACGGTTACACTGAGGTGGTAAGCTGGGATGATGGCTACCAGGAAATCAGCTACAAGAAGCTCAACAGCATTGACGGCGAACAATTAGTGGCCGAAGGCTACACAGCATACCCAATGACCGATGGTACCTTCATCTATCTCCGTAAGGATGGCGAAACCATGAGTTATATTGATGGCAAGACCTCGATGCTTTGTTCCGTGAAGACAATTGTCGATGACTCATCTGTCACGAATGCCGTCGCCAGCCGTCGTGCTGCTACTAAGGGTAAGAATCCTCTACTTGTATTGGATTGTTTCAATAAGTTGAGAAGTTCCGCCATGAAGCTTTGGAAACAGGAAGAACAGCTGAAGGACGCTACGGACGAGTATGGCTTTTTCAAGACGACATTCAGCACTATCGAAGAATGTTGTTCTAGCACGAAGGATGCACTTGGATGCATTTACGACGGGGCAATGGCTCTGCTACAGCCTTTTGTTGATGAAGATACTAAGAAGTGTGTAGAGCAGGGTGAGGCCGACTTGAAAAGCGCCAAGGATGAAGTGGATAAGTGGAAACAGAAGATAGCCGACAAAAAGGCAACCATCACCCAAAAGGAAAAGTATATAAAGACATTGGAACGTAACGAAAAGATGCTGGCCGAGTGTGTGGAGAACGGCAAGAATCCCCTCTTCATGACCGAGATGGCGGATGAATTGAAAACCGTGCGCAACGGAATAAAAGCGGCTAACGATGAAAAGATACTATATGAAAATTTCATCAAGGACTTCTTGAACCCCCAGCTCGAAGAAGCGAAGGTGGCAGTAAGAAATGCCAAGAAATTCCTCAATGGTATAAAAAAGAGTCAGAATTTTGTGTTGCGTCTGATTACCAAACTTCCACGTAACTTCAGAGCGCTACTTGCAGTGGGAAGCCGTAAAGCCCTCGAAATTGGAGGTGGTATTGCCAGGTTCCTCGGCACGCCCGTCGGTGGTGTATTCAAGGTTGCACCTTTAGCTTTCCTGATTACCGACAACATACTTGATGCCGATCAGTGGAAATTCCTATCCGACTATATTGAGGCCAAGCTGCCCTGTCCGGGCGAAGCAGACAAGGCACAACAGGTTTATGAGGCCACTAAGGCCAAACGCATCCAGCACACCCTTATCGACGTCAGTCAGGTATCACTTGACTTGGCTACACTCATTGCCGACTTCACTGCTGGTACGGTGCCTGTCGCTTCTGCCTCCTGGTGGATCAAATTGGCGGGCGAAATTACTTCCATCATAACGGCCATCTACCATCCGCGCAGTTCTACAGACGACCAGGATATGATTCGCAATCGTATCGACGCATTGAAGTGTGATAAGAAGCCCGATCCAGATCCCACAAATCCTCCAACGCCAGCTGTTGACAGCAATGGCATACCAGAGAGTGCCTGGCAGTCGGGCAGGCTGGGAGGTGCAGCGATAAGGTATAACCATCCAAATTGGAATTTCAACAACGTGTATTACGTTTTTGACCCCTCTGGCTATGTCTACGAGGCTGTGAACTCCAACCGCGTGGAGGGCGTCACCACCACGTGCTACTACAAGGAGACGAAGGAGGATATGTATGGCGACTTCTATGACGAGGCTGTGCTCTGGGACGCTGAGAACTATGCCCAGGAGAACCCGCTCTTTACCGATGCCGACGGCCGCTACCAGTGGGATGTGCCCACAGGCCTGTGGCAGGTGAAGTACGAGAAGCAGGGCTATGAGACGACCTACAGCGACTGGCTGCCCGTGCCGCCGCCGCAATTAGAGGTGAACGTGGGCATCACGCAGATGAAGCAGCCCAACGTGCAGAAGGTGAAGGCATGCGAGGACGGCATCGACATCGCCTTCGACAAGTACATGCGCCCGAACACACTGAAGACCGAGAACATCTTCGTCACCAAGGGCGGACAGACCGTCAGCGGCAGGATAGAGCTGCTCAATGCTGAGAGCGGCTATCAGACGCCCGACTCGATGTATGCCTCGAAGGTGCGCTTCGTGCCGAGTAACGCTAACCTGAACGTCAATGACAAGGTGCAGCTGACCGTCAGGCGTACTGTCGAGAGCTATGCCGGCGTGCCGATGGAGCAGGACTTCACCCAGCAGTTCACTGTGGAGCAGCGCATCGATGCCCTCGTGGCTGACTCGCTGGTGAACATTGAGGAGGGTGGCAATGCCGTCGTCACCGTGAAGGCTGTGCCCGCCGCCGCTGCCAAGGGCAAGAAGGTGCTGGTGAGCAGCAGCGATGCCGGAGCAGTGGCTGTGGCTCAGCAGGAGACCACGCTTGACCAGAACGGCGAGGCGAAGGTGTCACTCAGCGCCCTGGCTCAAGGAACGAGCATCGTGCGTTTCACCCTGACCGATGAGGAGGAGCTGACCACGACAACGCTCGTCACCGTGCGCAACCAGCAGCAGATGCAGGTGGCCACGCCGCGCTCGTCGAAGATCAACGGCGTCACCCTTTACATCGGCTCTGAGATACGCCTGACATGCGCCACCAGCGGCGCCACCATCCTCTACACGCTCGACGGCTCGTGTCCCTGCGCTCCCGAGAGCGGCAAGGTGCTGACCTACACCGGGCCCATCGTGCTGACCGGCGACAGCATCCACATCAAGGCGATGGCCGTGGCACCGGGCATGGAAGACAGTCCCGTGGTGGAGTTCAGCTACAAGGGCATCGCGCGGCCCGACGGCATCGAGGCACCCACTGTGCCCGACGGCTCGCCCGCTGACGAAGACCAGCCCCGACTGTTCTTCCGTCTCAACGGACAGCGCATCACTCATCCCGAGCGCGGCGTCACCATCGAGCGCCAAGGCTCATCGGTGAAGAAGGTCGTGGTGGAATAAAGAGTGGTGTATGTGGTGCACGTATTCGTGCACACCTGCCAACTGAAAAAGCAGAAGAACCAAAGAAAGACGGGAAAAACCTCCTATTACTAGAAGGTTTTTCCCGTCTTTCTTGTGTAATCTGTGGCCGCTTTTAGGTTTTGCCAGGCGCAAAGCGGAAAAACGCACAATGGCTGCTTCAACTGGACTCAGGACGCTCTACTTGAATATCATCTGGGCAAACATCGTGAGGTAGATGCGCCAGTTGCGCCAGATGTGCCCGCCGTCGTTCTCGTAGTATTCGTAGTGATACTGGTGGTCATCGAGGTACTTGCGCAACCCCTGATTCGCTTGCATAAGGAAATCCTGGCTGCCGATAGCTATCCAGAAGAGCTTGGGCTTTGAGGCGAAGAGGTCGGCCATCTGCTTGTCGTATTTCTCCTTGTCATTGGCTGATGCTCCCGGCCTGCCATTGGCGTTGTTTCCTGGTACGAACACTGCTGCCGACTGCAAACCGTAGTAGTCGAAAGCGTTAGGATAGAGGCGTGAGATGCCAAAGGTGTGTCCGCCGCCCATCGACAGTCCTGTCACTGCACGGCCTGAGCGCTTGGCGATGGTCTGGTAGTGAGCATCTACGTAGTTGACGATGTCCATGAAGCTTTCCTCCATCGATGCCTTGGCGCCACGGTCGCGGAAGGCGTTGCCGTCGGGGGTGTACATGCCCTCGTGCCACCAGCCGGGAGCGGCGTTGCACGTAGGATTGCCGTTGGGCATCACCACAATCATCGGCACGCACTTGCCTTCGGCGATGAGGTTGTCCATGATCTGCGACGTGCGCCCCAGGTCGCCCCAGGCGGTCTCGTCGCCGCCATGACCGTGCAGCAGATACATCACGGGAAACTTCTTCTTACCGTCGTAGGTGGGCGGCAGATAGACCGTCATGCGGCGCTGCTGTCCCAGCGTCGGACTGTCGTACCACACTCTTGACAGCGTTCCGTGCGGCACGTCGTTCACGGAGTAGAGATGACCCTTGTCGTCGTTTGACTTCGACACGATAAAGATGTTGCTGAGTGTCGAGATGTCGCGGTTCACATAGCTGTTGGCCGGGTCGATAAAGCGCTGTCCGTCCACTGTGAGGCTGTATGAATACAGCTCCGGGCCCAGAGGCTCTGTCGTCACCGTCCACACGCCGTTGTCGCCCTTGGTCATGGTCAGCCGCTTGTTGCTGATCTCGTTGAAGTCACCGTTGACACTCACCTCCTGTGCCGAGGGGTCGAAGAAGTTGAATGTCACTGTCCCGTCGGCATTGATGACGGGCGATTTCACTCGTGGGCGCTGGCCCAGCTGCTGCTGCGCCATGCTGCCGACTGCCATGAGGCTGACGACAGCCATGATAAATAGTCGTTTCATGTTCTGTTTCTTTTTTTTATGAGTCCATTGGGTAGCGGACGCCCCACTTCTGGCGCAGGCCGTCCATCAATTCCATGATGTAGAGTGTCTCGTCGTGGGGCATTTCGCGGGGTTCGAGCAGTCCGGCGGCGAGGGCGTCGCGACAGGCCAGGAACTGATACTCGTAGCCCGTGATCTGCTGCGGCACGCGGATGGTCTCGACGTAAGTCCTGTTCGGCCCGTTGACGGTGATGGTCTGCGGGTTGTTGATGTTGTCGATGATGAGGTTGCCCTCTGTGCCGGCGATGACACCGATGTTGTCGCCCACACACTGTGCCGACGACTGTACGTTGGCGAGGATGCCGTCCTTGAGGATGATGGTGATGGCGTTGGTCAGGTCCATGCCCGTGGCCGATTTCACGCAGTGGCCGTTGATAGAAATAATCTCTGTGGATAGTGGGGCGGCATCTGCGGCAGGGTCTATGCAGAACATCCGCACGAAGTTCAGCGCATAGACTCCAAGGTCGAGCAGCGCACCGCCGCAGAGGTCGGGCCGCATGATGCGCGCTTTGTCGCCCATCGAGTAGCCGAGGGTGGCCGTGACAAGGCGTGGCGTGCCGATGCGGCCGTCGGCAATGAGCTTGCGCACGATGCCCACGGCAGGTTGGTAGCGTGTCCAGATGGCCTCGGCGAGGAACACCTTCCGCTCGTGGGCCAGGGCAATGATGTCGCGGGCCTGACGGGCATTGGCCATAAACGCTTTCTCCACGAGGCAGGGCTTGCCTGCCAGAAGAGCCTCACGCGTCACATCGTAATGATGCGAGTGGGGCGTGCCGACATAGACTAAGTCTACGTCAGGGTCGGCTATCAGCTCGGCGTATGACCCGTAGGCCTTCGCGATGCCCCACTTTGCGGCAAAGGCTTGTGCCGTCTCTAACTTTCTGGAGCCCACGGCGTAGGCCTCGCAGCAGGAGGCGGCAGGGAGAGGGCTGACGGAGGAATGAAACTCCTTGCTCAGTCCGTTCAAGGTGATGGCAGCCTTCTCGGCTATCCATCCCGTTCCAATAATACCTACCCGCATGGTCAGAAGGCATTTAGTAGAACTTCACGATGTCATCCAACTGACGGTGGCGTGGCTGCACAGGTTCAGCGGCACGATAGCCGAGGGCGATGACGGCCATGACAGCCTCTGTGTCGGGGATGGCAAACACCTCGCGCAGCTTGTCGGCCTCGCGCATACCCATGATGAGTGTGTCGAAGCCCATGGCGCGGGCCTTCAGCACGAGGTAGCAGTTAGACAGGCCGTTGTCGTAGGCGCCCCATCCGTCGCCCACCTCGTTGGCAGGGTTGCCACGGAAAAAGCCGCTCTTGCCGCGCTCGAAGGTTGAGACGATGAGCACCGGAGCATCTTTGATGCGCTCCTTGTTGCCGCCGACCAGGTTCTGCACGGCTGCCACCTTCTCGGGGCTTATGGCCACGTAGTATTTCGTTGGCTGCTGGTTGGCCCACGACGGCGCCTCCTGCACAGCCACCATCAGCTGGCGCACCTCCGCCTCGCTGATTTTCTTCGTAGCATCGTAGCTGCGGATGCTGCGTCGGCTCATTAACACTTCATCAAACGATGGTGATTTCACTTGCGCACTGCCTGGCAGCACCATCAGTGCAGCCAAGGTGGTCAAAACAAATAGTCTTTTCATGGTTGTTAAGTCAATATTTGGTTTGGTTTGGAAATAATACAAGTTTCGTATGATCAACCCTTACGCCTCGTTTCCTTACTCAACTTGCGAAGGTGGAGTTGTTTAGAACTCTACCAGGATGCGGAACACCTTGCCGGGGTTCTGGCTCCACCAGCGCATGGTGTCGAGTGCCTCTTCCGGCTTGACTATGCGTGTGATCAGCTCGTCAACAGGGCAATTGCCGCGCTCCATGTAGCGGATGACGGCGCGGAAATCCTCGGGCATGGCATTGCGTGAGCCGCGGATGTCGAGCTCTTTCTGCACGAAGAACTTCGTCTGCAGCGACACCTCGCTCTTGGCGTAGCCTATGCAGGCCACGCGGCCTGTGAAGGCCACTTCGTTGATGGCCATCTGATAGGTCGGCACGCTGCCCACGGCCTCGATGACCACGTCGGGGCCGAAGCCGCCGGTGATGTCCATTAGCTGCTGGTGCACGTCGCCTTTTAGCGTGTTCACGGCGTAGGTGGCGCCCATCTGCTTAGCCAAGGCCAGCTTCTCGTCGTCGATGTCGGCAGCGATGACGGTGGCGCCGCGCAGTGCTGAGCGCACGATGGCACCCATGCCTACCATGCCGCAGCCGATGACCATCACCACGTCGATGTCGGTCACCTGTGCGCGGTTGACAGCATGGAAGCCCACGCTCATCGGCTCGATGAGAGCGCTGTCGCGTGCCGACAGACTGCCAGCGGGGATGATTTTCTGCCAGGGCAGGACGATGAACTCGCGCATGGCACCGTTGCGCTGCACGCCCAGTGTCTCGTTGTGCTGGCAGGCGTTGACACGGTGGTTGCGGCAGGAGGCGCACTTGCCACAGTTGGTGTAGGGGTTGACGGTGACGGTCATGCCAACGGTGAGACTGTCAGGCACGCCTTCACCGACGGCCTCGATGGTGGCGCCCACCTCGTGGCCGGGGATGACAGGATTGAGGGCCATGCCGTTGCGACCCATGAAGGTGTTGATGTCGGAGCCGCAGAAGCCCACATAACGAAGGCGCAGCAGCACTTCGCCGAAGGCGGGAGCCTGTGGCGCGTCCATATCAATGATGTTCAGCTCTTGGCTGTGTGTGATTTGGATAGCTTTCATTTTAAAACTTGAATATTTATCTTATGTTCTAATCTTATTTTGAATTGTTCATGGATATTATGAAGTCTGCTACGCTGCGCAAATATACGTGAATGACACGCAAATGTTTCGTGAATTACTAGTCATTCGCGAATATCTAAATTCTATAGTATCTTGCCTGAAGTCTATAGTCAATGCTCTAAAGTCACTGCCTTGGCGTGGTAAGAGCGGTAGCCGTAGGTAATGATGATGAGGAAGCAGATGAGCGGCAGGATGAACGAGGCGTTCACGGCAGGATGTCCGACGACGGTGCCGAGGTCGATGATCATGCCCTGCAGCGGCGGCATCAGCGCTCCGCCCACGATAGCCATGACGAGGAAGGCGGCACCCAGCGTGGTGTCCTGGCTGTCAACGTTCTCAAGGGCAATGCCGTAGATGGTGGGGAACATCAGCGACATGAAGAAGCTGACGCCCACCAGGCAGTACAGGCCCGGCATGCCGACGATGACAATGGCTCCCGTGGTGCACAGGGCAGCACCGCAGCCGAAGATGGCCAGCAGACACCGTGAGTTGACATATCGCATGAGGAACGTGGAGATGAAACGGCTGCTGAGGAACAGCGACATGGCCACGATGTTATACATCTGTGCAGTGGCCTTGTTGATGCCCAGGTTGTCGGCATACTGGATGATGAACGTCCACGTCATGATCTGTGCGGCCACATAGAACATCTGCGCCAGCACACCCTCGCGGTAGATGGTGTTGTGCCACAGGTTGCTCAGCGTCTGCCGCGTGGTGTGAGTGTGTCCCATTGCCTTCTGCTCTTCGCTCTGTGTGCGTGGCATCTTCGTCAGGGCAATGACGATGAGCACGATGAGCACCACCAGGCCGATGGCCACGTAGGGATTGCGTATGACGGCCAGGTCGTGCAGGCGGATGTCGGCCTTCTCAGCCTCCGACAGCGCCCCGAAGATGATCTGTCCGGCGGCATCGCGCTTGTCGCTGATGAGCTGTGGCAGCACGATGAGCGAGGCCACGGCCATGCCGCAGAGCGAGCCCATGGGGTTGAAGGCCTGTGCCATGTTCAGGCGGCGCGTGCTGGTCTCCTTCGAGCCGAGCGACAGGATGAACGGGTTGGCCGTGGTCTCGAGGAAGGCCAGGCCGAAGGTGAGGATATAAAGCGACAGACAGAAGAACATGAAGCTCTGCTGTGCCGCTGCGGGGATGAAGAGGAAGGCTCCTGTGGCATAGAGCGCCAGCCCGAGGAGGATGCCGCTCTTGTAGCTGTACTTGCGGATGAACAGCGCGGCGGGGATGGCCATGGTGGCGTAGCCGCCGTAGAAAGCAAACTGCACCAGCGATGCCTTTGCCGCCGTCAGCTCCATCAACGTCTGAAACGCGGCCACCATCGGGTTGGTGATGTCGTTGGCAAAGCCCCACAGGGCAAAGAGTGATGTCACGAGGATAAACGTCACAAGGTATTTCCTTGGTATCAGCTTGTCCTTTTCTTTCATCTCGTCTGTTCTTTTCTCTTCTGTGCTCATAAGTAGTTATTCACAATTGGTTGGTATGAACGGTTTTCTTTCGTTAAAACAGGTAAAAACAAGAAAAACGGTATTTCCCTATTCCGACATATTCTTTATATAGGGCAGGTCGGGAAGATTCTTAAAACCGTAGAATCTCACGGCATTGCCGCCAAGGAACAGCGCTTTCTGCTCGTCGCTGAGCTCAGGGCTCTTGCTCACGAAGTCGTAGCTCATGCGGTAGGTGATGGCTGTGATGGTGCGCGGATAGTCGCTGCCCCACATCAGGCGGTCCCAGCCCACCCAGTCGGCGGCCTGACGGATGCTGCGGATGGCGGTGGGGTAGGGGTAGAACTCTGCGTTGTAGAGCCAGGTGATGCCGCCGCTCTCCACCATCACGTTCTCGCCCTCGAGTGCCAGCTTCACCTGCTGCTCGAAGCTCGGCCTCGTCACCATGCCGAAATGGCCGATGGCCACGCGCAGACGCGGACACTCCTGTATCACCTCCTTCATCTCGCCTATCTGCTGCGCATCGTCGCCGAGACACATCGACAGCACCATGCCGCTTTCTTCCAGCATCTTGAACAGCTGCATCAGGCGCGGTGCGTTGAGGTGCAACGTCTCGAAGTCGTCTTCCTTTGGCGATGTGGGCACGCTGAGCAGACGGTGGCCGGGGATGGCCAGACCTTTCAGGGGACTGTTCACCACGGCCTGCGCATCGGTCAGGAAGTCATGGCCGTAGCGGAACTCCGCCATGCCCATGCAGAAGAAACGGTCAGGGTAAGTCTGCTGCACCTCAGTGAGATAATCGTTCTGGCACCCGTCAATGATTTCCTGCACCACCACGGCACCGCCCACCTGGGCGTAGTTCATGTTCGACAGGAACACCTCGGCCGAGTTCACACCGTCTATCATAAAGGGTGGCAGCATCTGCACTTCCTCGTCCAGGAAGATGCTGCGTCCGTTTTGCAAGGTCTTAATGCGTTTGCCTTCCACCCGTGTGTCCTGCTTCAGCCACAGGTGCGAATGGGCGTCAATGATAGTCATCATACTGCTCTTGTTTTTTTGATTCGGCAAAATTACGACAAAAGAATGATATTGCCAAATCTTTTCGTGTAATTTATTTTTTTATTCAAGTCTCGCAAGTCTTGGAGTTAAAGGAGTTAAGGGAGTTAAGGTAGTTAAAGGAGTTAAAGGAGTTAAAGGAGTTAAGGGAGTTAAAGGAGTTAAAGGAGTTAAGGGAGTTAAAGGAGTTAAGGGAGTCAAAGACAAATGACTCTCCATGAAAAGCCTCTGTCTCAAGGGACCCCGTGAGACACTCCCCTCCCTTCCGCTCGGTTCTGCCGCTTGCCGCTCGGCTCTGCCGCTTTCACTAAGCGTAGCGACTGAAAGAATTAAAGGGACGCAAGAAGGGGAGGGGCTCACACCATACCATCACCGGCCGACACAACCTCCACCTTGTCTGCTGCGTAGCTCAATGCGCAGCCATCCCCTCCCTTCAAGGGGAGGGGCAGGGGTGGGGTCTGTAATGTCAGTAATGTTCTTTGCTGCCACTCCTTCGCTGCCACTCCTTCGCTGCCACTCCTTCGCTGCCACTCCTTTGCTGCCACTCCTTTGCTGCCACTCCTTTGCTGCCACTCCTTCGCTGCCACTCCTTCGCTGCCACTCCTTCGCTGCCACTCCTTCGCTGCCACTTCTTTGCAGCCCACTCTTCGCTGAAACTTCTTCGCCCACACTCTTC
>JAEEPZ010000152.1 GCA_016285055.1 Prevotella sp.
TTCACCGTGTAATAGGGCAGATTCTCCATCAGCACCTTTTTGTTGCCGCCGAAAAACGAGCGCGAGCCAAGCAGCAGTTCGTCCACCTTGCGTCCGTTGACGAATATCTCGCCCTGGTCGTTCATCGTCACACCCGGCAGCTGGCGTATCAGGTCGTCGAGCATCGAGCCTTCGGGCAGGTTGAAGGCCGTGGCATCGTAGACCAGTGTGTCGCCTCGCCAGAAGAACTTTACCTTGGTAGCCGTCACCACCACCTCCTTCAGGTTGATGTTCCTCATCTTGTGCATCTTCAGCGTAGGCACGTGTACGTCCTCTCTCTCCGTGGCCGCAACGTTCACCCGCTGCCACACATCGTCGTAGCCCTTCAGCCGAGCACGCACCAAGTACTCACGGCCCGGTGGCACCAGCGCGACGAACTGTGCCATCACGAGGCGCTCGCTGCCATTGTAGAAACGCACCATAGACGCCGAGTCTACAACCACCGTGCTGTCCGTCGTGAATACCGACACCCGTGCGTCGGGCAGCGGCATCTTCAGGAAGCCGTCTTCCACCGGTCCCACGAGGCTTACCTCTTCCGCGGCAGGCCGCCAGCCCCGCCTGGCCTGAACGGTGATAAGGCGTCCTCTCTGCTTCACCTTGACGGGCAGCTTCTTGCAAACCGTCCTCACAGCTTCGGGCACAGTGAGGTTTCTCACCTTAGCCGAGGTCTGCAGCCTGTCAAGACCGTCGGAGAGGATGGTGACGGTGTACTCCTGCTGCCCCAGCTCAATAGTGCGCAGGGCCTCGGTGAGCACGGTGTTGTGGAAATCGTGGCTGACCTGTGCCCGTGCGCCGCTAAACGACAGGTATAAAAGAAGGAATAAGAGTAGCCGTTTCATATACTCTCTTTATCTTCGGTGGTCTCTATATAGATGGTATCGCGCTGCAAGGTCAGGCTAAGTCCGTCGAACAGGTTCAGACCGTCGATGAAGTCGGAGAGCGGCCTGTCAGGATCCCATGTCATGATGAACTTCATGCCTTTGGCCTCCTCGTTGCGGAAGCTGACTGCCTTGCCATAGTGGGCCGAGACGACGGTGAGGATGCTGTCGAGTCGCACGTCGTCGAAACGGACGGACGCCCCACCAACAGCCCCCGTAGGGGTTTCGCTTGTTTCAACAGCCGTCGGCCCAGTAGCATCTTCCGGCGCAGAGCTAGAACTCAGAAAGCGGAGGGTAGCGTACACCAGCCCACTGAAGAAGACGACACCAAGGAAGACAGCGGCTATACGGTATATCCACCCTCGCCTTTGAGCAATTTGCCCGTGACGGCTGGGAAGTGTGGGGGTATGCCGCTTTTCCCTCTGATACACTTTCTTACAGTCGGCCATCACGTCGTAGGCCTTTCGCACTTCTTCGTCCGAGAGCAGTTCCTGCAACTGTGCTTCGGTCATTGCTTCCGGCTCGTCCATCAGCCGCAGCAGCGTCATTAATTTGTCGTTCGTCTCCATGTCGTTAAGGGTTGAAATGGTTTTTGATTCGCGTAATCGCAGCGACAAGATGCTTGTACACCGCCACCTCGCTGATGCCCAGTTCAGCAGCTATCTCACGATACTTCAGTTCCTCGCCGAAGCGCAGCTGGAACACGCGGCGCTGAGCCTCGGTCAGTTCTGTCCGGATGAAAGCCTGCAGACGGTCGAGCCGCTCCTTCTCCTCAACTTCTGTCACCGTCGGCTGGTCGAGGGCATAGAGATGCGTCACCCGCTCCGTCAGCGTCTTGCGGGCGAGTACGTTTCGACAGCGGTTGCGCACGCTCTCACAGAGGTACGCCAGTTCACGACCAGTCTCTACCTCGGGCAGCCGTCGCAGCAGCGCGGCAAAGATTTCGCTCACCACATCCTCCGCTTCGGCGTCGTCGTAAAGCATGCCGCGAGCCTCGGCCAGCAGTCGGCCATGGTGTTGCCGGAACAGCTTTTCCAGTGTACTCTGATTCATCTTCCGTTGCTTACGTTTTATCATAGAGACAAACGAATGCTTCGTTTTCCTAACCAATATAACGCAAAAAGGCGATTATTTGGTATAACAGACCCGTGGAACTATGTCCGTTTCTATGGCTACCGCAAGCATATCTTTCTACAAAAACTGTGCGCAGCCATTCCCCCCCTTGCAAAGGGGGGGCTGGGGGGGATTCACTCTGCGCAGATGAATCCCCCTCTAACTCCCCCTTTGCAAGGGGGAGAATAAGTTACCTCTGCAACGCCTACATGACGGCGCAGCCCTTCCCCTCCTTTTAAAAGGAGGGGTCAACTGCTATATCATTGCAAAAAAAAAGCTAATAACCAAAGGGCGGAAGGGCACAAAAGTTAAAAGTAGACAAAAGATGATAACACTTCAGCCGTTCTTGGCTTTTTCTTTGTACCTTTGCACCCACTAACGATATGCGGCAGGGATGCTGCGACTATAAAATTACCTAATAACGATATGAAGAGAAAGCTTTGCATGGGCTTTATGGCCCTGATGATGGCCTGTGGGGCCACCGCTCAGACTGTGGCTACCGACAAGGATGTGTTGGTGGACGAGCTCTTTGCACTTAGCGAAGAGGGCGCTGACGAGATAGACAACTATGACTTCCTATATCAAAATAACGGTGAGTCGCTGAACTACGACGAACTGATGACTGAGAACATCCTCGACGAGGCTGTCTCGCACATCGGCAAACGCTATGTCTATGGCTCAAAAGGGCCGAAGACCTTCGACTGCTCGGGCTTCACGAGCTATGTCTACAAGCGCCAGAACAACGTGTGGATTGGTGCTTCCTCGCGCGAGCAGTATGCCATCAACACGCCTGTCAAGCGCAGCGAGATGCAGGCCGGCGACCTCGTGTTTTTCACCTCGCCGCACTCAGGCCGCAACGTGGGGCATGTGGGCATCGTCATCAGCGTCGATCCCGCTACCGACACCTTCACCTTTATCCATGCCTCGACAAAGCAGGGCGTGAAAATCAGCAAGAGCACCGAGGGCTACTATCAGAGGCGCTTCGTGGGTGTTCGCCGAGTGAAATAAGGGAAGCTGAAGAGAAATAAGTACAATAGTTTATTGGATATGAGAGCTATGATGAAGAGCTGGCGGATGACAAGGTTTCTCCTGTCATCTGCCATTTTTTGTTTGTCGGCGGGCAGTGCTGCTGCACAGACCGACACGCTCACCGTTGCCATGGTGGGTGACGTGATGATGGGCACCACCTATCCCAGCATGATGCTGCCGGAGAACGAGGGCAAGGATCTGTTCAAGGATGCCAAGGCCATCCTCTTGAGTGCCGACCTGACCGTGGGCAACCTCGAGGGAACGCTCTGCGACGGCGGACAGTCGACGAAGGGTACTGGCCCCAACAGCTACTCCTTCCGCACCCCCACCAGCTTTGCACCCCGCCTGAAAGAAGTGGGCTTCGACTATATGAGCATGGCCAACAACCACGCCAACGACTTCGGCCAGACGGGCATCGAGAGCACGGAGCAGTGCCTGCGCGAGCAAGGCATCCTGTTCAGCGGCATCGAGGGCCGTGTGGAGAAATGTGTCATTGAGCGAGGGGGCAAGAAGATAGGCCTGTGCGCCTTTGGGCACAACAGCTACACCCTGAAGCATACCGACCTCAACGTGGTGGGGCGCATCGTCGATGAACTGGTAAAGCAGTGTGACCTTGTCATCGTCTCCTTCCATGGCGGAGCCGAGGGCCGCACGCAGAGCCATCTGCCGCAGGGCAGTGAGACCTTCCTCGGCGAGAACCGCGGCTCGCTGCGCCAGCTGGCACACTTCTGCGTTGACCACGGTGCCGACATCGTCTATGGTCACGGACCCCATGTGGTGCGTGCCATGGAGGTGTACAAAGGCCGTTTCATCGCCTATAGCCTTGGCAATTTCTGCACACCCTATAACGTCAGCCTCACGGGCATATCAGGCTATGCGCCTGTTGTGAAGATCAAGATTGACAAGCAGACGGGTGCTTTCCTTGGCGGACAGATCCATCCCTTCATCCAGACACGCGGCATCGGCCCGAGGACAGACCGCTCGGGTGCCGTCATCAGCCAGCTGAAGCAGCTCTCTGACGCCGATGTGCCTCAGAGTCAGGCTTCCATCAGTGCCGATGGCAGCATCAAGCTGAAGTAATTACGAAGCCACAACATACCTCTCTTTCTGGTTGTCGTCTTTGCTGACGGTGACCGACGTGAAGCCCTGTGCCAGCAACATGCCGCACAGGGCTTTGGCGTAGAGGGGATTGATTTCCAGGAAGAGCCTTCCTCCCGGGCGCAGCGCCTTGACGGCATAATGGCCTATGGCACGATAGTAAAGCAGCGGGTCGTCGTCGGGCACGAAGAGCGCCAGCGAAGGCTCGAAGTCAAGGACATGATGCTCCATGGCTTTTTTCTCCTGCTCGCAGATGTAGGGCGGGTTGCTCACAATGACATCCCAGCGTGCCGTGTCGTCGGGTGGGCTGAGGATGTCGTGCTGTTCAAAAGACACGTTGGCGTTCAGACGCTTGGCATTGTCGCGGGCCACGGCCAGTGCCTCGTTGCTGATGTCCCAGGCTGAGATGAGTGCTTGTCCGTGTCCGTCTGTTGCCAAGGCGATGGTGATGGCGATGCAGCCGCTGCCAGTGCCGATGTCGAGGATGTGGGCAGACGGAAGATCTTTCACGCTGTTGCCGACGGCGTGGCAGAGCCACAGCGTTTCGGGGCGGGGGATGAGGACAGCGGGTGTGACCTTGAACAGCAGGTCGCCAAAGGGTGCCTGGCCGATGACATATTGCACCGGCTCGCCCGTCAGCAGTCGCTGCTGCAACTCCCGCAGCTCAGATTCTGCGACGCCTGTCTCGCGCCCCATCAGCAGGTCGGCGTGCGTGAAGCCGTATTTTTCCTCGAACACAAAGCGCCCTATCCAGCGGGCTTCAGCCTCAGGATAGACGGTGGTGAGGGGTTGCCAGAATTCTCTGAAAGTCATCTCATTTATTACTTATTCAAGTTTCACATTCGCTCTGCTCGGCCTCTCCCGTCCAGTCGTCAATGAGCCGGCGGGCGATGGACAGTTTCTCAGGCAGCTTGGGCAGGCGGTCGCGATGAAACCACGCCACGTTCTGCAGCTCCTCGTGCTGGATGTGAATCTGTCCGCCGGCATAATCGGCTGTGAACCCCACCATCAGGCCGCTGGGGTAGGGCCAGGGCTGCGAGTCGAAGTAGCGGATATTGGTCACCTCTAAGCCCGTCTCTTCTTTCACTTCGCGCACGACAGCCTCTTCCAGCGTCTCGCCTGTCTCAACGAAGCCGGCGATGAGACCGTAGAAGTCGCCCCGGAAGTTGCGGGCACGGGCCATCAGCACCTCGTCGCTGCCACGTGTGATACGCACGATGATGGCCGGCGCCACCTGCGGCCATACCTCTTTGCCGCAGTTCGAACAGCGTTTCGAGATGGCAGTATGCAACTTCATCGGCCCTCCACAGACACCGCAGAACTGCGTGTTCTGGTCCCAGTAGAGCAGCTCGGCGCACTTGCCGCCCTTCAGATAGAGCGGCAGCGGCAGTTTGTAGTAGCTCTGGCGCAGTGGGATGAAAACGGGCGATGGGCCGTTCTTCGGTTCAGTGGCAGAGGGTATGTTGTCGATGGCGTAGGTCTTTACCTCGGTGCCGTCGTCCATGGGAGTGACGTTGAGGATGGCCGTCCACGGTTTCACTTCCGTGGGAGGCTCCTCGCAGCACGGCACTGTACAACTGCCGTCGGCCTGTTCCTCCAACAGCAGGCTTTCTTTACAGAACACAAAATAGTAGCTCTTCATCATTATCATAAATTATGGTAATCCGCAAGTTTCGCACTCAGTCAATATTGGTCTAAACCCTTGTCAGCCCTTGTCTTCCGCAAACGTTCCGTCTCCTCGCGGATGATGATGTTGGTCTTGTGAGTAGCATCATTCTCAGCTGAGGGGTAATGATACAAGTGAACGCAGGGAGCCAGCCCCTTGATGTTCTTGCGCTTAACGCCTATGTGATAAAGACGGTCAACCAGCTCGGTGTCTTCGCACCCCCAGCCGGTGATTCGCTCCTCATAACCATTGACAGCCACAAAGTCTGATTTCCAAAACGACATGTTGCATCCCCTGATTTTGTCTATACCAGTTGCGCCTTTGACTATGCGGTGTAGCCACGGTATGCGCAACAAGGTCATCGGGCGTCTCAAGCCAGGCGTAAAGACCGTGAAACGGGAGTCAAGTGTAGCACAATGCTTGCGAGTGGCTTCCTCTGAGAGCCGGGCACGGCTGCCGTTGATAAAACAGCCCTGTTCACGTGCCAGCACATGATCTCTGACAAATGATGGTCCCAAGACGATGTCCCCGTCGATGACAATGATATAGTCGCCTTTGGCCTTCGAGATGGCCACATTGCGTGACATCGACAAACGAAAGCCTTCATCGGGAATCCACGAGTGAATGAGCGGAACAGGAAAGAGGGCCTGATAACGCTCAATCAGTTCACGCGTCTCGGCTGTAGATCCGTCATCGGCCACAATAACCTCACCCGGCATGGTTTGTTGCCCTAATATACTTTTGAATACCATCTCAAGAAAGACGGGATGGTTGTATGTGGTGATGATAAGCGATGTGTCGTTAGCCTGTTGCATCATTTCGTTGCATGGGTTTATTTGCTATTTTAGTAAAAAACGGATAATCAACGGCAAAGATACAAATAATACCTGAATCACAAGCATTTCTGTGATTATTTTTTCAACTTTCGCAAGTTTTGGAGTTAAAGACAATAGCTTTGCTATGGATTTCAACCCAGAGACCGGGTTCTGTTGTACCAGTAGCCTTTCACAGCAACACTATTTTGACCACCATCAAAAAAAGGGCAATAATATAGCAGTTGACCCAGGGCTAAATACTCCGTAAGGCTCATACCCGACCTTCAGTTGCCTACCCGTAGCAGTCGAGGTACTGCTGCCCCAAAAAGTCCGAAGGCTTCGGACACTCTGTCCGAAGGCTTCGGACTCGTTGTCCGAAGGCTTCGGACTTTTCGTCCGAAGGCTTCGGACGGAAGTCCGAGATGTAAAGAAGATTGCGGACTGTGCGGATGAAATAAGACAGGGGCGGGGGAGCGGCGTACATTTCGGACTTTTTTTGTGCGTTTACAAATAGGTCAATTGCTATATGATTGCCCCAAAAAGAGACTCCCACTGCTTCACAGCAGCGAGAGCCTTACCATTTTCTAAGATATATATGTAGTCAGTAGTTGTTTTTCAATTGTTTTCAGTCCCTTGCCTGTTTATCTCGGCAGGTTGAAGGCGCGTGTCATCTCTGCCATCTGCTCATCGCTCATGCCCTCGGGCTCAAAGCCCATGCAGCGGGCGTCGATGTAGATCTTGGCACTCTTCGAGAGCACGTCAATCTGGTCGAAAGCATCCATCACATCCGTGCCTTTGGCAAAGACGCCGTGCTTCTCCCACATCACCACGTCGTAGTCTTCCAGCTCTTTCAGCGTGGCCTCGGCCAGCTCGTTGCTGCCCGGCAGCGTGTAGGGCACAATGCCCAGACCCAGCGGGCAGAAAGCCTTCGTCTCGGGAATCATCGACCAGAGGATGCGGGTCAGCACGTCCTTGCCCAGGAACTCGCGATTGTGGCTCATGGCCACCAGCTCGATGGGGTGGGTGTGCACGGTGGCCTTGTAGCCCGTGCCCTTCTCTATCTGCTTGGCATGTACGATGAGGTGGCTGGGCAGCTCGCTGGTGGGCATGACAGCCTCATCGGCAATGATGACATAGCTGGCACAGTCGTCGAGGATGCGGATGACGCTGCCGTTCTGCATGGGCCAGCGTGCCAAGTCGCGCATGCGCTTGCCCGTGCCCTTGCAGTAGAAGTAGCAGCCTTTCAGGGCTGGCAGGGTGATGCCTATCTGCTTCACGTCGCTGATGGCGGGCAGCTGGCGCAGCTCGTCGTCGGCATATTCAGTGATGTTTACGGTGATATTGCCGCCGTTGCGCTCGGCCCAACCGTTCTGCCACAGGTAGCCGGCCACTTCGGCAATCTTCTCTATCTCGGCCTTCAGGGCAGGCCTTCCTTCAAGAATACTTTTCATCTCTTTTCTGTTGTTTTCTAAAGCGATGCAAAGGTACTTCAAAATCCCTTTGCTCAACCGCACTATTTGATTTTTTGTCAGTGAAATTTGACTTGCATCAAGTGGCCTTTTTGGGCAAGGCAAAGCGACTGTAGTTTTCATAGGTCTCATAGGTCCCATAGGTCTCATAGGTCCCATCAGTCCCGCTCTCCCTTTTATTAATATTATAAATGTGTGTCCCTTCTCCTGTTGACCTTTGTCAACCGTTTGAAAAAAGTTTTGCTTTTTATGTAAAAAAGTTGCCGAAAAATTTGGTAGGTGCGGAAAAAGTTGCTACCTTTGCACCCGCAATCAAGGGAACGCCCCTTCAGACAGAGGGGCCGTGAGTTTGACGCGCAAAGCGAAGAGTTCTTTGAGAGACTTACATAGACAGAATGAAGTAGTACAAGAAGCGGCGGCCCTGCCTTGGCCATGTTGCCTGCAGGTCCGCTGGGTAGAATGAACGAACCGTCAAT